>CAIQDA010000493.1 GCA_903870415.1 uncultured delta proteobacterium
ATGACGGGACACGGGATGGCGTCCGGAGCAAAGGAGACGGCTTTCGAACCGTCTTCGCGAACGGTCTCGCTCGTGAGGAGGTTCTGGCGCTGCTCGAAGCCCTCTCGGCCACTTGAGTCAGCAAATTTGGCGTACTCCGCGTCGCGACGCAGGTCGACAAGGCTCACCAAATACGTGCTGGCAGCCTCCAGGTACTTGTCGTCTTCATACGAGTCCCGCGACGAGACGCACGCGTCACGCGCAGCCTCGAAGAGCGCATCCACGGGCAGCGCGAACTCGTCGCCCGGCAACTGGTAAAGGTTGTAGGATGCAACCACCAGGTTGAAGCGCGCATCGGCCACCCAAAAGCGGCTGTCGTAGGCGTCTGGGGCGCCCTCGTCTTGCGCGAGGTACCCTTGCCAAGCAAGCGCGGCGCGGTCGAACTCGGAACGAGCTTTGAGGAGCTGCTCCTTCTTGCGCGCGGAGTCGCCTGAGTTGTCAGCCTCCGCGAGGGCCTGCCGCGCGTAGTTCGTGTGCGCCACCGCGGCGTTGCGAACACCCAGGCGGACGAGCTCTTCTGCGCGACGACGAGCAAGGGGATTGTTCTTGTTCGCGGCAACCCATGGCGTGCGACCGACGTAGTTCGCCAGATTCGTACGCGCATCGAGGGACTTCACGAGCAGTTCGTCGAACTGCGCGGTGCCTCGATTGATGGTCACGAGCTGCTGATCGAACGTGTTCGCGATCTCCTGCTGCACGAGTGGCGCGTCAGGATGCATCGGGAACTTCGCGATGAGATCTTCGTAGATGGCGATCGCCAGATTGAACTGGTTGATCTGCCGCAACTCGTTCGCGAGACCTTTGTAAATGTCCGGCGTCCACGGGCGATCTTGCGGAATCAGCTGCGGATCGCGGAGCCTGTCCACGGAGGAACGAAGCGCGGCTTCGATCTTCGAAGGGTTCGTTTCGACGTCGATGATGTCGGCGCGCGGGATGTAAGGGTCGCGCTCTTCAGGCCCCTTGAAGTCCGCCGTGGCGAGGGACCCGGCAATGTACTGGAAGGCCTCCTGCCGGAAGTCGCTTCCCGGATCGCCGGTCTGAGCTTCGCGCTCGTCGGTGAAGCGCAGAAGGTCCACGAAGGCCTGGACCGACGCCTCATAGCGCTGCTGCTTGAACAGCGTCCACGCATACTTGTAGAGTACAGCTCCGAAAACGTCCTTGTTCGACGCAAACGCCTTGGCGTTTCGGTAGGCATTTGCCGCGCGGTTGTACGACCACACGCCGGGCATGCCGATGAGGTCGGCCTCAACCATGCGCGTGACCACGCCTGCGCCCTTGTCGAGTTGGTCGAACTCCCAGTTGCCGATCTGCCACCAGATTTCCGCGACGTATTTGTAATCGCGGAGGGCAACGCCGGACTGCTCAATGGGCGAACACGCGGCCGGAAACGACTCGTCGTAGAACGTGTCGGCAGGCCGATCGCCCTTCTTCGTCATGCGGCCCACATCGTCGTAGCGACGACGCCATGCGATCCACTCTTCTTCCGAGTGATCGCCGCGAACGGGCAGGACCTCATCGCGGCCGGGATTCTCCGCGGACGCCTTGGTTGGGTACGCGTAAATGTTGTGGCACACGAGCGAGCGCCACACCTGCTGCGCCTCGTCCGTTCGGCCCGCATCGCTGAGCGCGTGGCCCAGGTAATAATACGCGCCCGCAAGCTGCGTGAACTTCGGATAGTCCCGAACAATTTGCTTGTAGAGTGCAATGGCTGGCGCAAGCGCCTTGTCGAGGTCACCGTCGCTCGTACGCGCGCGCTCTTCGTGAAGCGCGGCAAGGCGCATCATCGCGAGCGGGGTCGAGTCGTCGTCGGCCGGGTCGTCGGCGTAACGCTTCACAAAAGCTTCGAGCGACGCGATGGCCTGCGCGCGCGCCTCGATCAACGCGGCTCGTTCCGCGACAAGTTCGCGTTCAAGACCAAACGTCGCCACGCGTCGCTTGTCCCGGTAGTGCTGGGTCACAACGTCGCTAATCGCCGAGCGAAAGCGCGTTCCCACTTTGTCGAACTCCTTGGAAACCGAACGCATCGTGTTGAGCGCTTCAATCTGCTCAGGCTTCGGGGCCTCCGGAGCGCGCTTCAAAACGGCCGCGAGATCCGACGAGGACGACGTGACGTCCTTCGGCTTCGCGTAATTGCAGGTCAGTTCGCTCGCTCGACTCGCCGCGCGAGCGGGTGCAGCGACGGGACTCGGTGCCTCCGGAGCGGAGTCGGCCGCTGGCGCGCTTGGTCCCGCCCCTGCCGCGGGTTCACCCGAGGGCTCCGGAGCCGGAGCCGCGTCCGCGGGCGACGCTTCTGCCGCCTTGGGGGCCTTCTTCTTTTTGGCTTTGGTTGCCGCGGGCGCCTTCGCCGGAGCGGCATGCGCATCGGGACCAAGCGTGGCCGAAGCCACCCATAGGGCCAGCACCATCGACGCAAGCGCCCCAGTTCGTACCGTAGTTCGCATTCGATTCGCCCTAAGAATTGGCCCGCTCAGCGTGCTGGCGGCGCAGAGGTTTCCTTGAAGACGGCAACGGAGCCTTCTTCGAGCGCATCACGCATTTCGTCGTCGATGAGACGCTCGCGCTTCGCCTTCTCGGTCAAGATCGAGCTGACGCGCTGCTGCGCTTCTTCGCGCACTTCCCATGCGTGAGCCGTCGTTCCGACGTCGGCCTTCAACAGCAAGTCGCGGAGGCGCTTGCGTGCAATCTGCACGTTGCTTCGAGCGGCACCGCCACAGACGACGCGCGCTTCCTTTTCGATGTCTTCGAGCCGAGCGGTGACCGCAGCGACTTCCGCAAGCCGCTCGATAACCTCGGCCTGGACCGCCGCAGCGCGATCGCTCGCCTTCGCGCGCAGATCGGCCTCAAGACGTTCGAGCGTGCTGTCTACACGTTTCGCTTCGTCGACCGATGGCCGAACGCGCGAGCCGTACGCCGCACCTGCCGCGGAAACGCCTGCCAGCTCGACTTCGCGATCCACGAGAGTGTTGAACTCGCGACGAGCTGCAGCCTCCATCGCGAGAAGTCCGCCTTCGCCGCCGGATTGCGCGCGCATCTCGTCCACAAGACGCTTGGTCTCGCGCACAGCATCGCGACTCATCACGAGCGACTCGGCCTCTTTGTCGAGTTCGGCGAGCACGCGAGCACGCGCATCCGCGTCACGCTCGATGCCGCGCTCCGGGTCCTGG
>CAIQDA010000494.1 GCA_903870415.1 uncultured delta proteobacterium
GCCACCGGCGGGACGGGATCCAACGGAACGAACGGGTCGAACGGAACGAACGGAGCCACCGGCGGGACGGGATCCAACGGAACGAACGGCTCGAACGGCTCGAACGGAGCCACCGGCGGGACGGGATCCAACGGAACGAACGGGTCGAACGGAACGAACGGAGCCACCGGCGGGACGGGATCCAACGGAACGAATGGAACGAACGGCTCGAACGGCTCGAACGGAGCCACGGGCGCAGCCGGATCAAACGGAACAGATGGCGCGAACGGAGCCACGGGCGCAGCGGGATCAAACGGAACAGATGGCGCGAACGGAGCCGCCGGCGACCCGGGATACAACGGAATGGATGGCATGAACGGACCTCCGGGCGATCCGGGATATAGCGGAACAGATGGCGCGAACGGAGCCACGGGCGCAGCCGGATCAAACGGAACGAACGGCTCGAACGGAGCCACCGGCGGGACGGGATCCAACGGAACGAACGGAACGAACGGCTCGAACGGAGCCACGGGCGCAGCCGGATCAAACGGAACGAACGGAACGAACGGCTCGAACGGAGCCACGGGGCACGATTCGCTCATCAAGCTGTCGGCCGAGGCGCGCGGTCTCCATTGCCTCGGTGGCGGCGAGCGCATCGACGTCGGCACGGACGCAAACAACAACGGCGTGCTCGACAACAGCGAGATCGGTCAGACGGGCTTTGTATGCAACGTCGCTCCGCGCGTTGTGTTCGCAACCGCAGCGACTTATGACGGGAATCTCGGCGGGCTATCGGGTGCCGATGCCAAGTGCAATGCTCAAGCGGCGCTCGCCCCGGCACTCGCCGGCAAGACGTTCAAAGCTTGGCTCAGCGATAGCACGATCAGCGCTGCCGGCCGTATCAACCAGTCGGCTCCAGCCGGCTTCTCAACGCCGGACGGATCGGTGATCGCGACGTCGTGGTACGACCTCGTCGACGCCACCCCGCTGCCAACAGGCGGGATCAGCATCGACCAATATGGCGTACCCGTCGCCAGCTCCTCCCGCACCTACACAAACACGGACCAAGCCGGAAACAACCTCGGCCCGAACACCTGCGGAGACTGGTCGACGACGGCCGGCGGCACGTTTACAGGAAATAACGTGAGCACGACCAATTGGAGCAATTATACCTGGACTACCTGTGACAGCTTGCGCCACCTCTACTGTTTCGAGCAGTAAGTAGCCTCGATGGCCATCCGACGTGGTGGTCACAACGTCAAGGTCTCCGTGGCCGCGCGTTCCAGCTGTTCAGCAGCCGGCGACGCGCGGCCCGCTCGTGTTTGCGCTACGGTGAGGAACACGGCGGGCGTCGCGCGATGGTCGGACGTCGACCGAATGCAGAGCCGCGTCAAGCCATCGCTTGAAGACATGTCCAGCGGATTCAAGTTTTATAATGCGCATGAGCAAACCGGCAGCGAAAAGTTATCGTGGCCGAGGCACCGACTTTATGATTATCTATAGGAATGCCGCGACAAGTGAAGCTGTCCAGTCTCGACCCAGCGGTTCGAACCGCCATCGAGCAATGTGGTTTTGGGGCGCGCGAGAGCGAGCTTGGGATCGCATTTCGCGAGGCGAAGTTTGTCTACGGCACCCAGGGCTCGAACGTCTTGAAGAAGGTGTTCGCAGCCTTTGTCGACGGAAACACACGAAACGCCTCGCCGGAGCGTCAGCAGGCCGCAGCGGATCGCCAGCGCCTTAAAGGCATCTTCGATACCGGCATGCGCGGGCGCGCGTTCGCGCACGACGACCACGGCCAGATGATGGACCTCTATTACGGCGGAAACGGCTTCGACACGTATAAAAGCCGCAACGCGCACATTGGCAAGTTCGTTCACAAAGCCATGGGCTTTGGCGCCTACGACCCGCAGGTGCCTGGATACGTGGCCTATTGGAACACGTTTGGAAAGATCGCGCTTCCAGACGAAGAGAAGGCCAAGCGCCTTGCCCGAGACCCGAAGGACTCTGGCTATTACGAGGGCTGGGAGGAACCTCCCGCGGAGGCGAACGGCATTTACGGCGGGTTTCATTACCCCGACTTCGATAACGCGCAAAACGGCGCGGTTGGCAGCGTAGGAATTTCCGCCACCAAGTACATGTCGCGCTGCATTCGTCAGGCGATCGCATATTTTGGTGGGACCTTGGTGTTCGAGGGCGCGGAGGTTTATTACGAAGCGGTTTTCACAAGTCGCTCGGACTTTTGGGACTCGGACACCGCACTCGAGGCACGGGCCTTGTTTCCGTTCTTCGGCGCGCAGCCAGGCAAGAGCAAGGTCGAGTTCGGCTGCGGTTCCCTCATTTTTCACTGGTTTGGCAAAGAGGCCGTGCCGACCAAAGCTCTGTTTCGGGAAAACTGGGGATTCTTTGAGGAGGGCACGCACCGCGAAGGGAGCTCCCTCGAAGCCTTCAACGTCGCGCGGGCGAGCGCTCCGACGCCCAAGGGACCGGAAACGTTCTCGGAACTATGGGACAAGTTCCCGGAAAACGACGCGGCAAACCAAACGCGCGCCGAGCGCCTAAGCTGGGCGCGCGAATATAAGGCCAATCGCCAAGCGGAGGTGCTGGCGATTTCCGCAGGACTGATCAGCGCGGGCACGAATGTGGACCCGCCCGTGAGAGCCGCCATCGACTTGCACGGCGGAATGAGGGGCGCTGTGGGTGACCGCTTTCGCGCATCAAAGTTCGTCTACGGCACGCAAGGTTCGAACGTCCTGAAGAAGGTCTTCGAGCGCTTTGTCGAGGGAAAATCGCCAGACGCCGCACTGGGTCGCCAGCGTCTCAAAGGCATTTTCGACACGGGCTTGCGCGGGCGCGCGTTCGCGCACGACGTCAACGGCCAAATGATGGACCTCTATTACGGTGGAACAGGTTACGACACCTACAAGAGCCGCGACCCCCTCATCGGCAGCTTTGTCCACGCGGCCATGGGCTTCGCAGGGGTTTATGACCAAGATATTCCCGGATACGAATCCTATTGGAAAACGTTCGGCAAAAAAGCTTTGCCGCCCGCAGAAGCGGCGATGCGCCTGGCCAAGGACCCGAACGACTCCGGGTATTACGAGGGCTGGGAGCAGCCTCCCACGACGTCGAAGGGCATTTACGACGGGTTTCATTACCCCAATCCGGAAAACGCACAGGGCGGGGCCGTTGGAAGTACCGGCCTTTCGGCCACCAAGTACATGTCGCGCTGCATTCGTCAGGCGATTGCCTTCTTCGGCGGCACCTTGGTGTTTGATGGGGCGGAGGTCTATTACGAGGCCGTATTTACAGGTCGCCCGCCGGAGGACTTTTGGGACTCGGACACCGCCGTCGAGGCGCGGGCATTGTTCCCGTTTTTCGCCACCTTTCCGCGCAAGAGCAAGGTTGATTTTGGCCGCGGAAAGCTCATCTTTCATTGGTTTGGCACTCAGGCGGTGCCCACCAAAGCCCTTTTTCGGGAAAACTGGGGATTCCTAGCGGAAGGTACTCACCGCGAAGGCAGCTCCCTCGACGCCTTCAACGACGCGCGGGCGAACATGACTCCGCCCAAGCCGCCGGAAATCTTCTCGGCCCTTTGGGAGAAGTTTCCCGATGACGACCCGCGCAACCCGTCGCGTGCGCAGCGCCTCCGCTGGGCGCACGATTACAAAGTCGAGCACTCGGACCCTGATTACTTGGCCGCCTCGACGATCCAAAACGCTTGGCGGCGGAGAATCAATAAGCAGAAACGAGCGATGGTCGACGAGATACCGGAGCTCTCGCTCGACGCGCTCCCGGACCCGGAAGTCGATGCGTCGGGGAGTTCCGCGGGTGGCGTGGACCCCGTCGTGGCATCTGAAGATGACCACGATCCTGACCTTGACGCCGTCGAGAAAGAAGAACATCGCCTTGACTCATTTGCGGCACGAATGCCCATCGTCAAACGATTTATGGCGAGGCAGAAAGTCGACGCAACTCGCGCGGAAATCGCTGCGGAACTTGCGAAGCAACTGGAGGAGCTGGGCGCCGGTATTGCGGAGCCTGAGCTCATCGCCCTTTCGACGTTCATAGGTCGCACCTCGCTGTGGACCGTGCTTATCCGCAGCGCGGAAACCAAGAAGGTCGACCAGGCTTACGACGCGTACCGAGCCACGGCGGGGCGGCACCCGGAACACACCAGCCGAGGCATGCAGAAAGTCGCGGTGGACTTCTTCATCAGCCTCGACGAACTCTTGCGCGCAAAGGGCGGAGACTGGGCCAAGGTCAAGCGAAACACGGCAAGTGGCGGTCTCCTCGAAACTTGGCATTTGTACCTCGGCGTGATTTGGGCGCGCGAGATAAACGAACGTGAGGCCGGCGGGGCGTGAGGTCCAGGCTTCGGACCTACGAGGGCTGTATTTCGTAAGCCGTGGTGCGTGCGGAGGCGTGCCTTTGCTGACGATCTCGCGAACAGCGCGCCCGCTATCGACCCCTCACGCTTTCACGCGCGGGGGTGAAGCCTCGTGTCCCATCGACACGAGCTCTCGGTGGGGAAACGCTAATCCTTGATGCAGCGGACCGAGAATCCCCACGCGCGAACGAAGGTGTCGTGGTTGGAGCCGCTCCCGAAGTAGAGCCGAATAGCTCCAGCGCCCGACACGGTGCTCGACCACAAGCTGCCCCATGTTCCCACGACGACGACGACGCCGTCGTAGCTTCTGCGGTCGCCCGCCACGGTGAGCTTCAGTGGCGAGGCAAAGGCACCTGCGATGTCTTGGCTCGACCAGCTGGCGCGTTCCGCATCCAATTCGGCGAAGGTTGGTATTCTGAAGCCGGTGGGACATGGGTTGTTCGTGCCATTCACGCCCTGCCACAAATTGTTATTGGGCGCGCTACGCCAGTCGCTTCCGTTCAGAATAAATAGGCCGTCGCCCGGTTGGTCACCTGAGGATGCCGTGCCTGTCGTTGCAGAGGTTCGAACCTCGTGGCCATCGGTTCCACGCCCCCACTGGTACAGACTGCCGAACGCAAGCGAATCCGTGCTGCTCGTGGCGACTTGACTCGCTCCAAGGTTGCGATCCATCCAGATTCTTCCGCCCGCGGAGGTCACTGTTCCAACCGCCGCGCCTGTTGCGCCGGTTGAACCCGTTGAACCCGATGCACCCGCGGAACCTGTGGCTCCCGTTGACCCCGTGGCGCCCGTTGAACCTGTGGCTCCCGTGGCTCCCGTTGAACCCGTAGCGCCGGCGGAGCCTGTTGCGCCCGCAACGCCCGTGGCGCCATTGCACGCATACGCGGTCTGCGCGCCAACGGCTTCGGAGCTATCGAGCGTCCCGTTGGCGTTTGCGTCCACGTAGAAGACGAGCTTGTATCCGCCCGATGCGCAATTGGCTCCGGCGGGCTCGGGGCTCACGCTGACAAGCGAACTCGAACCGGTCGCACCCGTCGCGGACGCAGCGCCTGTCGAGCCTGTCGAGCCTGTCGAGCCTGTCGAGCCTGTCGAGCCTGTCGAGCCTGTCGATCCTGTTGCACCTGGAGCGCCCGTGGCCCCTGCCACGCCTGCCGCGCCTGTGGACCCTGTTGCACCCGCCGCGCCGGCATCGCCCGCATGCGACCCGGAGACGGATACCCAAGAGCCGTTCGTGCACATCGCAAGCGAGGCCTCGGCCACGGCGAATGCGACCTGCAAATCCGTGGACGAATCACATGTTGGGCGCACAGCTTCACGGTCGTAACGAATGACCGACTGCGAACCGCTCGTTGCCACTGCGGCACATGCCGACACGACAACACCCAAACCCACGACCGAAAACACGCCAAATCTCGTCGTCATGAAATGCTCCGCCTCTGACCGGAGTCTTAGCAGGCTGCTAAAAAAAGAGCGCGCGACCCAAAGCGAGGGGAGCAGGACGCAGGAATACTCTGAGTATTTCGAGGACGACGCACCCCCTCCTAGCGCCGAAGGCTTGCCGTTCGGCGGGATGGGTCCCCGACGATTTGGGGCGATGAGCCTTTTTTCATTACCCTGTTAGGCTTCGAGTCCGACGAGCTTGCGGCTTACTTCGCGCAGACGCGTGGCCGTGGCGTCGTCGTGGGCGTTTGGGTTCGGCGAGCGCAGAGGCCAGCCGCCTTTGTTCGCGCTCTTGTCACGGTACATGCCGAGCTGGCTGAAGTACTCGCCACTGTGCGCGGAAACCGTCGGTGACAGCAGCGCGAAGAGCGTCGACTGCGTGCCCTCCCATGGCTCGATCATGCCGCCCATGCGAAGGAAGGGGAGGAGCAGCGTGTTCTGTGCCCACACGGGCATGAACGACTTGACGAGGTTTGTGCGGACCCAGCCCGGGTGCACACTCACCGCCGTGACGCCGGTGCCCTCGAGGCGCGTGGCGAGGTCCTTTGCGTGAAGCACGTTCGCGAGCTTCGACTGCGCATATGCCTCCCAGCCGTCGTACTTGCGCTGTTCAAAGTGCAGGTCGTCGAATTGAATGGCGCCTTTGCGGCCTTGGGCGACGTCGTGGAAGCAGCTTGAGAGGTTCACGATGCGCGCCGGAGCGCTGGCCTTCAGCACGCCGAGCAAGAGTTCCGTGAGCAGAAAGTGACCGAGGTGGTTCGTACCAAGCTGCGTCTCGAAGCCGTCTTTGGTCTTGCCCGCGGGCGTGTTCATGACGCCTGCGTTGTTCACGAGGCCGTGGAGATGCGTGTGGTCTGCAAGAAACTTCGATGCGAACGCGCGCACGGAAGCGAGGTTTGCAAGGTCGAGCTCCATCACCTCAACGGTGCCTCGAACGCCCGCCGCCACGAGCGCCGCCTTCTCGCGTTCACCCTCTGCGGGGCGACGGCATGCCAGAACCACGTGCGCGCCTTGCTTGGCGAGCTGCCCCACGGTGATGAGGCCAATGCCTGAGTTTCCGCCCGTGACGACGTAGGTCTTTCCGGCGAGGTCGAGGGCGAAGAGTTCCGGCGGGCAGAGAAGAGGCTTCGACATGAATTTCTTTCCAGGAAGAACCGCGCACGACATCGCCACGCGACGTTGACGGCGATCGTGGTCGCTCGCGCTACCAGCGACCCCAGTTAACCGCTTCGATGGTGCTCGCGAGGTCTTGCGCCGGCGTGAAGCCGAGGTCGTGCCGTGCGCGCGCGTCGTCGACCATGCAGATGTAGCGAATGTGATCGAGCTCTGGCGCGGGAAAGCTCGTGAGGCGCATGTTCCAAAGACGCTTGAGGGCGGCCTTCGCGAGTCCCGTTGGCACCGGAAGCGTGGGTTTTCCCAAGCGTTCGATGATGCGGGAAAGAGGAATCGGCTCCGGGCCCGCGATGTTGAAGATGCCGCGGACCTCGCTCTCGACGGCGTGGACGATCGCGCGAACGACGTCGCTTTCGTGGATCAGCTGAATGAGCGGATCGAACCCGAGCAGCGTGGGCACGACGCCAAGGCGGAGAAAGTTCGAGGCCGCGTTGCGCACGGTTCCAACGATGTGCACGGGCCGAAGGATGACCGTGCTCACGTTCGGGTGCTTCCAGAGAAAGCCCTGCGCCAAGTGGTCGAGCTCGATGAGGTCGCGGATATCGCTGAAGTTTGCGCCACCGAGCAGCGGAGCGTCTTCCGTGAGGTACTGCGGGTTGTCGGGCTGCGGGCCATACACGTTCGAGCTCGAAAGCATCACGAGCTTCTTCACCCCGAACTCGGCCACGTAGCCGAGGAGCTTGGCGAAGCCCGCCACGTTCCATGAATGGTGGTCCGCCGACGACTTGCGAGGGTCGTGCATGACGCCGAGGTGAATGACCGCGTCGACTTTCTCGCTGCGAAAAATGTCGCGAACCTTCTTCTTACGAAGGTCGACTTCGTGGTGCGCCACATCGGCCGGCAAGCGGTCGAAAGGCCTGCGATCGACGCCGATGACGCGGTGGGTGCGATGCAGTTCGCGCACGACGAGCTGGCCGAGGCGCCCGCACATGCCGGTGACGAGAATGGTCTTCGGTGCGGTGCCCATCAGAAGAAGATGCCTTTGCGCTTCGAGAGGCCGTCGTTGACCATTTGCTGGATGGTCGTCTTCACGGTCCACACCTTCTCTTCGAGGACCGAGTCGTCGTCGTCCGGATCGCCGTCGAAGAACATCGGCGCACCGAAGGCGATGCGGTACTTCGTGGGCAAGGGCAGTTGGCCGCCGGGAATGAAGAGCTGCGGGATGAGCGGCAGCGCTGGAATCCCCAGGATTTTCGCGAGCGAAGAGAGGTTGCCAATGGAGATGTATTGCTCCTCGGCACCAACCACGGCCACGGGCACGATGGGCGTTTTCGTCTCGATCGCCAGGCGCATGAAGCCGAGGCCAAAGTCGCTTAGCTGATAGGCGCGGTCATACGTTTTCGATATGCCGGCTGCGCCCTCGGGAAACACCATGAGCGCCTCCTCGCTTTCGAGAAGTCGTCGTGCGTTCTCGGGGACGCCCACGACCTGGCCCATTCGGCAGAAGAACGTCGACACGAACGGGAGCGTTTGCGTCCACTTCTCGATCATCGAGCGGATGACCCGCGGCGGATTTCCCTCAAGGAACAGCGCCGAGCCGATCATCGCGGCGTCGAGCGGAATCTGCCCGGAGTGGTTTCCGATGAAGAGCACGCGACCGGCCGGAGCATTCTCAAGCCCGGTGACCTCGCATCGAAAATAATGCCTGTAGAGTACAGCGGCTGCAAAGTACCCGTACTTGACCCACTTCGGGTCCATGCCGAATGCGTCGACGCCGCCCGCGCCAAGGTGCAGGTCGATGCGCTTCATGCGCTCTTCGAAGGACTCGCCCATGACGGACGTGAGAAACGCGTCGATGCGTTCCTCCATCGCGTCGAGGGTTTCACGGACCTTCGGCGCGAGATCGCGCGCCACGTCTTCGAGGGTTTCGAGGGGTCGCGCCTGGGGCAAAAGCTCGCTCACGACTCGTGGGGATAAGCGTCGCCGGGCGGGGGGTCAAGCGATGCTATCGTCGGAAGCCGATGAGCGGCAAAAGCCTCGTATCCGTCGTTGCGATCATGCTGCTTTCGGGCTGCGGGTGCCGGCCTGCGCACGGGCCCCAGGAACTTCACGGGTATGCCACGTGGTACGGCCCCGGCTTCGAGGGCAAGCGCACGGCGAGCGGAGAAGTGTTTCATGCGGCGAATCTCACGGCAGCGCATCGCACGCTTCCGCTCGGCACCGAGGTCGAGGTGACCCGTCTCGACGAAATCCATCGGGTGCGCGTGCGCATCAACGACCGTGGGCCTTTTGGTGACGGCGACCTCATCATCGACCTGTCGCGTGGGGCAGGGGAGGCGCTGCACATGATTCGAAAGGGGCGCGTGCCCGTTGAGCTTCGCGTCGTGCACACGCCGTGATGCGTGCAGTCTACACGAATGAGTGCCGCGCGAGAAACCGGTGTGTCGCTCCGACGATCGCGGTGCTTTCGTCGATGAGTCCTGTGTGCGTCGCGTTGGGAATTTCCAAGTAATCGGCCCCAGGAATACGCTCGGCCATGGAGCGGCCGATGGCTGGTGGCGTGAGCGCGTCGAGTCCGCCAGTGATGACGAGCGTCGGCACGTTGATGGTCGGAAGGAGGTCCGCCGCCGAGTGATCGCGGGCCGAACGCGCGAGCGAGAGCCACGTGGCCGGGTCAATGCGCCCCATGTGTTCGTAAAACGGTGCCATCGCATCGAACGGCGTTCGCGCACCGACCATGGAGGCTCGCTGCGCCATGCGATGAGCCACGTGCGTGCCCATCGCGGCCCTGCCGAGCTTCATCGACGCGCGGACGAACGCCTCGGGCATCGTGGAAATCATCGCGTTTGGAAGCGGTCCAAGCTTGCCTTTGAGCACCGTGTCGAAGGGGCGTTCGTAGGCACCGAGCGCGAGGACGTAACCGGCGACGCGGTCGCGAAAGAGACGGCTTATCTCGAGCGCAACTTGGCAGCCCATGGAGAAACCGAAGACCACCGCGTCGCCTGCCCGCGCTTCGTCGAGCGCCATCACGGCGTCGCGCGCGCACCCTTCGATCGTGGCACCCTTGGCGCTCCTTGCCGCGCCGGACTCGCCGTGTCCTTTGAGATCAAAGCTCACGAGCGTGGCGCGACCGCGAAACGCGCTGCGCATGGAATCCCAGTAAAAGCTCGGGCAAGCGAGGCCGTTCAAAAAAAGGAAGGTCGGTGAGCCGACGGCGCCCGGCTCGATGACGAGCGAAAGTTGCGTCCCGTCTGAGCCGCGAAAGGTCTCGTGCATCGCGCCAATGTAGCCGTCGATGGCGCGGGAGGGAACTGGACGGCGAGCGGTTGCCTCACGAAAAAAATCGACCGCGACGGCCCGGCCTCGCGGGCACGTTGCGTATGACGGTGTCTCGTTCTTCGCATCGCTGCGACCCAGTGGACGTTGTCGACGCTGGCAACACATGCATCATGCAAGCATCATCGTCGCTTGCGTGCGGGCATGATCGTCTACGCGTCGTTTATGCGTCGTCGAGCAAAACACCGTGCGCAATGGCTTCGGCGGGAACCACGCGCGTGGTCGACTCGGGCGGAAGCGCCTTTTCGAGCGGCTCACGAAGTTCGCTTGCGGTGCAGACGGAGATGACGCGGATCGCGCTCGGGTCGATGCGGTGTGCGATGGCCCCGTTCACCTCGTCGAGGGTCACGCTTCCCACGCTCTCAAGCCAGCGATCGTAATATCCAACGCCGAGTTCGAGGACCCGCTCTTCGACGGTGCGCTGCATGCGCTTTTGCGCCGTGTCGCGGTCGAAGACAGACGATCGCACCAGGTACTTGCGCATGCTGGAGAGCTCGCGCGCGGTGATTCCCTTGGAAACCCACTCATTGAGCAAGCGCATCATGAGCGCGAGACAAGGGCCTGCGTCCGCGCTGCCTGGCTGCGCACTGAGCACGAGACTCGTGCGGATGCGTTCGACGGAGATGCGGGCCGAGGTGCTGTAGGACCAGCCGCGCTTCGACCGAACTTCGCGAACGATGCGCGAGGTGAACGTGCCGCCAAGGACCGCGACGCCCACAGAGAGTGCCGCGTGATCGGTGTCGTGCGGATGCGTGCCGCGCGTACCGATGAGGAGGTGCGCTTGCGTTCGCTCGGGTTTGTCCACGAGAACAAGGCCGCGACCGGAGAGCGAGGGCACGGGCGTTAGCGCCAACGAGAGCACGTTCTTCGACGTTGGCATCGCGCTGTCGAGGTCCGCCGCCACGGCTTCCGCCTCTTCGCGCGTGACAGCTCCAGCGAACCCGAAGGTCATTCCTTCGCGGGGAAACGCGCGCTCGTGATGTGCATGTAGAATACCTGTATCGATTCCCGCAATGCTCGCCTGCGTTCCGCCGAGAGGTCGACCGTACGGGTGACCTGCGAGCATCGTGCGGCGAAATGCAAGGCGCGCGAGCGTATCGTCACTGTCGAGGACTTCCACGCGTGCCGCGTCGACTTCACGTTTGAGGCGCGCAATCTCGGCTTCGTCAAAACGTGGGGACGCCACGAGGGTCTTCAGCAGCGTGATGAACGGCGCGAGGTTTCGGCGAAGGACAGTCGCGTGCAAAGCAAACGTTGAGGCCTGCGCGTCGACCCAGAGTTCGGCCCCGAGGCGATCGAGCTCGGCTTCGAACGACGCCGCGTCGAAGGTGCCCGAGCCGCGTCGAAGCATTCGCGCGTGGAAAACAGCAAGGCCCGCGTGCGCCGACGGTTCGAGGAGTGCGCCTCCGTGGCCGGCGACAACGATGTGCACGAGCGGTAGCGAGAGAACGGTCTCGACGATGACCACACGCGCGGAAGGGGCTGCGCTCATGGCGACACCTGCTCCGGCAAAAGGACGACGACGGTCTTTCCCTCCATGCGGAAGAAACGGCGCGCCACGCGACGAAGGTCTGCAACCGAGGTGCGTTGCCACTGGCGAAGACGCCGAAAGGGGGCGTCCGGGTCACCGAGCACCGTCTCGTGAAAGCCGATGAGTTCGGCCTTTCCATTGACCGTTTCCAGGCTTTGCGCGACACCGAGTTCGAGGCGCGCGACGGCTCTGTCGAGCTCCGCGTCGCTCACAAGTTCGTCGCAGACGCGTGCAAGGCCCTCGTCGATGGCGGCCTCGACGGCCTTCGCGCTCACACCGGGGCGAGCCGTTGCCGAGAATTCGATGAGCGACGGATCGCGAAACGCTCCACACGTGGCACCGATGTCGGTGACGAGTTCGCGGATGCGCACGAGGTCTTGATGCAGGCGACTGGCACGGCCGCCGGCGAGCACTTCCATCAAGAGGCTCAGCGTGGCGTGGTCGGCGTCACCGAGCGCGGGCCCGTGAAAAGCCATCTGAAATCGTTCGGTCGCCGTGGGCTTCTTCACCTCAAGACGACGCGGCTCCATCTGAGGAGGCTCGGGCAAAAGGTCTTCAGCGGGGAGCGTCGAAGGCTCGCGACTCCCGTGTGTTTCGAGGACGAGCGCCACGGCCTTCGCGGGATCGATCGCGCCCACGAGGATGATCGTGCAGCCGTTCGGCGCGTAATACGTTGTATAGAACGCTTCGCAATCCTCCGGCGTGAACGCGAGGATGTCCTCCATCGAGCCGATGGTGGGGATGCGGTAGGCGTGTTTGGTGAACGCGAGTTCCCAGAGTTTTTCCGAGGCCCAGCCATCGAGGTCATCTTCGACGCGCATGCGGCGCTCGTTGGCGACGACCTCTTTTTCGCTCGCGACTTGAGGCTCACGAAGCACAAGGTTCGCCATGCGTTCGGCCTCGAGCGTGAGCGCCAGGCGCACGCGGTCGGCGGGAACGGTCTCGTGGTAAAACGTCCAGTCGCACCAGGTTGCGGCGTTCGTTTCGGCGCCGGCGTCCTCGAGTTTGCGGTCGAAGGCCCCGGGCTTCAGGTTCTTCGTCTCGCCGAACATGAGGTGTTCGAAGAGATGGCAGATGCCTGTTTTACCCGGTTTTTCGCTGCGAGAACCAACCTTAAACCAGTTGTGCACGGCGACGATGGGCGCGCTCGAATCTTCGAGAACGAGCACCGTGAGGCCGTTCGACAAGCGCGCGCGAAGGAGGTTTTCCGCACCGAAGGCTTCGAACGCGAAGTCGACGAGGTGTGCGCGACCATCGACCGGCGCTTGAAGAGCCTCGAGGCGCCGGCGTTGACCGGCGGAGAGTGACGGCCTCAACCGTCGACCTTGAGGATGGCGAGAAAGGCTTGCTGAGGAATCTCCACGGAGCCCACCTGCTTCATGCGTTTTTTGCCCTCTTTTTGCTTCTCGAGGAGCTTTCGCTTGCGGCTGATGTCGCCGCCGTAGCACTTCGCTGTGACGTCCTTGCGCATGGCACGCACGGTTTCACGCGCGATGATTTTGCTGCCGATGGCGGCTTGAATCGCGACCTCGTACTGCTGCCGCGGCACGAACTCTTTGAGCTTCTCGGCGAGGGCTCGACCTTTGTGGTGAGCCTTCTCGCGGTGCACGATGATGGAGAGCGCGTCGAGGGGTTCGCCGTTCACGAGCATGTCGACCTTCACGAGGTCGTTGGCCCGGTAGCCGATGACTTCGTAGTCCATCGACGCGTAGCCGCGCGTGACGCTTTTCAGGCGATCGTGGAAGTCGAAGATGATCTCGTTGAACGGCAGCTCGTAGGTGACCACGACGCGTTCGTTCGTCAGATACTTCATGTCGACCTGCACGCCGCGACGGTCTTGGCAGAGCGTGAGCACCGCGCCGACGTGCTCCGGCGGAACGTGCACCGAGAGCTTCACGATGGGCTCCTCGATGGTCTCGATGTTTTGCGGTGGCGGAAGGCGAGCCGGGTTCTCGACCCGCAGGCGATCGCCGCTCGTCGTGTGCACGTCGTACACAACGCTCGGCGCTGTGATGATGAGGTCCAGGTTGAACTCGCGCTCAAGGCGCTCCTGGATGATTTCCATGTGGAGAAGACCAAGGAATCCGCAGCGGTAGCCGAACCCGAGGGCCTCCGACGAATCGGGCTCGAAGCTCAGCGCCGAGTCGTTCATGTGGAGCTTGTCGAGGGCGTCGCGCAGCTGCGGGTATTCGGAACTCTCCGTCGGAAACACGCCCGCGAAGACCATGGGCTTCACGTCTTTGAAGCCTGGGAGCGCGACGGTGGCGGGCCTCGTGGCGAGCGTGACCGTGTCGCCGACCTTTGTATCATGCACGGACTTGATGTTGCCCGCGATGAATCCGACTTCGCCCACGCCGAGCTCGTCGAGCGCCTGGGCAAATGGCCGGAAGGTGCCGAGCTCCGTGACCTCGTAGTCGGTCTGCGTGGCCATGAAGCGGACCTTGTCGCCGCGCCTCAACTTGCCGTCGATCACGCGAACGAGGACCATGGCGCCGCGGTACGAGTCGTACCAGCTGTCGAAGATCAGCGCGCGAAGGGGAGCGCTTGGGTCGCCCTTGGGCGATGGAATCTTCTTAACGATTTGCTCGAGGATCGCCGGCACGCCGACGCCGGTCTTGCCGCTGCACGAGATGGAGTCGCTGCAGTCAAGGCCGATGATTTCCTCGATTTGCTGGCGCGTGCCTTCGACGTCGCTCGACGGAAGATCGACCTTGTTGAGTACCGGAATGATCTCGAGACCCTGCTCGACCGCGAGGTACACGTTCGCGAGGGTCTGCGCTTCAACGCCTTGCGTGGAGTCCACGACGAGGACGGCGCCTTCGCACGCGCTCAGCGATCGCGAGACCTCGTAGTTGAAGTCCACGTGTCCCGGCGTGTCGATGAGGTTGAGCTCGTAAGTTTGTCCGTCGTCGGCCTTGTAATCGAGGCGAACCGTCTGGGCTTTGATGGTGATCCCGCGCTCGCGCTCCAGGTCCATCTTGTCGAGAAATTGTTCACGGGACTCACGCGCACTTACGGCACCGGTGACCTCAAGAAAGCGGTCCGCGAGGGTGCTCTTGCCATGGTCGATGTGCGCGATGATGCTGAAATTGCGGATACGGGACGGGTCGACGGGCATCGGACGGGCGTTCCTAGCAGGATGCGGGAAAACTGCGACGGTCACGGGACGTCGGCGTGGTGTAAGCGCGTAAGCGCGTAAGCGAAAGGCGCCTCCACAGCGTCACGCCTCGAAGGACGTCGAGCGGTCGCGCGGTCGAGCGGTCGCGCTGGCGTGCCGTTTCGCGCAGCCTAAGGCTCGCGGTCGCCAGGCTTCGGGTGCGGCATGCCCAGGGCCAACTGGCCGGGCAGGGAGCTGGCGTACCGCTCGAGGATCATGTCGATGCCCTCGCGAATGTAGACCGCCACGGGGACCTTCGTACGCGCATGCAGCTCACGAAGCAGCTCGTTCTGCTCCGCGGTCACGTAGATGGTCGTCGAGATCTTTTTGCGGGCCATAGCGATGATGGGAGCGCGGCGGCGGCGGCGGCGAAAAAAGAGGCTGGGAAGGCGAGGTCGCGGTGGCCCGAGGAGGCGAGACGCGACGCGTGACGATACCCTAAGCGACCATACGTGACCCTGCAAGGCTGTGCGGCGCGAATGCCGGTGTTTCGACCGTGCTTGTGCGGCCTTTTCCGTCGCGACCGTTGCGCGGTTTAGGGAAAAAGGGCTACTCTCCGCGCTCAAATGCGCTTTTTTCACGCACGTGCGATCCTTCCCTGGGCGCTCCTGAGCGTTCCCCTCGCGGCTTGTTTCGAGCCCGAGGTCCCTGCGAGTACGCTGACCGCGCCCGCCGGACCGACGCGGCATTTCCGTATCGAACACGAGCGCTGCGACGACAGCGTGGGCGAAGTTCGCGGCGTCGACCTCGACGGTGACGGAACGGCGGACGTTCAAGAGGTCGCGAAAGACGGCGCTTTGGCGTGTCGATCGAGCGACTTGAACTTGGATGGTCGCCCGGACGTGTTCGAGTTTTTCGAAGGCGGAATGCTTCGTCGGCGTGAGACGAACCTCGTCGACGCGGCCTTCATCACGGTCGCGGAAACGTTCGAGAGCGGTCGGGTTGCCCTCGCGGAGTACGACACGTCAGGCAAGCGCCGCATCGACACGTGGGATCATTTCACCGCTGCAGGAAAGCTCGACGCTCGTGAGCGCGACACCGACGGCGACGGGAAAGTCGACGAATGGTGGAGCTTTTCGCCTGATGGCGAGGTCACCGTGCGAGTGGACGTGAACGCCGATGGCGAGCCCGACGAAGTTCGTCGTCCTGGCATGGGAGGTCGCTGATGTTTCTTCGAACCACGCTTGCGGCGTTGCTGAGCGTCTCGCTCGCCTTCGCCGACGACGCCACTCCGGTGCAGGCTTCTGTGCCCGCAGGCCCCGCCTCGACGGACGCAACGGCAGCTTCGCCGTCGACACCTTCGACAACCGAAAACGCGTTGCCACCCGCGGCTCCAGCTGCGCCCGTGGTACCCGCAGCGGCGGCACCCAAAGCAGCGGTGGTCGTGGCGAAATCCGCGGAGAAAAGCTCCGAGGTCGCGCGCCCGAGCGCGGCGACGAACCCGCCGATCAAGCCCGGTGTTTCGCGATGCTTCGAGGAGAAGCAGCCGGGTCTCGTGGTGGAGGCGAACACGTCGAACGGGCAAGAGTTCGCGCTCGTACGACGGGTGCTTCGCATCACCGCGGATCGCCGCACGCTCGTGTGCCGCGAGTTCGATCGCAACGCCGACGGGCGCTACGACACGGCCCGCCACTACGACGCGAAGGGTGAGCCGACCTACGAAGAGATCGACAGCGACCACGACGGCCGCGTGGATCTTTGGCTCTTTTTCCAGGGTGGCAAGGTCGGCGAAGAACAGCGCGACACGAACCTCGACGGCGAGGCCGACGAAACGATCACGTTCAACGAGCTCGGGCAAATCAGCCGCGTGCGCCGCGACCGAAACTTCGATGGCAAGGTCGACGAGTGGGAGATCTACGCGAACGGCAATCTCGAACGCCGCGGCGTCGACGACTCGTTCGAAGGGCGAGTGACCCGCTGGGATCGCGACGGCGAGCTCGTTCCGCCGGAAGCTCCCGTTGCGGAAGAGAAGAAGGAAGAAGCTCCGCCGCCCGAGGCAAAACCCTCGAAGAGGCGCGGAGCTGGTGCGCCTAAGGCACCCAAAGCGACGAAGAAAAAATAGCCATCCACGCCGCGTGATGCGGCGACAAGGCAACGACAAAGGGCTCGCACGTTGATGCGGGCCCTTCGTTTTTTTTCACGCGGTGACGCGGTCTCACGTCGCCCTTCGGCTTACGGCGCTGACGTTCCTGCGCGGCCGTAAACGTCTTCGAGGCGCACCACGTCGTCGAGCTCCGGCGTGGACACTTCCACGACGTCCACGTCCGTGACCGCGATCATGCGGTGGATGGTGCGGGGCAAGCAATGAAACGAGTCGCCTGCGTTCATGACGAGAACGCGCACGTCGCCGTCGGCCCCAAGCTCCAGGTTCATGGTGCCACTCTGCACGAGGAACGTTTCTTCCTTGCGTTCGTGGTACTGACGAGACAGACGCTGACCAGCGGCGATGTGCAGCACCTTGCCGACGTAGCGTTCCGTATGGGCCCAGATTAGCTCATACCCCCAAGGTTTTTCCACGCGTTTCATTTAAGGCTCCAGTACCGGCTCCTGCCATGGCTCAAGAACGTTTGCAAAAAATTCTCGCCCGCGCGGGCATCGCTTCCCGCCGAGCCGCCGAAGAAATCGTGGTGGCCGGTCGCGTCCGCGTGAACGGAAAAGTCGTCGATGAGCTCGGTGCGAAGGCCGATCCGATGGACGACAAGATCGAGCTCGATGGGCGCCGCATTCTTGCGGAGACGCCCACCTACATCGTCTTTCACAAGCCTCGCGGCATCGTCACGACCCTCAGCGACCCGGAAGGTCGCCCGACGGTTGCAGACTACATTCAAGATCTTCCCGCGCGCGTTTTCCCTGTCGGGCGCCTGGACTTTGCCACGAGCGGCGTGCTGCTTTTGACGAACGACGGCGACTTCTCGAATGGTCTCCTTCACCCGAAGAAGGCCGTTCCGAAAACCTACGTCGTCAAAGTCCAAGGCCTCATGGAGGACGCGGATATCGATCGCTGGCGTAAGGGCGTGAAGCTCGAAGACGGCACCGTGACGAGGCCCGCCGAGATCGGCATCCTGCGCAACGACGGCGACAAGACGTGGTTCGAGCTGACGATTTCAGAAGGAAAAAATCAGCAAATTCGACGCATGGGCGAGGCGACCGGCTTTCGCGTGATGCGTCTGGCTCGTCTGTCGTTTGCCGAGGTGACCGCCGAGGGTTTGCGCCCCGGCATGTGGCGCCTCGTCACGCGCGAAGAGCTCAACGGGATGAAGAAAGAGTGGGGCGTTCCGAAGCGTATTCCTTCGGAAGAAGCGCTCTCTCGCATGGCCGTCAAGGCAACCACGATGAAGGTCGCGAAGGCCTTTGAGCGCGGCGGCTCGGTGGAAGGCGGGCTTTCGTTGCATCGCAAGCGCACCGCGACCACGGCCGAGAAGCTCGCGTTCGCAGGCGATGACGGTGCCCGCGGGGCACGTGCAGCCGAACGTATGCGCGACCGAAACGGCGTGCGCGTCGACCAAGGTGACGACGCGACGTTCGTTGCTCCGCGAGCCGCTCGCCCGGCCTTCGGAAACCGGGCCCCCGTTCGAGGACGTCGCGAGGAACGCGCGCCAGAAGCGCCACGCGGCGCCCACGGGGCGAAGCCTGCGACGCGCGCACGTCGTGAGGAAGGCGCGCCGGAAGCGGCACGTGGCCCCCACGGCGCGAAGCCTGCCACGCGCGCACGTCGTGAGGAACGCGCGCCAGAAGCTGCAGCACGCGGAGCCTACGGAGACAAAGCGCCTGTGCGCGGACGTCGCGAGGAACGCGGCCCAGAAGGCGCGGCACGCGGAGCCTACGCCGGCAAAGCGGCTCCACGAGGACGTCGCGAGGAACGCGGCCCAGAAGGCGCGGCACGCGGAGCCTACGCAGGCAAAGCGGCTCCACGAGGACGTCGCGAGGAACGCGCACCGGAAGGCGCGCCACGCGGAGCCCACGCAGGCAAAGCGGCTCCACGCGGACGTCGCGAGGAACGCGGAGCTCCGAAGGCGGCAGCTCGTCGTGAAGCCCCCCGCGAGGGAGCGGCGAATCGAGATTTTTCGAAGGAAAAACCCGCACGGGAGGCGCCGGCACGTCGCGGTGCTGGGCGCAGCGAGCGCACCCCCGAGCGCGACATCAAGGCGCGTCGTTCACCGCGACGTCGCTGAAGGTCGAGCTCGCAAGAGCGTCGCGGAGTCACCGGCGAGCACGTAGCGCCGGTGACCTGCGACGATGGGATTCGCGTCCGCATTCGCTCCCGAATCGGCGACGACGAGTGTCGGAAGCAAGTCCGGCAGTGCCAGCGCGTGCATGAGCGCGTGCTCGTCGTGACCTGTGATGAACACCAGGTTTTTACCAGGGATGGCGACGGCAAGAGCCAGGTCGACCCCGGTAAGCGTCCGTGCGCCGAGTTGCAGTCCATGATCCGAAAAGACGATGCCCTCGCGCTTCAGCATCGCATCGATCGCAGGGTCGCTGGCGGGCCCCACCACCACGACAGTTCGGTCGCTCGGCATCGCGTCGCGCACACTGCCGATGGGCAGCGCCACGTCGAGAAACGGTCGATGCGGGAGGAACGTCTCGGCGACGAGCCGTGACGTTGGTCCGTCCGAGGCCATGATGAGCGTCGGAGCCTGAAAAACATCGCGCAAACGAAGGAGCGGTGGCGGCGGCGGTGCGGACTTGGATCGAACCCAACGGTTGCCGCGGCGCTCGAGTTGCAGGTCCGTGCGCTTCTTCTCAAGGGCGATGCGAGACCCGTCGATGACAATCTCCTTCGTCGTTCGAGAGAGAGAGGCCGTGTTCACGCGCAAGCGCTCGATGCCCTTGGTGACGACCTTCGTGCGGGCCTGCTCGTGGTGGCCGTCGAGTTCGAACCAGCCCCCAGGTTCGGTCGCGGTTGCAACGTGAAAACCCTGCGAAAAGGCAGTCGCAATGTCGTTTCCAAGGTAGCGAAAATGCGCGAGCGGCGTGCGTCGTTGCGCGAGAAGCCAATCGAGGCCGTGCCCCTCCGAGAAGGTCCACGTCCACACGTCGTGGCCCGCGGCCGGTTGGTCGTAAACAACGCTCTGATCGAGGTGCCGATACGCGTCCACGAGCACCTTGCTGTTGTCGAGCGGGAGATCGAGGGTCCCGTGAACGACGCGGAACGGAACGCCGAGACCGTTCGCGGCGTGGAGTGCGGGCGAGCGGGCCTGTGCCCCTGAAGATTCCCAGGGGTGCAGCGTGAGGCCGCCGAGGTCGCGGCGCACGAAGTAGCTCTGGTAACCGCAAAGCGGCATCGCGCCTGCGAACCGGTCCGGGTGCCGCAATGCGATCGATGCGGAGCCCGTGCCTCCCATCGACGCGCCTGTGATCGTGATGCGATCGCGATCGATCGGAAAGCGCGCGACCATGGCGTCGATGGCGTCGAGCACGGCTCGCTCGCCCATGCCGCGGTACATCGAGTTTCCGTGCGCGGCCGGCGCGACAATGAACGCATCGATAGGCGTTTTCCTTACGGGAAGGCGCTCGCGTGCCGCGCCCTCAAGGCCCGTTGCGTGGTCGCCAAGCGTCGCGCGGAGGAAGTTCATCGCGCGTCCATCGAGCCCGTGAAGCGAGACCACGAGCGGGTAGCGTCGTGCCACCGAACGGGGCAGGGGAGGCATGTAGACTGCAAGCTCTTGTGCGCGGCCATCGATGCGGGCCACGAGACCAAGTCGCGCGGAGCCGTCCATCGTGTCGAGCGGATCGACGTGACGCTCGAGCGGCGCGACGATGCGACGCAAATCGTCAGCGAATATCTTCACGAGCGCCATGTCGGGAGCGGGTGCCGTGAGCAGTTCGCTCAAGCGCTCTTGCAAGAGCGCGAGCGTGCCCGAAACGAGGGCGGCGCTGCGTTCGGGTAACGCGTCGAGCTTCAATGCGCGCGACGAGGCGAGGAGCGCGAGGACGTCCTTCGGTGCGTCGAAGGCGAGCTCGGGCCCGCTCGCCCAGCGAAAGAACGAACGATCCAGCGTGCGCGTGAGAAAAGTGTCGTCACTCGGAGTGCGCAGCTCGGGCAGCAGAGACAGTGAATCGATGAGTAAATTTGCAGGCCGAACGTCGCTCTTCGGAAGCAGTTCGACGTCACGCCGCTCGAGGACGACCGTGGCTCCTGGCAGGCGCAAACGAAGGGTGCAGGTGCTCGCGGGCGGCTCTACGTCGACCTCAAGCATCCTCGGTTCGGGGTTCGCTCCGAGCGCGCGCCACGAGAAACGTTCGAGGCCACCGGCGCCGAGTGAGCGCCCGCCAATGCTTGCATGATGCACGTTGCCCTCGTCGACGACGAGCGCCGCGCCAGCCTCACTCTTCACGAGAGCGCGGACCGTTACGCGCGCGCATGGCTTGGGGAATCGCAGGAATCCGTCGCGAGTTTGCGCGCTCGATGGGACGCCTTCGCTCACGACGGTGAACGCGGGCACGAAGCCCATGGAGTCCGCGGCAACGTCGAAGGAGCCGTTTGCTCCACGGTCGACGACCCACTCGGCGCGCGCATCGCGCGTGAGCACCATCGCGAGCAGCGTCGCGGAAATAGCGAACGCCCGAGCCTCGCAAAACGCGACACTCGGGCGAACACGCAAGGGCAGGAGCTTCGAGGCACGCGCACGGGTACGCATGACGAGCTGCCTGACCTCGATCAGGCCACGACGCTGTGCGCGAGAACGCGCGCCTCGTCCCGGAAAAGGACGCGAATCTTCTGGCGGTCGATGACCTCCACCACGATGCCGTCGCCAAATTTGCTGTGGCGCATGAGCTCGTTGGCTTTGAAGGTTTCGCGGAACGCGTAGGAGCGGAAGTCGGTTGGGTGGTGACCCGAGACCGACGACTCCCATTGGCGGAGGCTCAGCGCGGCGGCCTTTTGCTCGGCCTCCTCACGCGAGGCGCGATCGCGACGTGGCGCCTTGGGG
The DNA here is from genome assembly GCA_903870415.1 of uncultured delta proteobacterium. GTDB lineage: Bacteria > Myxococcota_A > Polyangia > Polyangiales > Polyangiaceae > CAIQDA01. Next base: position 21,876 of record CAIQDA010000494.1, read on the forward strand.
GCACCTGACTTCGTGGTCTTGCTCGCGGTTGCGCGCTTCGTTGCGGTCGCAGCGGGCTTCTCGCCCGGCGCGTGCGCACGGTAATTGTGGACACCGTCACAGGTCTGGCATTCGACCTTCGCGGGGACGCCGTCATCGACGGCGATAATGCGGTGACCCAGCATGAGCAGGCACTTCGTGCACCATGCATCGACTTCACCACCGGCCTTGTATTGCTTCGACATGATCCTCGTACGCATTATTCGCGGGGGCGGGAGCGCTCCTCGCGGTGGACAAACACTTCGGTCTCAACTTCGGGCTTTCCAAACGGAAGCGGCGTCTCGCGACCCTCTTCCGCCCCTCCCGGAGCGCCATCTTTCGCGGTCTGATCGTTTGGAGAAAAGCGAATCGTCGTGTTGATCTCGAACTGAACGGTGGTGAGAAGGCTCTGCAGCTCTCCCGCCAGGTTCGTTTGCTCGAGAAAATCGCGCATCTCTTTGGCGACGACGCGGAAGAGACCATTCTTCGTGTCGTCAACCTGAGAAAGCAACAGGGCGACGACTTCCTTCGGAAGCTTCATGTCACCGACGAGGTGCTTGAGCGAATCGGGCGCTTCCGTGGCTTTTTCCACGCCCTTTTCGACGGCACGCTTCAAGAGGTCGGGGATGACGCCCTCGAGCCTTCGTCGACGCGGGTCGCCCGGATCGCTCATGGGGACTAGCGATAGCGGCGTCGGAGTCAACGGTCAACGAAGCCGAGCGCCTCACGTATGATCGTCGATGGCGTGCCTCGGTCCGGGAGGTCGCAAAAGGGGCTCAGGCCGCAAGGATGCGAGCTATCCCCGCACGGGTTGCGTCGCTCGTGGCGCGGAGGTCGGCGTTGCCCGTCACCGCCACGAGGTAGGAACGCTCGCAAACGCGCATCCGCTCCACGTGGACCGTCCGCGACAGCGCGAGGGAGAGGGTGCCGCCTTCGCCCATCGTCGGCGCAAGGAGCGCCAGCGCGCCACACAGCGCCCAAGGACCGCTTGAACCGAGCCAGGTGCCCTGCTCGTCGGTGACCACCACGGCCTCGACGCCCGTGCGGTCGCGAACGCTCCCGAGCCAGTGATGAAGCGCAACCTCCGGAACCGTGCTGCGTGTTCGACGTTGCTCTGCGGCCGGCTCTTGGCCGGAAAAAACCTCACCCATGGCGTCGAGTGTTCCATGGTGGTTGAATGTAGGCAAACTTCCCGGGGCAAGCTCAGGGCGCTGCGAGTGCGGCGTCGAGCGCAGTGTCGAAGAGTCGTGCCGCGGAGCAACCGATGGCTTGACGCTCGATGGCCGCAAGCGACTCCTCGTCGCTCACGCGACCCTCACCACCAGGCACGAGCGAGACAGAGGGCTCCACACGAATACGTGCAAGATGCATGCGTGTCCCGCGGTCAACGAGGAGCACGCGGAGACCGTGAGGGGAGCGCTGCACGTCTTCGACGCGACCGGCGTCCGCAGGCAAATTGCCAGGAACTTCGTCGATGACGAGGAGCACGCTCTTCGCGGTTTCGACAAGCGTCACGGCGGTGTTGAGCGCCTCGGTGGTCGCGCCCGCGAGCTGCTCGTGGAAGACCTTTAGACGAAGTTCATCATCTGCAGACTGCACGTCTTCGACCCACGAAGGATCGAGAAGGCGCGTCACCGCGAAGGACTCTTGCATGCGGTGAAATCGCGTGAGGCGATCGCTTCCAAGCGCCCCAGGCGGCGCGCGAAGGCACGACAAAAAGGAGTCGCGCGGAGAGAACTTTGCTGCGTCGAAAACGCCCTGCGGTGAAGTCGCTTCGGAGCTCCCAAGACGCAGGAAAACCGCCTGTTCGCTGCGCCACGAACGCGTGCGCAACGAAGGGCTCACGAAGTCCCCCATCCAGGGATCTTTCGCCGCGTTGATCGCCGTCTCGACGAGGAGCGAACGAACGGACTCCCATCGCGGCCCGATGGTCGCGGCGAGAGCGCGTTGACGCCCGAGGATGGCCGACTTTTGTTGGCCGAGCGAGCGACGCGTGAGAGCCGTGTGCAACGTCACCGCGATGATGAGCCCCAACACGACGAAGCCCCAGAGCTTGGCGCTGGGGCTTTCGTGGGGACGCTGCTTTCGGAGCTCGCGAAGCTTGGGAATGCTTGCGAGTCCGCGCGTCGTTCGCGGCATGGTCTAACCCTTGGTCTTCGGCGCGCCGTCGACCATAAAGCTGACGTTGGGGTAGCCGGCGAAGGCGGACGTCTGGAAGACGCTCTTCACCACCACCGCGGGCACATCGCGGTCAATCTGCAGGACGACGACGCCAGGGAATTCCTTGCCCGGACGCGTTTGCTTCCAGAGCTCTCGCTTGGCCTTGAGCACGTTGAAGAGCTCTTCAATGCGCTTGACCTGCTTCGACTCTTCGATCTCGCGCGTGTTTCCCGTGGTGGCGCCGTCGACGAGGATTTGACCCCCGACCACGCCCACAAGCGGAGCGTCGACCATGTCGACGGAGTTCTCGGCCTTAGGAAGACGGACGTTCTTCGCGAGAGGGGTTTCCCCCGACGAGTTGAACGTCATGAGAAGGAAGACCACGACCACGATCAAGAAGTCGATCATGCTCGTGAGCGAGAGGCCCGCGTTGATATTGCGCTTGCCCCCGCCGGACACGTGGTCCGAGACAAACTTCAGGGTTATGCCGTGGAGAAGCCGGCGTCCTGGCTGATGAATGGCCATGGTGCTCCGTGCTCAGTTGACCGCGAAGGTCACGTTGAAGGCGGGGACGAGATCGCCCGGCTTGCCGCTGTTGAAGGGCCGGTGCGTTTTGTAGATGGCGTCGATGACCGCGACGATGTCCGAAAACTTGGTGTCGTTGTCCGTGTGAAGGACGGCCTGGTCGAACTTGCGGTCGGAGGCGTCGCGGTGTTTGCCGGTCGCCTTCCACTGCTCCTCGACCTCGTTCGCCAGCTCTGGATACTTCGAGCCGGTGACCTTGCCCGTGGCGTCGCGAGTCTCTTCCGCTTTTCGCGGAACGCTCTTTTCGATGACCACGGTGGAGCCCGTCTTCCAGATCAACTTGAAGTTGTTCTGGTCGCGCATTTCCACGTGAAGTGAAGGCTCTGGCTCCACTTGCGTGATCTCCTCGTCGGGCCGCGGCGGGCCGGGAACCTGAGCATTCGCGTTGATGCGCGACATGTGGCTCCAGACCGCCGTGATGAGGAGGAACGCGATGGTCACCATCAGCAAGTCGATGAAGGGAACCATGTTGATTTCGGAATCGAGGGCTTTTTTGCCGCCTTTTCCACCGCCGCCTACGTCAACGCCAGCCATCGAAGCCTCCTACAGGTGCTCGTGCAGATGAAACGCCGAAACCGCTGCCTTTTCAGGCTGCGAGGTTCTGCGTGTTGACCTTCTGGCGGTTCGCAACGACGAGGTTGAGAACGCGAACGGTCGCTTCGTTGATGTCGTCTTCGATCTGCTGCGTGAGACCGTTGAGGATCGCGAAGCCGATGAGGGCGGTGATGGCGACGATGAGTCCGAACGCCGTGCAGTTCATCGCTTCCGAGATGCCTTCTGCGAGGATTCGTGCCTTCTGCGAAGGGTCGACAGACTCTCCGGAGACAGCGCCGAACGACGAGATGAGACCGGAAACGGTGCCGAGGAGACCCGAGAGCATCGCGAGGTTCGCGAGGAGCGCGAGGAAGCCGGTGCGCGCGCTGAGTTTCGGAAGCTCGCGGAGTGCAGCTTCGTCCATCGCGGTCTGAACTTCTTCGTCAGGGCGGTTCGTGCGGAGGAGCCCCGCTTGAACAATCTTCGCCATAGGCGCAGGCGTTGCTGCGCACTTCTTTACGGCCGACTGCACGTCGCCGGCGAGGATGCACTTCTCCATCGTGGAGAGGAATGCGTCCTTCGTGATGCGCGCGGCGGACAGGTAAAGGGCGCGCTCGATGATGATGCCGAAGACGCACACGGACCAGAAGAGGATCGGCCACATGCCCCAGCCACCCTCTTTGAAGTGCTTCCAAATCGTTGCCATATGAATTCCTCCTGAGATGCGTGGGCCATGGGGGCCACCACGAACGGTCGCGCACACTGACTCAGGGAGCGGGCCGCGGTCAAGAGGCCCCGTGGCAGTGAGGGTGGAATTCGGTTCGGGTTCACCTCTCGCTGCACAAGTTCACTCACGGCAATCCATTCGGCCCCTCGGCAAAGGATTCGCATCGACGGATGGGGCGCTTGTTGCCTCCCGTGTTGACGCGGGGCGGGGAACGCATGTACCGTCCCGAAGTTGAAGGCGGGGGCACTCGAGCGTCCGCCCAAAAACGTCAGCACGCGAAGTTACGCAGGCAAGGAGCGCACGGCATGTTCTTGGTCCTTCTCGAAGGGGGTCAGTCGGCATCAAGTGGCAGCGGAGGTCTCATGGAGGCTTTCCGGGAGAACCCCACTTTTCTGTCGATCAATCTGGTGGTCAGCGCGATTGTTGCTGCGCTCATCGTCAACCGCACCATCCACCAGTTTAAGAACTACTCGATCAACGCTCACGAGCTGATCTCGCAGATTAGTACGCTGGTTCGTGCGGGTAATATCGATCGCGCGATCGCGCAAACGAAGGGTCTCGAGCTTCCGCTCTACCGCATCGTTCGCGCAGGTCTCACGAACGCAAACAAGGGCGAAGACAAGATCGAAGCGGAGATGTCGTCGGTTTACGACGAGCTCAAGGGCGAGATCGATCGCCACGTCACGGAGCTCTTCGCGCTTGCGAACATCGCAACGCTGACCGGTCTTCTCGGCACCGTTTTCGGTCTCATCCACACGTTCGGATCGATCTCGCGCCCAGGTCTTTCCGCTGCTGAGAAGTCCAACCTTCTCGCAAACGGTATCGCCGAAGCGATGTACAACACGGCGTTCGGTCTCGGCATCGCGGTCATCTGTATGACGGCGTTCATGCTCCTCAGCTTCAACGCGAAGAAGATCCGCCACGAGCTCGAAGGTGCGAAGGACCGCCTCTTCACGCTGCTGACCCTCGACCGCCCGCAGGGCTGAGCGAAGGCCAGGAGACACCATGTCCGAGGAAAAGCTTTCCGGTTCTCAGCGGGGCAAGATCCGACGTTTGTCGACGCCTCACGAGGCCGGACCGGACGAAGAGGCGGGCGAACTCAACATCGTCCCGTTCCTCGACATCATTATGAACGTTCTGATGTTCGTTTTGTCGTCGATCGCCCTGACGTTCATGACGACGCTCGACGTCGCCTCGCCCCGCGCGGGCAAAGGCGGCGGGCGCGACGCGCAGCAGAACGCCCTTTCGCTCACGGTCATTGTCGTCCCCGACGGCTATTCGATCAAGGCGAAGGGCGGCAACGTGGGCCCCGGCTGCACCGACATGGGCGCTGGGCTCGCGGTGCCAAAGAAGGCCGACGGAACCTACGATCACGAGAAGCTCACCGAGTGCGCCGTTCGTTTGAAGCATTCGAACGACGATTACGCGGACGAGACGACGGTTTCCCTCACGGGCAACCCGGAGATCACTTACGCGGTCATGATCGACACCATCGACGCGCTTCGGCGTGAGCCGTCCGCGGCGGGTGACGACAAGGCCAAGCTTCTTTTTCCCGACGTGATGTTCAGCGTCATCCGGTGATTTCATGAGCGACGAAACGCAGAACGAAACGGGCGGGACCAAACCGCCAACGCGCCAAAAGGCCTCGACGGGGTACTACAAGCGCAAGCTTCGTGCGGCGATCCAGAAGAACGCCCATGACAGCGTGCCGATGTACCTCAACATCACGGCCATGCTCGACATGATGACGATCATTCTCGTCTTCATTTTGAAGTCTTCGTCCAACTCGGCGGCGACCATGCCGCAGTCCGACGACCTGAAAATTCCCAGGTCGGTTCTCACGACCGAGATGAGCGAAGAAGCTCAAAGCGGCGTTCCCGTCATCATCTCGCGCTCGCAGATCATGATCGACGGAAACTTCGTGGCGAACGTTCCGGCCAACGCGGTCGGCGGCCTTGAGGCGAAGTACAAGCGAAGCGGTCCTAACGACCTTTTCATTGTTCCGCTCGCCAACCAAGCCCGAGCATGGCGCGAGCGCGATAAGCAAATTCGCACCGTTCGCGGCAAAGACGCGAGCTACTCCGAGGCGATCATCATCGCGGACCGTGGCACTCCGTTTCGCGTGATTCTCGAAGTGTTCAACACGCTCAACCAGTCCGAATTCGCCAAGCTTCATCTCTTGGCGCTTCAGGGCAACAAGTAAGCGACGCGGCCCGTACGGGTCTCGACGCTCTTGGGAAAGGGTCCGATTTGTCGGGCCCTTTTTCATTCCATCGGGTTCCGCCCGCTCCGGTTCATGCGTGTAAAGTGCACGCAGTGAGGTCGATGCAGAATGCAGTCGTCGACGTTGGGAGACCCGTCACGCGGCTTTTCGGGCGGGGCCTACGACTGCCTGTGCGAGGAGACGCTCATCAGGAAGCCCACGCCGACGAGGTCGGTGACGACGCTCGAGCCGCCGTAGGAGAAGAGCGGAAGCGTGACCCCGACAACGGGAAGCAGGCCGGTGACCATCCCGAGGTTGAAGACCGCGTGCCAGAAGAAGAGCGCGCCAACGCCGGTTGCGAGGGCGGCTCCGAAGCGGTCGCGTGCGCGGTAGGCGATGTCGATCGCCCTCAAAACGAGGAACGCGTAGATCGTCACGAGGACGCAGGCGCCTGCGAATCCCCAGTCTTCCGCGAGGACGGGGAAGGGAAAGTCCGTGAACTGGTCCGGGAGAAAGTGGAACTGGTTCTGCGTGCCGCGCATGAAGCCCCAGCCCGTGACGCCGCCGTTGCCGATGGCGACGCGAGCGTGGTGCGCGTGCCAGTTGGCGCCGAGGATATTTTGCTCGGGGTTGAGGAACGCGTCGATTCGCGCGCGCTGGTAGTCCTTCAAAAGGTCGAGTTCCCACACCGCCCACGAGCACCCCACGATGGTGCCCACGATGCGCAAGATGAGTCCGCCGGGTACCGCGAGAAGCAGCGTCATCGACGCAAAGATGAGCGACAGAATGAGGCCCGTTCCGAGGTCGGGCTGCTTGATGACGAGAGCCGCGGGAACTGCGGCGATGAGCGCGGGAAACGCGAGGTCGCGGAGGCCTCGTCGCTCGACCGCATGAACGTTGTGCAAGTGTTTTGCGAGCGCGAGGATCAGCGCGATCTTCATCGTCTCGCTCGGCTGGATGGAGAGCGGTCCGAGCGAAAGCCATCGGGAACTGCCTCGGATATCGCGTCCGAGCACGAACACGAGAACGAGGAGCACGAGACCCACGCCGTACGAGGGCCAGGCCCACTTTTCGAAAAGTCGGTAATCCACGGACGCGAGGATTCCCGCGACGATGCCCCCGACGACGAGCCAATAGACCTGCTGAACGTAGAGTTCTTGCAGCGCGAGCTTCGCAGCGGAGGTTGCAGAATACAGGTTGACGGCGCCGACGACGCACAGCGCGGCAATGCCGAGAAAGAGCGGCCAGTCGAAGTGGTCGCGGGCCGGGACGATGCGGCGCAGCGGTCTTAGTCCTCGTGCCATCAGTGCACCGAGCCTCGGCGCTTGGCGTTGAACTGCGCGTAGTCGTGGAGGATTTGGAACGCGATGGGGGCTGCGACCGCCGGGCCCGATGCGCCGTGTTCTACGAGAACAACGAGTGCCAGCTCGGGTGCCTGCGACGGGTAGAGAGCTGCGAACCAGGCGTCGTCGCGCGAGTAATACCAGGCCCATTTCGGGTCATCGCCTGGGTGCGCGGCGTAACCGACCTGAGCTGTTCCTGTTTTTCCTGCGACGGGAAGGGCGGGGTCTCTCAGCGCGTGCGCGGTGCCGTGCGTGCTGTCGACCACTTGCTTCAGGCCGTCGAGGATGCGCGCCAAATTCTGTGGCTTGAGCGGGATGGTGCGTCGGACGCGCGGGTTGAACTCTTGGAGCAGCTCGCCATCCGATGAAACGACCGAGCGCACCACTTGAGGGACGTAGAGCGTTCCGCCGTTTCCCAGGGCGGCGTATGCGGCCGCAAGTTGCACGGGGGTCGTTGTCATCGCGCCCTGACCGATGGCTGTGTTCAGCGAAAAGCCAATCTTGTACGAGCCTCGGAACAGATTGGTGTAGTATGCACGCGTAGGCATTCGCCCTGGTGATTCCGGGTTGATCGCTAGGCCTGTGCGCTCACCGAAACCGAAGAGCTGCCCCAGGCGTGCGAAGCGATCGATGCCGACGGCCTCCGCGAGCTTGAAGAAGTAGATGTTGCACGACTGCGCGATGGCCGAGCGCAAGTTGACGACGCCATGCATGTGCGTGCACTTGAAGCGACGCTTGCCGTAGAAGACGAATTGGTTGCAGACCTCATTCTTCTCGGGTCGGAACGCGTCTTCTTCGAGCCCGGCAAGAGCGGCGAATGGCTTGAACGTGGACCCGGGAGGGAACGCGCCGGTCGTCGTCTTGTCGAGAAGCGGGTTCAGCGGATCGGTGCGCAAACGGCCGAAGGCTTCGCGGAGGCGGGCTCGGCCCTGGGCTCCGGACACCTCGTTCGGATCGAATTCCGGCTTCGAATAAAGCGCGAGGATTCGGCCCGTGCGGACCTCCATCGCGACGACCGCGCCTGCGAGTTGCTTGGCCATCGCGTCCTTGGTCGAACGCTGCAGGTCCACGTCGATCGAGAGGCGCAGGTTGCGACCGGCGATGGGATCTTGGCGCGACGGTTCCTCGAGTAGGCTTTGGTAAGCCGGTTCCGTTCGGTAGCGTCCACGCGCGTCGACGATGCGTTTGATCCATCCGCGCTGGCCGCGGAGCATCGCTTCCCAGGCGCGTTCGAGGCCCACGACGCCGACCGTGTCGCCAGGCTCGTAGCCGAGTGGATTCAGCTTTCGCTGCTCGTCGAGGGGCAACTCGCCGTAACCCTCGGGACGATGCTTCACGAGCGTTTCCGCGTCGATTTCGCCGACGTAGCCCATGAGATGCGCCGTGAGCGACCCGAACGGATAGGTGCGCACCGAACTCTCGATGACCTCGACGCCTTGATACTCTTGCGGATGTTGCCGAAGTTCGGCGACGACGTCGCGTGGCGCGTCTTCGCGGACCATCACCGACCGCCAGCATGCCGAGTGGTCTTCATCGGTCTTGCATGCGTCGCGGAGTTTTACGGCCCACGTATCGCGTTCTGCGGGGGTCAGACGGAGCGCGTCCGCGATGGAGGCCCACGTGTCGACCTCGTAGCGTCCGACGCGATGGGGAGGCCTTCCCGACGGAAGAACGCGACCTGGGACGACGGCCACGTTCCAGGCGGCGCGGTTCGACGCGAGCACTTTTCCGTTTGCGTCCTCGACCACCCCGCGCGCGGCTGGGAGCGAGACGCGGCGGATGATATTTTCTCGAGCTTCTTCGCGGTAGCGGTCCGCTTCGATGACTTGCAGGTCGAAGAGGCGCCCGATGACGACGGCGAAGGTGACGACGACCGCGAGCGCGTACCATTTGAAGCGCCCGCGAAACTCACCGACGTCCGATGGCGACGCCAGTCTCATGGGAGCTCCTGCGCCTGTGCGCGAGAGCGCGCCGCGAGCGCATCGACGATGCGAAAAACTGCGGGTGCCGCGACAGCCGTTGCGAGCGCCCGCGGAACGACGAACGGGTAGAGGGCGCGCGGCACCCATGCATCGCGGCCGAAGATCGAGAGCACGACAAGACCGAAGGTGCTTTCGAGCACCGAGAAAACGAGCGCGAGCGCGAGCTGCGTGAGAAGGGTTTGCGCCGAGAGCCGAACGCCGATGCCGCGAGCGAGAAGAAAGAGCGCGACGTACGCGAACGTGTGAAAGCCCATGGGCGCGCTTCCGACGACGTCGGCGAGGTACCCCGATGCGAACGCGAAGGCGCTGCCGCGAAGGGTCGAGACTTCATGAACGCCCGCGTAGATGACCGCAGGAACCACGAGTGACGGGATGGCTCCGTACGCCGCGGCCGCGGGCACGACGCGGTGGAACATCGCTTGCGCAAACACCAAGCCGACGCCAAGCGCCACGAGCGTCGAGTTTCGGATCATCGATCCGCTCCACGCTTAGGAACCGGAGGGCCCTCGTTGGGGGTTGCGTCGAGGAGCACGAGCACGTGTTCGAGCCGCGAAAAGTCGACGGTCGGCTCGGCCTCGACTTCTTGCTCGCGACCGATTTCGCGGCGCACGACTTTGGTGACCCGCGCCACCGGAAGCCCGCGTGGAAACCAGCGACCCTTGCCGCTAGTCACCAGCAAATCTCCGACGCTCACGTCGTCGCGTGCGTCGACCATTTCGACCTTCGCGGCGTAACGAGCAACGTCTCCCGTTCCGCGAACGAAGCCGCGCGCGTGCGTGCGCTCGTCTTCCACGTCGACACCGAAGGCGGCATCCACCGCAAGCTGCACGTCGGCTGTGTCGCCGGAAACCCGAAGGACCGAACCCACGACGCCATCGGTGCCGATAACCGGCATGTGCGATCGAAGATCGGGGACGCCGCGATCGATGACGATGCGCACCACGCGGAAGAAGGGGCTGAAGTCTTTGGCGACGACTTGGGCCGATACAGATTCGGCTTCGACCGACCGCTTGAGCTGCACCATGCGACGAAGTTCGACGTTCTCGACGGCGGCGCGCTCGGACTCATGGAGACTTGCGCGAAGCTGAGCGTTTTCAGCTTTCAAGTCCGCGTTTTGTCTGCGTGTATCCTGCAGCCAAATGTAGTCGCCCCAAATTGAAACGGCGCCGCGCGTGACGCGAGCGATGCCGAGTTCGAGCAAGCCCGAGAGGCGAAGGACGCCGCGATCGAGCCCCGTGAGCTGGTCCGGATGACGGAGGCTTGCGCGGAGGAAGAAGAAAGGCGCGACCACGAGGGACGCCACGACAACGAGATCGCGTAGGCTGCGCGGCGACGCCATCAGCTGATCGCGACCTCGCGAAGGAGCTCGATTTGATCGAGGGTCTTGCCGCTGCCAAGCACGACGGCGCTGATCGGGTCGTCAGCGATCATGACAGGGAGACCGGTCTCTTCGCGGAGAAGGACGTCGAGATTCGTGAGCAGGGCCCCGCCGCCCGTAAGGACAATGCCCTTGTCGACGATGTCGGCAGCGAGCTCCGGTGGGGTTTTTTCCAAGGCGACGAGCACGGCGTCGACGATTGCCTTGAGTGGCGCGCTCAGAGCTTCGCGGACCTCGTCGGAGTTGATGATGACCGTCTTCGGGACGCCGGCAACGAGGTCTCGACCCTTGACCTCTGCGGAGAGGAGTCGCTCCGGCGGGTAGGCGTTTCCGATTTCGATCTTGATGCGTTCGGCGGTCTGCTCACCGATGGCGAGGTTGTACTTGCGCTTCAGGTAGTCCTGAATCGCATCGTCCATCTTGTCGCCGCCCACGCGAATGCTCTGGGAATAAACGATGCCCGTGAGCGCGATGACGGCGACCTCCGTGGTGCCGCCGCCGATGTCGACGATCATGTTTCCCGAAGGCTCGGTGATGGGCAACCCCGCCCCGATCGCCGCGGCCATCGGCTCCTCGATGAGGTAAACCTCGCGGGCACCTGCGGACTCCGCGCTCTCTTTCACCGCGCGCTTCTCGACCTCGGTGATGCCGAACGGAACGCAGATGATGATGCGCGGCTTGACGAGCGAACGTCGCGAGGTCACGCGGGCAATAAAGTGCCGCAGCATTGCCTCGGTGATCTCGAAGTCCGCGATGACGCCGTCGCGGAGAGGTCGAACCGCCCGGATATTTCCAGGCGTTCTACCGATCATTTCTTTTGCTTCACGACCGACGGCGAGAACCTTGGAGACTCCCCGAGAGTCTTGTTGCACCGCGACCACACTGGGTTCGCAGGACACAATTCCCTTACCGCGCACGTAGATCAGCGTATTCGCCGTGCCGAGGTCGATGGCCAGGTCGTTGGAGAAAAGCCCTTGGAGCCAGTCGAACATTCGAAACTCCCGGCAAATCTAGAACGGCCAGGCCATCGTGTGCTGCCCCTGCCCAACGCAGGAGGGGCGCCCCGAAAAACCGGCGTCCTCTCCGCGTGAACGCAGAGGCAGCAACATCGGGGGCATCAGCCCTTCGAGATCTTGCCTTCTTTGTGCGGCTGGTGCGAATTGCACGCCGCGCAGTGCTTCTTGATCTCAAACTTTTCGGACATCGTGCGCTTGTTCTTCGTGGTCACGTAGTTCGCACGGCCACACTGCGCACAGGTGAGCTTGAAGGTATCGCGCATGGGAATTCGCTCGTCGTTTGCGTGGAAAGGGGGGGCAACCCTTAGTGAGTTGTGCCCGGGTGTCAAGGAAAAGTAAAAGCGCTCTTCGCTTATGAAGAGCGCTTTTCTTCTCGAGGCTTACCGAGAGCCTAGGTCACCTTGCGGCGACACGCTCGGATTATTCGTCGTCCCAGTCTTCGTAGTCGCGTTGACGGCCGCTTCCGCCGCCACCACCACTACCGGCACCACCGCGAGCTCCGGCACCGGCCGTGCGGACCGGCTTTCGGAATCCGTCGTCGCTGCCGCCAGGGGCGCCGCCACGTTTGCGGTCGTTCTTTCCAGGAGCACGTGGCGGAGCCGCGGCACCGAAGTCGCGTGGAGGACCGCCACCAAAGTCGCGCGGGGGACCGCCGCCAAAGTCGCGCGGAGGACCGCCACCGAAATCGCGAGGAGGACCGCCGCCGAAGTCGCGTGGCGGACCGCCGAAGTCACCGCCCTCGCGGGCAGGTCGATCGCCCTTGGGGTGGGCGATGTTGACGATGAGTCGTCGGCCGCGAAGCTCGGCATTGGCCAGCGTGTCTGCAGCGGTTTTCGCCGCCTCGCTCGACGCGAGGGTCACGAAGCCGAAGCCTCGTTTGCGACCGTCTGGGTCCATGGGCAGGTTGACGCGAACAACCGCGTTGTCCGTGACGCCGTTGACGAGGCTTGCGATTTCCTCTTGCGCGGCGTCGTACGGCAAGTTGCCGACGTAGAGCGTTCGGTCGGTTGGTGGCGGACCACCACGCATGGGCGCGTCACCCCGAGGCGGACCTCGGAAACCACCGCCCTCGCCACGAAAGCCTCCGCCACCTTCCCGAGGCCCATCGCCGCGAGGCGGATCGGCTTGGAAAGGGCGCACGCTGATGCTGCGACCTGCCTGGAGCGAGCCGTCAAGCGCCTCGCGGGCAACCTTCGCTTCTTCAGGCGAGCTCATCGTCACGAAGCCAAAGCCCCGCGGCCGGCCAGTAGTGCGATCCTTTGGGATGCTCACACTGACAATTTGGCCACCGGTCGCCTCGAAAAGCTGCCTCAGCACGTCCTCAGATACGCTGTCTGGCAGCCCCGCCACGAACAGCTTCGCGTCATCACTCGCCATTACTTGAACCTTGCACTCATTCTCGCCGCGTGGGGCGCCCTCGCCACGAGGACGGCAAACGGCATGCCTCTTTGCTGACCTTATCGACGACAGGGCCGCGGTCAAGCCCGGTGCACCGATTCACGATGCGATCGGGAGGCGGATGCGGAAACGTGCGCCCCGTGGTTCGGCCGCATCGAGCCGAATCGTGCCGCGATGAGCCCGAACGACCTGCATGACAATGGCCAGACCGAGGCCCGTTCCCCGGCCGTTTCCCGTGCTCCCGCGGACGAATTTTTCGAAGACGCGGTGGCGCTCGGCCTCGGGAATTCCCTCGCCATCGTCGACGACGGTGATGACGACACCCGTAGCGTCGTGGTGCGCGGACACCGCGATGGTGCGGGCCTGTGCTGCGTACTTGAAAGCGTTGTCGACGAGGTTTGACACCGCGAGCGTGAGCGCGGTCGGGTCGTGCCGCACCGGCGGGAGGGGCCCTTCTATTTTCGCTTGGAGCACGATGCCTGTCGACATTGCTTGCGAACGGTGAGCTTCGACGCCTTCTGCGATTGCGTCCGACGGGTCGTCGACGATGAACTCGTTTGCTCGCGGTTCACGCTCGAGGCGTGCGAAGTCGAGAATGCGATCGAGGAGGCCTTCGAGGCGACGCGCTTCCGTGTGAATAATGCCTAGGTATTCGCGACGTTTCTCCGGCGACGGAACGCGGTCATCGTGAAGCATTTCGGAGAACATGCGCACGAGCGCCAACGGTGTTTTGAGTTCGTGACTCACGTTCGCAACGAACGAACTTTTGAGCTCTGATGCTCTCCACGCGCGGTCGGCTGCAAGCCCGACGGTGATGATGCCTGCGACGATCATCAACGAGGCTCCGATGACGAGCGCCATGTCGAGTCGACGGCGATGTGCGAAATCCGAGGCCAACTCTTCGTCAACGGCCGGTGCGAGTTGAAGGCGCCATCCGTAGATGGTCGTTGCAAAGCGCACGCTTACGGTGAAACGCGACGAGCGCAGAGGCGGTCCGAAGATGATGCGACCTTGTTCGTCGAGGACGTCCAGTCGATGGCTGCCTTGTGTAGGGTCTCCGTATGCCCTCGGAAATACGTCCTTCACGACGCGGCCTAGATCGTGCCAGGCCACAAACGTTCGACGATCACTGGCGCTCGACGCGCTCCGGTACGAAAGAAGAAAGCTCCTGTCGCCCTCGTTTCGGTGCACGTGGCGGAGCAGGTTCTCGCCCGGCGCGTCGTGTTCGAATGCGTTGCGAAAGCGTGCGACGACGAGGCGGCGAAATTCTTCGTCCTCCTCGATTGGTCCAAGGGAACGGCTTGCAAAGTCCACGACGTTGCCGAGATCGTCGAGGACGATAACGGCGCGTATCGTGGGCGTAATGCGCGCGGCCGTCGGGAGCCAACGGTCGGCGAGGCTTCGTCCCTCGTCGGACTCCGCAAGCGAGAACGCGGCATCGTCTTGCTCGAACAAGAGGCGGTCGACGCGGGATGCTTTGTCTTGCGCCAGTTCGTAGGTGGCCGCGAGAAGCGATTGTTCGCGCAGGCGATCGGCTTGCGCCAGGGACCGGAGCAGGTACGACGCGAGCACGACAACGGAGACGACGACCGCCGCCGCGATGGCCACCATGGCTTGACGCCGGCGCTTGGTCTCCCGCGACATGGTCCGGAGTCTGCCTTATTCGCCGCGGCGTTGGAGACGATTCACTCGCGCGAACGCTTAGGTGCGGCGTGAGCGAACGTCGTCTTCGCGTACGACGAGGCCACGCGAAGCCGCGAAGGTCGCAAACTGTTCGGCGAGATACGCGAGCGCGTGCTCTTGCGACTCGGTGAACGGCTGACCTCCTGGCGGGTCAACGAGTTCGATGGCGCCGTACAGGCGTCCCCCGACCGATGCCGCGGCAATGAGCGCGTGCTTCGCCGTTCGTCCCAAGTTCAACGCGTGCGCGCAGGCCTCGCCACTTACGCGCAATGCACCACGGCGCTGGACGATTCGCGACAGGAGCGGATCGGTCGCTGCAAACCGATCGCCAAACACCGTTGATGCGTGGTCGCCGGAGCCGCTTGCGATGATCCATCCACGGTTGTTGATGTCGTGGAAGAAGATGAACGCGCCGGCGCAGGGAATGTTGCGGAACGCGATGTCACAGAGGAGGTCCGCGCCGTCCACGACGGTCGGTGCAAAGTGCACGTCGTGGACCGAGTCGAAGATCGAGCCGATGAGGTCAACGCTCGATGCAATGCTCGGACGCGGGGGCGGGACGACAGCCCCAACAAGCGCCACGTCGACCGGTGTTTGGACGCCCACGAACGCGCTCGCGTGAGGGGTCACCGGTGCGGGATCGGCGACCGGCGCCGAAGGCACGTGATGCGCGTCGATCGCGGCGGCCACGACGGATTCTTCAGGCGGAAGAATCTCGATGCGGCCCGACCACGATCGGAATTCGACGTAAGCCACCGGCTCGACATCGTCCGACGCCGGGGCTTCGGAGAACGCGAAGAGGCGCAGCATCCATCGTGGATGGACTGGCGCGTCCGGTCCTCGAAACGTTCGCCACGCCGCGAGGCGCAGTTTGATCCACGTGTGCGCCACGTCGAGACCGGAGAGGCGCGACGCGACCAGCACTTCTTCGAGGTAGTCGAACGGCTGCTCGGGCGAGGCCGCGACATCGGCGCGCAACTCGCACACGATGTCTGCTGGAGCCGCGGGCGCGCGCGGGGCTGCGGGCGACGGGGCGGCCTTCGCCGCGGTGCTTTCGACGATGAAGAGTCGACCGAGGGAACGGTCCACCACACGCCAGAGGTCATCGCGCACTTCGACCGAGAGTTCGCGCGGGTCCGGCGGCGGAAAACCCAGAAGCTCCCGTGCGGTTCGCAGCGCAACAACCCAGCTCGGGGCTTCGACATCAATCGGCGTTGAGTCGGTCGGGGCGGCGCCCGGAAGCGCTTCAACGGTCACACGCCAAGGCATGCTCTGCGGGTACTCCCGAAGCCCTTGGCAGGTCAAGGCACGACCGCCTGCGCGAACTCGTTCAGCCGCGAGGACGCAAACCTTCCGCGGGGACGGTTCGTGCCGCGTGGCGAGCAGGGATAACGGCGGCGACGAGGGACAGGCCGATCGAGAACGCGGCGATGGCGATCCACTCGGATGCGCGCACGCGGACGGGGAGTTGCGAGATGAAGTAAACCTTCGCGTCGAGATCGATGGGAATGCGCGTGAGAAGCGCGACGCCGGCGGCCCCGAGCGCCATGCCAATCGACGTGCCGACCGTTCCGATTGCGAGCCCCTGCCACAAGAAGATGCGGACGATGTCCGACTCGGGGGCGCCGATGGCTTTGAGCAGCGCGATCTCTTTTTGCTTGTCGAGGACGATCATGACGAGCGTCGCGACCACGGTGAAGGCTGCCACGATGAGGATGAGTCCGAGCACCACGGTGACGCCGATGCGCTGCACGACAAGGGCCGTGAAGAGGCCGCGGTTCAGGTCCATCCAGTCGAGCACATGGTAGACGCCGTCGCGAAGTTCGTCCTCGATGGCGTGGACGACCTCCTTCGACTTGTCGATGTCCTCGATGCGCGTCTCGATTCCTGTGACGCTGTCGCCGTATTCGTAAAAAGCCTGCGCTTCGTAGAGGTCCGCATACGCGAGCTTCGAGTCGTATTGATCGAAACCAGCCTCGAACAAGGCGATGACACGAAAGCGTTTGGCGACAGGGGGTTTGGCCACGCCGCCGATGCTCAGGCCGATGGTCGGTGACGTCACAAGTAGGCAGCTGCCCACCGCAGCGTCGAGTTGACGCGCGAGGGCGCGGCCGATCGCGATGGACGGAAGCTTGAGCAGGCCCTCTCCGCGACACGGGTCGGCGTCGAGCTCGGGAGGAAGAACGTCGTCGTCGGGAAGGGCGCTCGCGAAGCCGCCTTTGGGCGTGGCGTCGACGCGTGGCGAGGGCAACTCGTCCGAGGGCGCGACCGCTTGCGAACCTGCGTGTGACTTGGCGACAGCGGATTCCATCGCGTCGAGAAGGGCACTTCGACGGCCTCCGCCCACGGGCTCGGACGATCCAAGTTCGAGGCGCGGTGTCGCCTTTGGAGGCGCGGCATTCGCTTGGCGCAGGTCGACGAGACTCCCCTCAACGACGGTGCGCGGAAGTTCGAGGACGAGGTTCGACCGCTCCGGATCGATGCCTTTGAGAAGCACACCTGTGGCCGTGTGGCCGCCGTGGGAGACCATCGTCGGGTTGATGACGAAGGGGGCTGCCGCGACGACGCCAGCAATGGCCTCGACGCGCTTCATGACCTCGCGGTATTCCCGAAAATCGATTGAGTATTTCAGGACAAGTACGTGAGCGTTTACGCCGAGAATTTTGTCGCGAAATTGGCTTTGAAAACCGCCGCTCACCGAGACCGCGAGGCAGAGCGCTGCGACGCCAAGCGCAACGCCGGCTGTCGCGAAGGTCGTGCCCAGCGACACGAACGAACGCTTGCGGGACCCGAGGTACCGAAGGGCAAACTGGCGCACGTAACTCATCGCATTCGGGCGCGTAGCATGGCCGCGAGGACGAAAGGACCCGGCGTCAGCGCTTTCCCTTGGTGCCGGCGCCTACAAAGCGATCGCCCTGCCAATCGAAACGAAGCTTCGCGATGCCGCCCCAAGGAAGAAGCAGCGGCTCACTCGCGCCGCCTGGTTTTTCCTGCGCCCACCCGTAGGTCGCCTCGGTCCAGCCTTTCGCCGTGCCTGGCGTCAGTTCGATGCTCTTTGGCGTGAAGCGAACGGTGCTCTCGACGCGGGATTCGCCAACCTGACGAGCGACCTCTGCGGAGAACACGCGCGCGAGTGTTCCTGTGCCGTAGGCGAAGACGAGGAGGTGTTCAGAGCGCACCGGGTCCACTTGTCCGTCCGCTCGCACCTCACGGGCCACACGCACCACCACGTCGTCGTCGCCGTCGCCTGTGACGTCGCGCGTGTCGATCGACAGCACGTCGTCGCCCTTTGCAGCAGGAAGCGTGAGTCGCACAAAGAGGCGTCCGCCACCGATTGCGGCACCGTGGAGCACGAGGTCCGTGTCGATCTGCGTGAGCGCAGCTTCTCCTCCTCGGACGAGCTTGAGCTTCACCGATCGCACGGGCACCGTCGACGCGGGGAGGCGACGCTCGGCCAGGTACTGCTCGAGGGGCGAGCGAGGCTCGGACGGATGTTCGATGCGATCGGCACGCGTTGCCGAAGGCCGCTTGGACTCGGGGTTTTCCTCGGGTTTCACCTTGCGAGGAACAATACGTTCCACGCGAAAAGCGTGGTTGTCGAAGCGGTAAATGACCCGTTCGGTCGGCCCCCAAGGAAGGAGTGGCGGGCGCTGATCGGACGGCACCGCGTACTCGTCGCCGTCGAGATCGAACGGGGCCGCGGGTTCGCTCGAGACCTCGATGTCGCGCTCGTGACCGATGCGAAGGCGGTTCACGATGCGCGTCGGCGCCTCACCCATCGCCACCGTTTGAGCGAAGACCATCGTCGGATTTTCGCCCGAGAGAAAGCTCTCGATCTCGACCCACTCGCGGTTTCCTTGGCGCAGCGTCAGGATGACATCGGACTTCGCGCGACCGGTGATGGGCCTGACGTCGATCGACACGACCTCCGTGCTGTCACCGAGCTCGCGGTAAAAGAAGCGCTCGCCGCCGCCGTACGCGCTGCCCACGATGGCGAGAATGCCCGGATAGACGAGGAGAAGCTCTTTTGCGTCATCGCCGCACAAGTCGGCCACGCGCGTGTGAAGCGCATCTTCGGGAAGCAGCCGCGCGCGCAAGAGGTCGTCGCGAAGCGCTCGCTCCGGCTCCGTAAGCACCGGCACGCGCGGCGTGGCCGAGGTGGAAGGAGAGGCCTTTTTCGCCTTCGCCCCTTTGGCGACGGATGTGGTCGCAGGCAGCGATTTGCCGGCGTCTATGCTCACCGAGAGGCCGACGCGCGTGCGTTCTCCCTCGGGAAAAAGGACCCACGGAATGCGCACTTCGATTCCGTCGTTCTCTTCCGTGTCCACGACCACGACGCCCTCGAGCGCTTTGCCTTCGTCGTCGACCGCACGCGTGGCTTTGTCATCGCCAGAACCATGTGCAAACTGCACGCTTCGAACGACAGCGACTCCGCGCTCGTCCGGAAAGGCGATGTTCAAGCGGTGCGCCTCTCCCGGTTCCCAGCGGAAAAAAGCGTTCAGCGCCTCGTCGTCGTACGTGAACGCAGCCTTGGTTCCGCCGCCCAGGTCCTCAAGACGCAGCCCGCCATCGAGGCGGCCATCGATCTTGGCTTCTCGCGACTTCGTGCGCTTTGCGACAACGCTCGTTGACGCCGGGGCGAGACCCGCGTCTCGGCGTTTCATGCGCTCTGCAAGCATCGCCTCGCCAATGCGCGGATCGGACGGTGCCTTCGCGCGGGGCACGCCACGAGTTGCTCCAGCGCAAGACGCAAGGCCCGCAAGGAGAAGCAGGGGGAGAAGGGCGTGGGGGCGCACCATCAGCGGAGCGTAATGAAGAAGTCGACCGGAGGGGAAGAAGCAGGCATGCGTGCGAGGCTCGGGCGTTTCAGGCGAGCGCCTCGTCGCGCATGAGGTCCATCTCCGCGAGAGCAGAACCAAGTTCGCCTTCTTCGAGTCGGTCGAGGTTCAGCGATGCTTCGAGGACGAGGTCGTCTCCTCGAATTCCGAACGATGAGGTCACGAGTGCTTGCGCGTTCAAGATGAGGAGCCGGCGGAGCAGCGGTGCTTCGGCTCCCGCGGAAGCGCCAACGCGAAGGCGCAAGGTCGCGAGCGGATCCTCGACGCAGAGCGTGATCGGTTCAAGGTGCGGCTCCGAGCCTGCCACGAGAAACGCGTGCGGATCGCGAGGGTGCGGAACGGACGCCCGTCCGAGCCTTTGGAGCATTGCCTCGACGTCTCGCTTGGTGACCATCGCGTGAGCGTACGTTCGGCGATGCCGCGGCAGCGCAAAAATCGTCGTTGGTGTGGGCACACGAAGTTCGAAAGCGTGCGGGATGATTTCACCTCCTGCGATCCGCGGTACGTTGCGTCGCATGTCGTTTTCGACGTCGCAGGGTCTTGCGGGCCGAACCTTCGGCGGGCGCTATCGCCTCATCGAGCGCATCGGTTCTGGTGCGATGGGTGAGGTGTACGCCGCGGAGGACGATGACGGAGCGGCGTTCGCCGTGAAAGTGCTTCACGAACATGCGCTGGAGGACCCGGCGCTGGTCGCGCGCTTTCAGCGTGAAGCCACCATCGCCATGCGC
>CAIQDA010000495.1 GCA_903870415.1 uncultured delta proteobacterium
GCGCGTTCGATTCGGGATGAATGAGAAACATGAAGCGAACACGACGATCGACGGCGAATTCGCACGCGCTTACGGTGCTTCTCACGGGGGGCCGTGCGCCTGTGACGTTGGAATATGCGCGACTATTTTCGAGTGCAGGACACCGCGTCCTCGTAGCGGACTCCATCGCGGTTCATCCGTGCGACGGGTCGCGCTACGTCGATGCGTCATTTCACATTCCGTCGCCGAACGAGGACCTTGCGGCGTTCCGCGACGCGCTCGTGCGCATTGTGTCCGAGCACGGTGTGTCGCTTCTGCTTCCGACCTGCGAAGAGAGCTTTCACGTGGCCCGCGTTCGCGATGCCTTCCCGCCGGGCTGTCGGGTCTTCGTCGATTCCATCGAGCGCCTTGAGCCACTTCATCGCAAAGATAGTTTTGTAGACATGGTGGCGGCGACCGGCGCACGAATGCCGAAGACGCGTCTTGCGACGACACGTGAACAATTGCGAGAAGCCATCGAGAGTCGCGAGCCCGTCGTTCTGAAACCTGTTTTCTCGAGGTTTGCGAGCCGAACGCTGATTCGGCCCAAAGATCCAACGTGCGTCGACGCGATTTCTGTGTCCGAGCGCTATCCGTGGGTGATTCAGGAGTACCTGGGTCACGAGCAGCTATGCAGTTTCGGTGTCGCCATCGACGGGGAACTCCGCGCGCACAGCTGTTACGCCACGCAGTACAGTGCGGGGCAGGGGGCGACGATCTATTTCCGGCAGGTTCCGAACGCCGCTGTCCGCGAGTGGGTCGCCGAGTTCGTGCGAATGCGTCGATTCACCGGGCAGATTGCGTTCGACTTCATCCGAACCGAGGCCGGCGAGTACGTTCCCATCGAATGCAATCCTCGCGCGACGAGTGGCCTGCATCTCTTCGCACCTGGCGATGGCCTGGAAGGCGTGTTTTTCGGCGAAAGTAGCGGCATCCTTGAGCCGGACCCAAGCCGCGCCGCGATGATTGGATTCGCCATGTGCGCCTACGGCCTTCCAAAGGCGCTCGGCGAGGGACGCGTGCGCGCGTGGTGGACCGATGTTCGCGCCGCGCGCGATGTGACGTTCGATTGGAAAGACCTTGGGCCTTTCTTTCTCCAATTTCTCCTTCTCGGGGTTCTCGTGTTCCGGGCGATGCGTCACCGAACATCGCTTCTTGAGGCGTCCACCGTCGACATCGAGTGGAACGGCGAGCGCGCCGAAAGCGCGGCGGGGTGATTCGGACGCAGGTCACTGCACGGTTCGTCCCGTCCTGCTAACCTTTGGGTTTGGCGCGGTTGGGTCACCGCTGCGCTGCGATTCGCGGCCCCTCCGCGGCTCTTCTTCATCTCTCTTCGAAGTTCCGGGTGGACGATGCACGTAAAGCCTTCGAGTTTCGGCCGCGCGACGTGGCGGGTCGTCTCGTTTTCCGCCGCTGCGCTCCTCGCGACCGGCATCGGCTGCGGCGGCAGCACGGACCCAAACGCGTCGTCCGTGTTCGACGACGATGCAGGCGCGGGCGGTGACGCCGGGGCTCGCGGTCGCTGCGGAGACAGCACGGTTGACCAAGGCGAGGCGTGCGACGACGGAAACGCCACGGGATCCGACGGTTGTTCCGCGGACTGCGGGCTCGAGGTTGGCTACGCGTGCACCACCCCTGGGCAGGCGTGTGTGCCGCTCGCTCGCGAGGCGTGCGGCAACGGTTTGCTTGAAGGCGGCGAGACGTGCGACGACGGTAATACGGCGGCAGACGACGGGTGCACGCCGTATTGCCAAATCGATAACGGGTATACGTGCCCGACGCCTGGAGCGCGCTGCGTCCGGGACCCGTACTGCGGCGATGGCCTTCGCCAAGGCTCGGAAGAGTGCGATGACGGCAACATGGTGCCCGGCGATGGGTGCTCGGGAACATGCCACCTCGAGCCGCATTTTGCCTGCGCGACGCCAAACCCGCCCCCCGCTCCGGTCCATGAAGTGTGCACGTCGACCATTGTCTGCGGCGACAGCGTCGTCGCGGGCGCAGAAGCGTGCGACGACGGAAACACGAGCGCAAACGACGGGTGTTCCGCGGACTGTCTTCGCGTCGAGCCAGGGTTCACCTGCCCACGCGGCGCCGGTGGTGCGGGCGGGGCGTGTGCGCGGCTTCACGTTGCGGCGTGCGGCGACGCCGTGCTCGACAACGGCGAACAGTGCGACGATGGCAACGCTTCGTCGACCGATGGGTGCTCGTCGGTGTGCCTCGTCGAGGCGGGTTATACCTGCCCAATTGCAGGGGCTTCGTGCACGCGCATCGCGTTTTGCGGTGACGGAACGCTGAACCTCGTGCTCGGCGAAACGTGCGACGACGCCAATCAAGTGGCGGGTGATGGGTGCAGTCCGCTGTGCCGCATCGAGGCCAACTTCGCGTGCCCGGATCAGGGTCGCCCGTGCGTCTCGACCGTCGTGTGCGGCGACGGGCTCGTGACCGGTGGCGAGACGTGCGACGACCACAACACCCTGCCTGGCGACGGTTGCTCGTCCGCGTGCGCGATCGAGTCCGGTTGGCAATGCCCTACGCCCGGTTCTTCCTGTGTGGCGCGCAGGTGCGGCGACCACATCGTTGCAGGCACCGAACGCTGCGATGATGGAAATACGCTGGCCGGAGACGGTTGCTCGTCCACCTGCGCAATCGAGTCCGGGTGGGCGTGCGCTGCAGGTGCGTGCCACATCACGGTCTGCGGCGACAACGTGGCCGAAGGCCAAGAGCAATGCGACGACGGTAACCTGCGGCCTTACGATGGCTGTTCCCCCACGTGCACGAACGAAGCGCGTTGCACCGGAGGCCCATGCACCGCGGTGTGCGGCGACGGCGTCATCTACAGCTCGGAAGAGTGCGACGACGGCAACACGCTTTCCGGCGACGGTTGCTCGTCCACGTGCAGGCGCGAGCTTGGTTTCGACTGCACCACGACGGTGGCCGTTCCGCCCGCATCTCTTGCGATTCCGCTGCTCGTTCGCGATGTTCTCTATTGGGGCTCCGGGGCCACGTACGCGGTCAATGGCCGCTCGGTGAAGGGACATCCGGACTTCGAACGCTACACGTGCAGCGTGGCATCGACCACCCTCGTCGCGGCAACCATTGCAGCCGACGACACGCCGACCTTCGCACGCGCCGCAGCGCAAACGGGCTCATGCGGCACGCAGCTCACGGGCGCAACGGAGTTCGCATCGTGGTTCCACGACGACTCCATGTACAATACACCCGTATGGACGAACGCGCAGGGCGCACCGCTCACGCTCACGCTCGCGCGCCAAGTGGACGGAACCTACGTCTTCGACAGCGCGCCGGCGGGAGGCTTTTTCCCTGTGGACGGCCTAGGATTCGGTTCGTTTCAGACGACCATCGGACACAACTTCGCGTTCGCGAGCGAGGTTCACTACGTCTTCACCTACCAAGGCAACGAGTCGCTCGCGTTCACGGGCGACGACGACGTGTGGGTCTTCATCAACGGCCGGCTCGCGGTGGACCTCGGCGGCCTTCACCCGCCAAAGAGCGGTTCGATTCTCCTCGACACCGCCGCCGCAACAACGCTCGGCCTCATCGTGGGTCGCAATTACGAGCTCTCGGTTTTTCACGCCGAACGACACACCACGGGCTCGAACTACAAGCTGACCTTGGGCGGCTTCGTGCGCGCGTCTTCGCAATGCGTGGCTCATTGCGGCGATGGAATCGTGGTTGCTGGCGAGGCTTGCGACGAGGGCGCGCTCAACGGCACGGGCTACGGCCATTGCACGAGCGCGTGCACGCTCGGGCCTCGCTGCGGCGACGCGGCTCTGCAGGCGCCCCCTGAGCAGTGCGACGACGGGTCGAACCTTTCGACCTACGGAGGGGCGGCCCTTGTGTGCGCGCCGTCGTGCCGCTGGGCGCCGTATTGCGGCGACGCGGTCACGAGCAACGGCGAAGAGTGCGACGAAGGCTCGGCGTTCAACGGCGCGGGCTACGGCCATTGCGCGAGCGCGTGCGTGCGCGGTCTCCGATGCGGCGACGGTCGCGTCGACGGGCCCGAGCAGTGCGATAACGGCGTCAACAACGGCGCGTCATCGAACCCGTGCGCGAGCAATTGCACGCTCCTTTGCGGCAACGGCACCCTCGAGTCGGGCGAGCAATGCGACAATGGCGCGGCCGCAAACACCGGCGGCTACGGTCAATGCAAGGCCGACTGCACCTACGACGCGCGATGCGGAGACGGATTCAAAACGGGCTCCGAACAGTGCGACAACGGCGTCAACGACGGCTCCTACGGAAGCTGCAACCCGAACTGCACGCTCGCGGCATACTGCGGCGACGGCATCGCGAACGGCGG
Organism: uncultured delta proteobacterium; assembly: GCA_903870415.1. Lineage (GTDB taxonomy): Bacteria > Myxococcota_A > Polyangia > Polyangiales > Polyangiaceae > CAIQDA01. Next base: position 4,340 of record CAIQDA010000495.1, read on the forward strand.
TGAGGCGTGCGACCTCGGCTCCGGAAACCAGTCGAATCCCTATGGTGCAAGCTTCTGCACGGTGACCTGCCAGCGCGCGCCCTACTGCGGCGACGGCATCGTCGAACCGGCCTTCGCGGAGCAATGCGAGCCGCCGAGCACGTCGCGTTGCGATGCGACGTGCAAGCGCACGGTGCAGTAGCGGGCAAGCCGCACGATGCAGCGGCACGAATCGCACTGGGCTCGTGAATCGTTTTCACGCACCCGGCGTCTACTTGAAACTGGAGCAGCAACGCGCCAGCGGTTTCGGCCTTTGCCGGAAACATACGATTATTCGGGGACCTATGGCACACGCATCCAAGCTCGTTCACAAGCTCATCGCTCTCGTCGCCTTCGCGGGGCTCGCCACGATTGCCTCCACGGCCGCAGCTCAGCCCAAGGCGGTTCCAGGCGATCGCTGCAGCCCGTCCATCGCCAACAACGCGGCTGCGGCGAGCGTGTGCACGCCGGTCTGCGAAAAAGCAGGCCTTACGTTCGGCGGCAATTGGAGCAACGACGCGAACCACCCCCCGGTGAAAGCGTGCATGGCGAAGAACGAAGGAGTGAGCGTTTGCGGATGTGCGGCGAAGCCAGCCGCGGTTCCAGGCGACCGTTGCGGTCCGCTCGTGGCGAACAACGGGGCTGCGGCCAGCGTGTGCGCGCCGATCTGCGAAAAGGCTGGCCTCAAGTTCGCGGGCAACTGGAGCAACGACACGAAGCACCCGCCTGTGAAGGCCTGCATCGCGAAGCGCGAAGGCGTGAGCGTCTGCGGTTGCGCGGCGAAGTAGTTCGGTTTCGCTGCTTCTGAAAGCGGTTCGAAGGCCGGTGGCGTTGATCGCCATCGGTCTTTTTTGTTGTGTCGCGTCTTCCAGGAAACGCTCACGGTTCAGGCGCGAGTCCGGTGTTGACGAGCGTCGGTGCGCATCGCGCCGTTCGAGGCCTTCATCATCGACGTCCCCTCACTCTTCGCATTCCCAAACGAGCGTTGACGCTTACTTCTCGTCGAGGCGCACGACGTGGCGTCCGCTCGCGGGGCCCTCGAAGGCAAGGTCGTGCTGCATATGTGCCAGCCACCACGCCATCGGGGCATCGGCCGGCGTTCGCTCCACGAGTTCGCCCACGATCGCGAGAGCTTCGACCACTTCGCCATGGGTGTAGTATGCAAGCGCTTGAGCGAAGGGCTCGCGTGCTGCACATTTGCTCGCACGCAGTTCCTCGTTGTCCGACGCGAAGGCCTCAACGAGCTCGACCGCGTGCGCCTTGCCCTTGACCGCAAAGGTTCCGAGGGCGCGCGTGAACTCGCGTTCTTCAGGCGAAAGGTGCTTCGCGACGTCCACGGAGACGAGCATCGAGCAGCCGAGTTGCTTGGTGAGTGACTCGAGGCGAGCGGCGAAGTTCACCGCGTCGCTAATGACCGTGGCTTCGAAGCGTTCGGCCTCGCCAATGGTGCCCATCATGACGGCTCCCACGTGAATGCCGACACCGATGGCAAGCGGCGCGCCTCCCGGCCCGTGCGCATTGAACGACGCCACCTCGCGCTGCATGGCGAGGCCAGCCCGGAACGCATCGGCCGGAGACCCTGGAAAAAGAGCCATAATCGCATCGCCAATGTACTTGTCGACGAAGCCCGAATGGGCGCGAATATGGGGGCCTATCTTCGAGAGGCACCCGTTGAGAAAGGCGAAGGTCTGCTCCGGCGACATACGTTCACTCATCGACGTGAAGTTACGGATGTCCGCGAACAATACCGTGACTTCCCGAGACGATACGTCGCCCAGCTTGGCGGTCCTCACGTCGTCGTGGCCGAGCGCGTGGAGAAATTCGCGCGGAACGAACCGAGAGATGGCCGCGTTCGTGGAGGCGAGGGCCGCGGTGCGATCGGCGACGCGCGCTTCGAGTTCGCCTTTGTTTTCCCTGAGTTCGCGCCGGATTCGCGTCAGGTTATGGTGACTTCGGAATGTGAGGTTCGCCAATAGCGTTGCGTAGCCAAGAACAAACCCGCCGCTCGCCAGCACTTCGGTGCGGCTCACCTCGACCCACTCCGTGCTGCTCAATCCCGCTCCGATGACGGCCAAATAAGTGGCGGCTCCAAGCGTGGCTCCCGCGATTGCAAACGGAAACCCGCCGACGACGCACGTGTTCAGCCACACGCACACACCGAGCAAGGCGAAGGTTTCGGTTCGATCCGCGGCGACCGCCAAACCGATCCAGGCCGAGTCGACGATGACGAGGAGATTGGCAGCGCGATTGGATGGCCACACACGACGGAGCTGCAAACAAAGGAACGGCCATAGCGCGCCGAAAGCGAGCGTCCCGACGATGAGCGGCGTTCTCGCGTGGAAACTCGCGAGGTGTTTGACGATGAGAGCGCTCCCGTACGTGGCGCCTATGAGCCGTGGCCAAAAGTAGACCACGTGATTGCGGCCGAACTCCGAGCGTTTCGAAACGTCAGGCCCTGCAGCCGCCTTGGCTTCCCCATCACTGCGCCCGGTTGTCATGGCGCCGAACCGTACGCGCGCTGGCGTCTTACGCGAAGCGGAACCCACGAATTGTGACAAAGGTGCCTGAGTTCTTGCAGCCCTTCGCGCTTACGGCGCGGCCTTCACTCGCTTGGCCCACGTGAAAAGGTTCTCGCACGTCGCACTCGCACTGGTTGCACTCTGCAACGAAAGCGGCGAGGGACCCGCGAGCGCCAAAAGCTCGTGCCGCGTTGCCGCGAACGCTATGGGCCCCACGTTTGGTCGCTCGAAACACGCGGTGCCGCCTCGCGTGATCGGTGCGCCGAAGCGCTCGGTGAACGCGTGAATGAGGCGGTCGCGCGTTTCCGTGGCGCGGGCCGTGTGGCCATGGTCCCAGCGCACCCGGACGCGAAGCGCGAACGCGGCTTGCCCCGACGCGCCGTTCGCAGGTCGTTCGTAAAGCTCCGTGACGCCGTTTCCCCAGGCGCTTGCCAGGCGATCCGCGTCGTCATCGGCGACAAACGCCGCGAGCCACGTGCGCACGTCGAGCTCGCCCATGGTCTGCCTTGAGCGAAGCGTGAATCCCTCGGGCCCCAGCGGCTTTCCGCGCAGCGCAATGGGCGCCTCACGCGTTCGGTACTTCGCGGGGTGAAGGAGCTGCTCGGTCGTCGCCGGCGGGCGGCTCCACGCCGTGTTGACCGCGGGCCAGCCACCATGCGTATACAACGACCATACAAAGAGCGTCCCATAAACATACGGTGACACGACGCTGTCTGCTACCGCATGCGACACGCCCTCGCCGGCGTTCTTGCGGTTGGCTGTCACGAGCCCCTTGGTAAAAGCCTTGAGAAACGACTCGTCGACGGGGTCCATGAGGTTTGCATCGAGGAGCACCGCGAGGGTCGCGTCACCTTCCACAAAGGCGTGGCGCGCGTTCAATGCGTCAAGGCCGCGCGCATCTTCGCGAAGCTTCGGCCCTAGATCAAAGTGCTCGTCTTGAAGCGCGTGCACGAACTCGTGAAGCAGCACCGACCCATCGGCCGCGCCCGACCCCTCGTCGACCACGAAGAGCGTCTTCTTCGAAGGCACGTACAGCCCGGACGCTTGAGCGGCGAGCGTCTCGGTGGCGCCAGGTTCCGCCGGCGGGCGACCTTCGCGTGGCGTGAGCGTGCGCAGCGAGAGCAGGAAGTTGCGCGCATCTTCGTCGGAGATTTCCAGTGAATCCGCGCGTTCATCGTCGTCCGCCGCCGGGCCATTGACGAGCGTCGCCATCTCGGACCGCGAGACCTTCGTCACCGTCACGTGCCCGCGCGAGTTCAACCCGCGCGCCCGGATGGCATCGGCCTGCGCCGTCGCGAGGCGTTCGTCGAGCGCGGGAACCTGTCGCGGCTGCGTCGTGGACGAGGCCTGCGCCAGCGACGTCGCCTGAAGCGTCGTGGCCCAGAACGCTAGGCGACGATGACGGGCGATCACCTGCGCCTGCGAGCGACAAAGGCAAGCGCGTGGTCAATGGCGAAGGAATTCACGAGGGTTCTTCTTGCCGCGCGGCGATTTCCGCCGACGATGCGGCGCGAAGCATCGCACGCGGCACCCCAAAGCGCCCGACGCCCGTGACGAACGCGGCTTCATCCGCTCCCCGCGGCGAAAAAGCGCGGCGATCATCGCTGCAGAAGTTGCGCGTGCATGAAGGCCAAGGCTAGGAAATATCCATGGCCGACGCACCGAGCGACAAACCGAAAAGCGCGCCCGCCGAGGCTCCCGTGAGTCGTCGTGAGGCTCTTGTGCGCCTCGCGTCCACGGGCCTCGTTCTCGGTGCGGGCTCTGTCGCCACGAAGGTCTTCTACGATCAAGGCGGCTTCGGTTTCGCGGCGGCCCAAGGCGCGCGCCAAGTGCGTGACTACACGCTCAAGCCCGCCATCGGGTCGGTCGACATGGCCATTGCACGCGCTTCGCAAGTGCTCACGCTCGCGCCCGCCAAGCCCCTTGTCTCGAAGGCCCTCGACGCGATGGGCGGAATGGCGCGCTTCATCTCGCGCGGCGACGTCGTCGTGATCAAGCCGAATATTGGCTGGGATCGCATGCCCTTGCATGCTGCAAACACCTCGCCCGAGGTCGTTGCGGCGGTCATCGAGCTTGCGTGGGAGGCGGGCGCCAAGCGCGTCGTCGTGGCCGACGGTTCGTGCAACGACCCTCATCGTTGTTTTCAACGCTCGGGCATTTGGAAGCGCGCCCACGCTCTCGGCGCCGACGTCGTGTTGCCCGCCGAGCATCGCTTTCGCACGATGCGCCTCAAGGGCGAAGTGCTCGACGAGTGGCCCGTTTTCACCACGCTCGTCGAAGCCGACAAGGTCATCAACGTTCCCGTGGCCAAGCACCACAACCTCGCCAAGTTCACCGCCGCCATGAAGAATTGGTACGGCGTGCTCGGAGGCAGGCGAAACAGGCTCCATCAGAGCATCGACATGTCCATCGCCGACCTTGCGACCTTCATGCGCCCGACGCTCACGGTCATCGACGCCACGCGGGTGCTCATTCGCAACGGGCCCCAGGGCGGCAACATTGACGACACTCGCATCATGAACACGGTGCTCGCGAGCGTCGACCAAGTGGCGGCCGACGCGTACGCCTGCACGCTCATCGGGCAGAAGGCCGAGAACCTCCCGTACCTCGCCATGGCCGAAGAGCGCGGCATTGGCACCACCAAGCTCGACACGCTCATTGTCCGCGAGGTCGTATGAACCACGCCGGCGTCTCTCTTGATCCGAACCTCACGCATGCGGCCCCGCCGTCGCTCGAAAATATCGAGCCGATTCCCTGGGCAAACGGCCGTGTGGGCGCGGTTCCGGCGCTCGACGAAGTGCAGTCGTTCATGCCCGCCGTTCCCGTGAAGCCCGTGAAGTCTGCGCAGACGACGAAGGCCGCGGGGCAGGGGGGCTGTGCGTCGGGTTCCTGTGGCTGCGGGACGAAAGCCGAAAACAAGCCCGCGCCTAGCCTGAATCAAGTCAGCGTCATGAACGCGCAGGCAAGCAAGCTTGCGAACGTCGAGCGAGCTCGCGTCGAGGCCATGGCGAGCGCCGAGTCGTCGCGCATGGGCGACATCGCCTCCATGTTGGGGCTCGCGGGCTTTGGCAAAGCGAAGAAGCGAGCCGGGAGCGGCCTTCCCGCGCGGCCTCTCATTCGCGGACTCGTGTGGCTACGGCGCCTCTCTCAGGTGGGTTTTCTCAGCCTTTTCCTCTACTGGCTTTGTCAAACCACCTTCCGCGGAAACTTCGCCGCGAACTCCGACACGCCGGTGCGTCTCGCGCTGCCGGTGGAGGGCTTCTTGCTCGCGGACCCGTTCGTCGGCGCGATGACCTTGCTCTCGACGCACACGGTCTACCGGGGCCTCTCGTGGAGCCTCGTGCTCTTCGGCCTCACGCTCGTCGTCGGCCGCGTGTTCTGCGGATGGATCTGCCCCTTCGGCACGCTGCACCATTTCTTCGGCTGGCTCTTGCCCTCGCGGCATGGTCGCGGCGCCTCGCGCGTCGAGGCCAACAAGACCCGCGGCGCCCAGCGCGTGAAGTACTACCTGCTCTACGCGTTTCTCGTCGCGGCGCTCTTTGGCAGCGCAATTGGCGGGCTTTTCGATCCCATCTGCGTGGCAGTGCGCGCCATCGGTCTCGGCATTATTCCGGCGCTCCAGTACGTCTCGTCACGGGGCCTCGGCTTCGCGCAAACGGTGCCCAACCGCTCCGTGCAGCACGGCGCCGACACGATGCAAGACGTGCTCTCGCAGGTCGTGTGGACGTCGAAGCAGGGTTACTTTCACCAGACCTGGTTCATCGTCGTGCTCTTCGTGGCGGTCATCTTCATGAACCGCTTCATTCCGCGCTTCTGGTGCCGCGTGCTCTGTCCGCTCGGCGCGTTCCTCGGGGTGTTCGCCCGCTTCTCACTTTTTGGCATGGAGAAAGACCATGCAAAGTGCACGGACTGCAATCTGTGCCTTGTGAATTGCCAAGCGGCAGACAGTCCGCAAGGCGGCGTGAAGTGGCGGCAAGACGAGTGCCACATGTGCATGAACTGCGAGACGGCGTGCCCCGAGGACGTCATCAAGTTTCGTTTCTTGCCAAGCCGTCGCAGCACCATCACGAAGCCCGACACCGACAGGCGCACGGCCCTCGCGTCCATGGGGGCGGCCGCCGTTGCGTTGCCAGCGCTTCGTGAGAGCGACGTCATCGACACGAACTACGCGTCGAAGGTCATTCGTCCGCCGGGCGCCGTCGAGGAGCGCGCGTTCCTGGAGCGCTGCATCCGTTGTGCAGAATGCATGAAAGTGTGTCCGAACAACGCGCTTCACCCTGCGTTTTTCGAGGCGGGTGTTGAGGGCATCTGGACGCCCATTCTCATCGCGCGCATCGGTTATTGCGAGCATTCCTGCGTGCTTTGCGGGCAGGTTTGCCCGACGGGCGCCATTCAAAAGATCACCGAAAAAGAGAAGCTCGGTCAGGGCGTCGCTCCGGTGAAGATTGGCACAGCCTTCTACGATCACGGCCGCTGCCTCCCGTGGTCCATGCAGACTCCATGCATCGTGTGCGAGGAGTTTTGCCCCACCTCGCCCAAGGCCATTTGGGTCGAAGAGGTCGAGGCGCCGATGCGCGAGCGTCAGCCAGGCCCGAACGGCGAGCAGCCCGGCATGAAGACCGTCAAGCTCCAGCGGCCCCACGTGGACCCGAGCCTTTGCATTGGCTGCGGCGCCTGTGAAAAGGTTTGCCCTGTGCAAGACCAGCCCGCGGTCTACATCACGAACGTCGGCGAATCGCGGTCACCCACGAACAAGATTCTGCTCGAGGACACGAACTACAACCGGACCTGACCTCTCGACCTGTTGGGTTTTTCAAGCAGCGTGCAGGCAACTCCGACCTCGGCGGCGGCGCGCAAGCTTCGCGTCCTCGTGCGAGCCTTGCGTCCTGTTCTTCTGAGCATCGCACGCATGGCATCCGGCGGCGTTTCCGGCTAGCGCGCGCCCTATGAACGATCGCTTCCTCCGTGCGCTGCGCCGCGAAACCGTCGATTGCACCCCCGTGTGGTTCATGCGGCAGGCGGGGCGCTATATGCCGGAGTACCGAGCGATTCGTGCAAAGTACACGTTGCTTGAGATCTGCAAGCAGCCCGAGGTGACCGCAGAGGTCACACTTCAGCCCATGCGCCTCGGCGTCGACGCGTGCATCTTGTTCGCGGATATCCTGCTTCCGCTCGACCCAATGGGTTGCCCATTCAGCTTCGAGAAGGGCGAGGGGCCCGTGCTCCACAAGCCCATTCGCCAGGTCTCCGACGTCGACGACTTGCGCCTCATCGACCCGCGCGAGAGCCTTGGGTACGTCCTTGAGGGCATTCGCCTCTCGAAGAAAGAACTCGCCGGAAAGCTTCCGCTCATCGGCTTTGCGGGCGCTCCGTTTACCCTCGCGAGCTACCTGCTTGAGGGCGGCAAGAGCACGCACTTCTTGAAGACCAAGCGCTTCATGATCGAGCACCCGGAGGCCTGGAATCGCCTCATGACGAAGCTCTCGACGGTCGTGACCGATCTTCTTCTTGCGCAGATCGACGCGGGCGCGGACGCCGTGCAGCTCTTCGACTCGTGGGTCGGTCAGCTGTCACCCTACGACTATACGACGTATGTGCTTCCGCACGTGCAGGGCATTTTCGCGAAGCTCAAGGAGCGCAACGTCCCGACGATTCATTTCGGCACGGGCACGGCCACGCTTCTCGAACACATGGCGAAAGCCGACAGTTCGGCGCTCGGGCTCGACTGGCGCATGCCCTTCGCGCAGGGCTGGGACCTCATTGGCCACGATCGTGCCTGTCAGGGAAACCTCGACCCGTGCATGCTCTTCGCGCCCCAAGACAAGCTCTTCGCCGCCACGGACCGCATCCTCGCCGAGGCCAACGGCCGCGCCGGACACGTCTTCAACGTGGGTCATGGAATCCTTCCGGAGACCGACCCTGGCGTCGTGAAGGCTCTCGTGGATCACGTCCACGAAGCCTCGAAGCGCTGACCCGCGTTCTCAGCCTTTGATGAGCTGAAGCACGTGCTCGTTTGATGCGAGGGCGTGCGCGAGGACCGCTGTCTTCGCCGCATCGACGATCTGAGCGCGAGCCCGGTTCGAGACCTCTTCGGCCACGTCGGCGTCGCGCAGGCGGCTTTCGGCGCTTGTCGAGGCAAGCCGGCCCGTTTGCGCGTTCGACACGGTGGCATCGAAGCCGTTGAGCGTCGCTCCAAAGTAGCTTTGCTTTTCGCTGACGGCCTTGAGGCTTTTGTCGAGCGTGTCGAGGGCCGCGCGCGCGCCATCCGCGGTGGCCACGGAGTTCGTGCCTGCGACGAGGTCCCGTAAATCAGGGGACGCGAAGTTCACCGCATGCGTGTCGCCGCTGGCTGCTCCGACTTGGAAGGTGTCGGTCGTGCCGCCCGGCGCCGGGTCGCGAAGCACCTGCTTGCCATTGAACGTGGTGCTGCTCTGAATGCGCCCGACCTCGTCCTGGAGCGACTTGAATTCGGTCTGAATATTCGCTCGGTCGCCGTCGTTGAGCGCTCCATTCGACGACTGCGTGGCGAGCTCACGCATGCGGGAGACGATGCCGGTCACGCTGTCGAGACCGCCGCTCGCGGTTTGCACCATGCCCGCGGCGTCACCGATGTTGCGCTCGGCGACAACGGACCCGCGCACTTGCGCCCGAAGCGCGCTCGCGATGGCGAGAGACGCCGCGTCGTCCTTGGCGGAGTTGAGGCGATGGCCGCTCGCCAGTCGGGCGTTTGCTTGGTTGATCGCGTTTGCCTCGCTTGGCTTGCGTAAGAGCATCTGCGACGGCGCCATCAACGGATTGGCTTCGAACTTGGGCATGGGTGCGGTCTCGCAGGGCAGAGTGCCCCACAGCGTGAACGGCTTGAACGCGGAAGACTTGAGCGCTTCGGCGCGATTGTTGGAGCAGCCGGATTCGCTCCGATTTGCCGGGCTTCTGTGCGGTCACGATTTCCTGCGAAGCGGAGGGCACTTGTCGGGCATCGTAAGGTTCGATCATGAAGACCGGCGTCCTTCTCCTCACGCACGGCACCGTCAATGGTGTCGCCGATTTGCCTGCATTCCTCACGAATATCCGCCGGGGCCATGCGCCGCCCGCGTCGCTTTTGGAGGAGATCACGAGGCGCTACGAGGCCATTGGCGGCAAGTCGCCGCTCAACGACACGACCGCGCGTTTGGCGAAGAAGGTTGGCGACGCGCTTCACATGCCGTCGCGTTTCGCCGCTCGTTTGTGGGAGCCCACCGTCGACGCCATGCTCGCGTCGCTCGTGGCGGAGGGATGCACGAAGGTCGTGCTCATGCCCCTCGCGCAGTTTTCCTCGCCAATTTACGGGGACCACGCGAAGGCGCGTGCCGCCGAAGTGGGGCTCGGGCACCTTGAGTTTGTCACCGTGCCGAACTGGGGCTCGGACGATCGCTTGCATGATGCATTCGTTCGTCGTGCGCGCTCGGCGCTTGCGAAGCTTGGTGGCGCGACCGAGCACACGCGCCTTCTCGTGACGGCGCACTCGCTCCCCGTGGCGGTCATCGCGGCGGGCGACCCGTACGAGCGTGAGTTTCGTGCGGCGGCGCAGCGCTTTATCGGAGCGGTCGGGTCCCTGGTGGGGTCGACGCGGGTCGTGTTTCAGTCGCAAGGCCAGAGCACGGGGCCAGGCGGTCGCCCCATGGAATGGCTCGGTCCGGACCTTCCCGCGGCCATCGCCGAAGCCAAAGCCGACGGGGTGAAAGACCTCCTCGTGGCACCGATCGGGTTCATCGCGGACCACGTCGAGGTGCTCTACGATCTCGACATCGAGGCGACCAAGTGGGCGCACGATGCGGGCATTCGCCTTGCGCGCATCGACTCTCTCAACGACGACGACGACATGGTTCAGGTGGTCACGAGCCTCGTGAGTCGCGCCCTCGAGACGGCCTGAGTCGATCGGCGATCGATGGCGGTTGCCGCCACGCGCACGCAAGCGATTGACGATGCTAAATGACGGGCCCGTGAGTTCTCTTCGACGCGTTCCTTGGCTTGTCATTGGCGGCGGAATTTCCGGCCTCGAAGCCGCACGTCGCCTGGGGGCGTGCGAACCGGGAGGCCTTCTCGTCGAGGCTTCGCCGCGCTTTGGCGGCATTGTTCGCAGCGACGTTTGGAACGGAGCTGTTCTCGACCTCGGCCCCGATGGGTGGGTTGCCGCGAAGCCGCAAGTGGCTGCACTCTGCAACGAGCTCGGCCTCGCCGATCAAATCGTTAAGCCGCTCCCGTCCGCGTCACGGCTCTTGGCCCTTCATGGCGGCGTTCTTACGCCCATGCCTGCGGGGCTGAAGCTCACGATCCCCGTGTCTCCTCTGGCGGCCCGGCGCATCGCCGCGCGCGACAAAAACCTTGCGAGGCGCGTGCTCCTTGAGCCGCTCGTTTCGAGGAAATCGTGGGACGATCCGCTTGCGGACGAATCGATCGGCGACTTCGTGCGGCGGCGCATGGGCACGCGCTGGGCCTCCGAGGTGTCGCTCCCCATTCTCGCAGGCATTCACTCGGGCGACCCAAACGAGCTTTCGGTTCGTGCGGCGTTTCCGCAGTTCGTTGAGGCCGAGCGACGCATGGGCTCGCTCCTGCGCGATGCGTTCGTGCGGCGTCGAGGGGGCGAGGTGAGCACCTTCCTCTCGCTTCGCGGCGGCATGCAAACGCTCATCGACGCTCTCGTGCGCGCGGCCTCCGTGCATGGAGAGCTTCGTCTCGACACGTCGGTGGAGCGCGTCGAGGGGTGCGAAGAAGGCGGCGCGAGCGCTCGGCTTTCATCAGGCGAAACGCTGCATGCGGGGCGTATCGTGGTCGCAACGGGACCTCGCATTGCCGCGTCGCTTCTCCGTGCCGCTGCCCCGAACCTTGCCGAGAACCTCAAGGGCGTGCCGCACCGATCGGCGCACGTCGTGGTCTTCGCGCTTCGTGAAGAATGCGTGGCGCATGCCCTCGACGCGAGCGGCTTCATTGCTCTCGACAGGCGAGCCGGCGGCCTTGTCGCGGCGACGTTCCTCTCGTCGAAATGGGCCGGACGAAAGCCCATGGGCCAGGTGCTCGTGCGCGCCTTCATGGCACCCGGTGAGGCCTTTGACGCCGATGCCGCGAGCGACGACGCCATCGCCTCGCGAGCGCTGTCTGAGCTTCGCCCGCTCCTCGGCATTTCAGGAGAGCCCGAGAAAAGCTGGGTTCGACGCTTCATCGACGCCACGCCGCAGCCGGTCGTCGGCCATCGCGAACGAATGCAGAACGCACGCATCATGGCGTCGGCGCACCCGTGGCTCGCGCTCGTCGGAGCCGGGTACGAGGGCGTGGGACTCGGCGACGCGGTGCGCTCCACGGTCGAAGCGACGCTGTAAATCGACAGCCTCGAAGCTTCCGCCCGGCGCAACCGCTGCGGTCAGGTCATGACCACAAACTTCAGGTACATGCCTTCGGGGAAGGCGGGCTTGAGCGGATGGCACGCAGGCGCGCTCGCGATCTGGACAATCGAGAGTTCGCGCGTCCCGAGCGAGCGGCCGTCGAGCGTTTCGAGGAAGCGTTCAAGATGCATGTGACTTGAGCACGATGCAGCGCAGAAGATTCCCTGGTCGGCAAGAAGACCCATGCAGCCTGCATGGAGATCGCGGTAGGCCTTCGTCGCCTTCGGCAGCGCCTTCTCGGACGGGGCCATCGAGGGCGGGTCGCAGATGATGACGTCGTAGCGGTCGCTGCGTTTTCGGGCGGACTCGAGCCAGGTGAAGACGTCGGCGGTGATGAACGAGAAGCGCTCCGAGGTGAGACCGGCGAGCTTGACGTTGCGGCTCGCGGTGGCGTGCGCCTTGCCGGCGATGTCGACGCTCGTGACGTGTGAAGCGCCTCCGAGCGCGGCCTGAATCGAGAAGCCGCCGGCGTAGGAGAAGAGGTTCAAAACGCGCTTGCCCGCCGAAAGCCGACGCACAATCTGCCTGTTTTCCCTCTGATCGAGGAAGGTGCCGGTCTTCTGTCCGTAAAGCACGTCCACCTCGAACGGCGTGCCGTGCTCGAGGACCACGAGGGGCTCGGTGATGGGGGTTCCGCGAAGGGTCTCGACCTTTTCGGAGCCCGTCGTGCGCGTGTGTTTGTACAGGATGGAGCCGATACCAAGGGCCTTGCCGCGGCTCCAGAGCGCGTCGGTGAGGGCGCCGGTGTGAGCGGTGGCGCCGCCTTCGGACTCGACGACGAGCACCGCGCCGTAACGATCGACGATGATGCCGCCGAGACCGTCGCCTTCGCCGTGCACAAGGCGGTACGCGTTCGTGTCGTCGCCCATCATGCGCGCGCGTCGAGCGAAGGCAGCGTCGAGACGACTACCCAGCAATTCCTGAAGCGAACTGCTCGCCGTCGCCGCGCCCCACACACGCGCGCCAATGGGTCCTTCCGACGCGCAAACGGCCACGCCGAGCGGTTCACGCCTCTCGTCTACGAGGCGAACGAGGGCACCGTGTTCGAGCCTGTCGGCGCCCTTTCCGAGGGCGTTGCGCCACACCCACGGATGACCGCGACGGAGGCCCTCCACCGCAGGGGCCGTCGGCTGAAGCTCGGGAAGGGCAGGGAAGGCAGGCACGCCTCGCCGCGTAGCGCGTCCGCACGTGGCTGGGAATGGCCGTCGCCCCGGGCGAATCGGTGCGCGGACCGCCCGACCTTAACCGCCGTGCACCGTCGTATTGTCGCGAACTATACAAAGGATGGGTGCGGCGTCTGGTCGAGCAACGCCCGACCGGAAGCGCTTGCCCCGTCGCCCCGAAAAGAATTCTGCCCCCGTTTGCGGCAGGAACCGCAGCCGACAGGGTGGCGCGATTCGGTCGCGTTGACATGCTGTCACGGCGTCGGTACACGCC
>CAIQDA010000496.1 GCA_903870415.1 uncultured delta proteobacterium
CCATGGCGTTCGATGGCCATAGCCTCAGAGCCTCGGCGTACCCGTTACGGGCCTCACCAAGGAGGCCGCGTCCCTCGAAAATGAGGCCACGCACCGCGAACGCAAGCGATCGCTCGGTTATCGACGCGGAGTTCGCTCGCTTGCCCGAAAGCACGCGTTCAACGAGCGCTTGTGCCGCCGTGTCGTCGTGATCAATTTCGTGAGCGAGTCGCGCAAGGCGAACGAGGGCGCCCGAATGCTCCGGCGATGCCGCGGTCACCTGCTCAAGGGCCTTCTTGGCCTCGACCAAACTTCCGGCCGCGAGGTACGCGCGCGCCACACCGAACGGTCCATGCACGGCCCACCCGGCCACGCGCAGTGCCTCGTCCACCGCGCGCGGCGCATCGTTGTGAAGCAGCGCGATCTCCATCGCAAGGCTCGCGGTCTCCTCTGGAAACTCCTTCCGCGCACCTCGCGTGAGGGCCTCCGAAAGGCGAGTTTCCGCTTCGGTCATCTGCCCGCGCGAAAGGGCGCCCGCGCTCAGTGCGAGCTTTTCGACGCTCGAGCCCTCGTCTTCCCACTCACCGGCCCGCCAAGCGTTTCCGCCCTGCTTGCTTGCGATGTCGACGCCAAAACGCAAGTCCGCGAGGCTCTCGACGAACGCTTGGTACGCGGGCAAACGCGTGGACCGCGACACGGTGCTCGCGATGCGGGCGATGGACTGCACCGCAAGACGCGCGTTCGCTTCGTCGTCACGACCGAGAAGGTCGAGGGTCGTCGCGCGAGCCTGCGCAAGCTTGTCGGCGTAACTTGCATGATGCACGGTTTCGTCGACGAAGCGGTACCCGAAGGCTCCGTAGCGCGTGCCATGAAGCGCGACGCCACCGACGAGCACCGTGAGCGCAGCACCCGCAACCACCGCCCGCGTCAGCTTCGGTTTTGTCTGCGCGTTTCCAGCACTCTGTGCATTCGATGAGCCGAGCGACAGGACGCTTGAGCGCGCCCCGAGCGCGGACAAATCTTCTTCGAGGCCGTCTTCGTGCGCCGCCGCCGCATCGGGCGCGACGGGCTTCGGCAGCACTTGGCTCCCTTCGAAATCAAAGGAACCAAACGCCGCGGTCTTCAAGGGTGGCGCGCCCAAGTTCGCGGGGCCGCCGTCTTCGTCGCCCACGCTGTAAACATTGTGGGGATTGGCATGCGCGGGCAGGTCGAGCTCGCCGAAGTCACCAAGGCCCGCAGGCGCCTTCGAGCCGAACGGCGCTGCGACGGGCGCGGCCGCGGGAAGATCGAGGGCGAGTTCACGGGGCCCGCCTCGCCGGGCGGGGGCTTGCGCAGGCAGGTCGTCGAGGTCGAGTTCGCGAACGCCGCCGCGAGCTCGTGCGCGCGCGGGCTCAGGCAAATCGCTTGGAATCGTGACGGCCTTGTGCGGCGCCGTGCGCAAGAGCGGAGGCGGCACCGGAAGCGGAAGGTCGGGCCCCGCTGCGGGTCTCGGAAGGTCCGATGGCAGCGGTGACATCACGAGAGACGGCGGGCGAGGAGGAAACGGCAACGACGCCGCGGGGCCCGAGAGCGGACGCGCCGTCGGCTTCTCGTTTGCCGATGCGGGTGCCGCGGGAAGAGGCAAGTCACCGAGCGCGGGTTGGGACGAAAGCGGCGACCCGACGACCGTGACCGGAAGCGACCCCGTGGGCACCGGAATGGGCAAATCCAGCGTGAGCTCCATGGTGGGCTGCACGACGGTGAACGCATGACCGCACTTCGGGCAACGCATCCGTAGGCCCGTGGGCGGCACGCGCTTCTCGTCCACCTGGAACGGTGTGCCGCACGATTCGCATTCCACCTTCAACATGAGTCGGGCCTCCGGGCCGAATGCTACTTGGTTCGACTGCGAGATGAAACGACGCGCCTGCGCCGACCGCGTGACAGGCGCCCTTCCGTCACGCTGACGCCCGAGCTCCCGGCCCGAACGATGGCTGTTCCCCTGCGTATCGCCGCCGTTTCGAGCTATGAGCCGCACGCCCCGCGGTTTCGCGAGGGTCACGAGAGGACACCGGCGCGATGGATGCGATGACCTACGACGCAAAACTCCGAGCTCGAGCGGAAACGTTGGCAACCACGTGCATTCATGGCGGCGACGGAGCGGTTCCCTATGGGGCGACCGACGTGCCCGTCGTGCTCGCGAGCGCGTTTCGCTTTGATGACGCGGAGACCGCCGCCGCGGCGTTTCAAGGAGCGAACGACGCGTGGATTTACGGACGTTGGGGAAACCCCACGGTGAACCACCTCGAGTCCCGACTGGCCGCAGTGGAAGGTGCGGAGGCCGTTGCGGTGACCTCGAGTGGCATGGCCGCGATTGCCGGAACGATGCTCGGGCTCTTCTCGGCCGACGATCACCTCCTTGCGCCCGTGGCGATGTACGCCGAGTCCGCAAGGCTCCTGCGCGAGCGCCTGCCCCGCCACCGCATCACGACCACGTTCGTTCATGCGGAAGACGTCGATCAGTGGAAGGCCTCGCTTACACCGCATACGCGTGCACTCTACATCGAAACACCGGCGAACCCCACGCTCACGGTGACGAACATCGCCGCGGCCGTCGCGTTCGCAAAAGCCCACGGGCTCCTCGTCATCGCCGACAACACCTTCGCGACACCGTTTTGCCAAACGCCCCTCGAACTCGGTGTCGACGTCGTCTTGCATTCTGCAACTAAGGCATTGTCTGGGCATGGCGACGTTGTTGGCGGCGTGGTCGCAGGCTCACGAGCGCTCGTGGATCGAATCCGCGAATACACCGTCAAAGGCCTCGGGGCCGTGATGCCGCCGCTGAGCGCCTTCTTGGTCGAGCGCGGTGTTCGCACGTTCGCGCTTCGGCAAGAGCAAGCCAATCGCCATGCGGCACGCCTTTCGGCGGCCCTTGAAAAGCACCCGGGAGTCGTGCGCGTTCATCACCCCTCGCGTCCGAGCCACCCGCAACATGCTCTCGCCGCTGAGCAGATGCACGCGTTCGGAAGCATGCTCGCCTTCGAGGTCGCACCGGCGGGAGGCCGCGATGCGATCGGCACCGGGCGCGCCGTCCTCGAAGCCTTGCGCATCGCCACGCACGCGGTGAGCCTTGGAGACGCTCGCACGCTGGTGGTGCATTCTGCATCGACCACGCATTCGACCATGCCCGCGGACGTTCGACGTGCCGCCGGAGTGGCGGACGGACTTTTGCGATTGAGCGTCGGCCTCGAAAGCTACGCGAGCCTTGAGACCGACTTGCTGACCGCGCTCGATGCCGCGAAGGTTTCCGCATGAGCACGGTTCTCGAGGGAGTGCGGACGCGCCACCTTCGCATCGACACGGTCACGTTTCCTCATCGTGCGTTCACCGTGATCGTGGGACCGAGCGGCGCGGGCAAATCAACATTGCTCCTCGATACCCTTCACGCCGAATCGCGGCGGCGCCTTGAGGAACTCGTCGCGGTCGACAAGCAGCGCCTCGTCGCGGCGGTTCTGCGACCTCCCATCGACCGGGCCACGGGGCTCTTGCCCACACTGGCGCACGCGCGCGAGGCGCCGGGATTCGCACGCACTCGCACGCTTGCGTCGATCACCTCGGTTGACGACGCCCTCGCCCTTCTGGCCGTGCGCGCCGGTGGCCTCACGTGCCCGCGATGCGACGTGCCCATGGCGACGCGCACCTCCGACGAACACGCCGACGAGCTCCTGCATGTGCCCGACGGAAGGCGCGTGACGGTCCTCGCGCCCCTCGGTTCCGTCGACGATGCGAGACGCGCCGCGCTTCTCGCCGAAGGCTGGGTCCGCGTGCGATCGGGCGGACAACTACGGGCCCTCGACGACCTTTCGTCCGGCGCGATCGCCGACCTCGTCGTCGACCGCATCGCCATTCGTCAGGGCGTTCGCGGGCGTGTCATCGACGCCATCGAACTCGCCTGGCGCCTCGGCGGCGGAATGGCCCTCGTGGCGTCGGAGCAAGGCGCAGACGAGCGCATCTCCGTCGACGCGCGTTGCACGAGCTGCATGACGTCTGTGCCGCGTACGACACCGGAAGACCTCGTATGGTCGTCGCCTAGAAGCCGCTGTGGCGGATGCTCGGGCCTCGGCGTTGTGCCCTGCCTCGACGAGTCCCGCGCCGTTGACGCCGCAAAGAGTCTCGACGGAGGGGCCATTCGTGCGTGGGGTCCGCCGAGTGCAAGCGCAGCCAAACCGCTCCTCGCCGCACTCGCGAAGGCTCACGACCTATCGGCCTCACGCACTCTCGATGCGCAGGACCCGTCACGTGTGAAGAAGGCTCTCGGCTCGCTTTCCGCGGCCCCCAGCGATGGGCTCATCACGGTTCTCCACGAGCTCCTCACGCGCGACACGGACGGAGGCGATTCCGACCTCCCGAGGCCGAGTCCGTTTCTCACGAACGCGGCGTGCCCCACATGCGACGGCACGGGACGCTCGTGGGCCTTTCGTGCACACGGCCTCTCCGGCGTGCGGCTCTCTGACCTCGAAGCGATGACGTTGAGTGACTTTGCTCGCGCACTTTTCTCCCTCGCTGCACCGCCTGGAGCGGGCACGCGCTTCGCGCCGGTGTGGCGTGAACTTGAGTTGCGCGTGCGCACCGCGGAAACCCTTGGCCTCGGTCACCTCTCCCTGCGCCGGCGTGGCGATACGCTTTCACGGGGAGAATTACAGCGCGCACGTCTCGTTGCGCAAATTGGCGCGCCCCTCGAGTCGGTCATGCATCTGCTCGACGAGCCCACAGACGGGCTCCATCCGCTCGACGCGCAAGCGGTCCTCGACGCCATTCAAGGGATCGTTCGCGAGGG
>CAIQDA010000497.1 GCA_903870415.1 uncultured delta proteobacterium
GGTCCCCACACGCGCACCGGGTCGCTCAAGCCTTTCAGCAGGTGCAGCCCCAAGTCCGTGAGGGGTACATCCACATGCTCGGCCACCGCGCTCGAGACAATCCACGGGGCTTGGAGTCTCGCGCAGAGGCCTTCGAGGCGACTGGCGAGGTTGACCGCGGCGCCAATCACCGTGAAATCCAGCCGATCAGCGGCTCCAATGTTTCCGTACGCAACTTCACCGCGGTGAAGCGCGAGTCCACCTCGGAGCGTCTCCGGTAGCGAGGCCTCGAGAGCCATCGCCGCCTGAACCGCATGCATGCATGCTGCACGGGGATCGTTGTCAATCGGCCACATGACGAGGGCCGCGTCGCCAATGAACTTGAGAATCTCGCCGCCGGTCGCATCGACCTGCTTGGCAATGGCGTCGAACCAAAGGTTCAGAAGCTCCGTGACGTCTTCCGGCGATCGCACGTCGCTCGCCGCTGTGAAACCGCGCAAATCGCAGAACCCGATGACGGCGTCCACGCGCTCAACTTCGCCGCGGCGAATGTGGCCGGCGACCACGCGAGGTCCCGTACGCGGACCCAAATACGTGCGGCACACGGTTTCGGTCAGTTCACTCGCGAGTCGGAGGTCGAGGTGCAACAGAAAGGCCGGGAGCGCTTCGATGAGTATGCCGAGGTGCGTGTCCGTGAACCCGTCGGGCGCACGGGTCGCGAAGGTCAACGCGGTGCGATCGCATCGGCTGAGAGTGCCGCCCAGGATCACGTAATCCGTGACGCCCGCCGCGCGAAGGTCCGCAAGGACAGTGAAGTCCATCGGGCAATCCGCGTCGCCAATGCGCCTGCGAATGAAGTCGACGCCGTCTTCGACGACGAGTGGAAAGGGGCTTCCCACGTACATACGCGTGAAGGAGGCGTCGATTTCCGAAACCTTGAACGAGGTGACGCGCGGGCCCGTTTCGCCGTTCGTCCAAATCCATCCAGCCACACGCACGAGCGGATGCCGCACCCACATGGGCGCGTTGATGCGCGACACCGGCACGCCTGCGTCGACGAGCATGGCCCCGAAGCTCGACAGCAATTCTTCCGTGGTGCCGAGCGTCCGCGCGTCGACAAGGGTCCATCGAAGAAGCGCTGCCTTCATCGTGCCTTGGCCTGGGTCGTTGGCCGAAACGGGCGGGGCCATGTGCGGGCTCAACGATTCGGTTTCACGAAGCCGTCGTCGTCGATGGTCACAGTCCCGCTCTTGAAGAGGTGCCCCACCGCGCGTTTGAAGGCCTTTTTGCTCAGGCCGAACACTTCGCGAATGCGCTCCGGGCTCGAGCCGTCGCCCATGCGTGGCGCTCCAGGCTTCGCGAGAACTTCGAGGATACGTGCGGCGTCCTTCTCGAACTCTTCGTGCGCGTGGCCGCGAAGCGAGACCTCGATGTTGCCGTCGGGAAGAATGCTCGTGACCCGGAACTTTGCAGCTTGTCCGCGCTTCAGCGTGTGAGGCTCGTGCGCCGGGAGCAACCCCACGAAGCTGCGCTCGATGATGACGAAAACGCCCGTGCCCTCGTGCTTGCGCCACGTTTCGCCTTGGACCCATTCGTCGGCCTTGAATTGGCCCTTGGCGCGAAGCATTTCGGTCACGCGCATCGTGCCTGCAAGTCGCCCGCTGTTGTCGAGGTAGAGGCCAATGGCGTGCCTTTCTCCAATGGCGACATCTTGCGTTTGCCTTGCGAACGGCACGAGGAGCTCCTTCGCGGGGCCCCAATGCACGAAGGCTCCGACGGTGTTGATGTCGGTGACTTCGAGGAACGCGACCTCGTCGAGTTCGACAAGCGGCCTGCGCAGCGTGGCGATGGGGCGGTCGTCGGAGTCGAGGTACACGAAGACCTCGAAGCGGTCGCCGGCCACTGCGTTTTCAGGCACTTCGTTGTTGGGGAGCAGAATCACGTCGCGCGCGGTGCCGAAGGGAACGCCTTCCTCCGGCGCATGCACGGCGAGCATGGCGCCCGGGGGAACGAGGCGATCGACCGTGAGGGTAACGGTGCGGCCGAGGAGGTCTTGATGCGGGATCACGCGCTCTCGTTACCGCCCCCGTCGTGCGCCGGCAAAAGCATACGCCGGCATGTGCATCAGCCGCGCAGGTGCCAGGCCTTTGGCTGCACGAAAGCCTGAATTCCAGCGATCGAGAGCGTGGAGCCGATGCCCGAGTGACCTCGACCCGTCCATGGCAACCGTGGCGAAACGCGATCGCAGCAGTTCCAATAGACCGACCCCGCGTTCACCTCGCGAAGGATGCGCTCGGCACGCGCGCGATCCGGCGTGTAGACGCCTGCGGTGAGGCCGTACGCCGTGTCGTTCATGAGAGCTACGGCCTCTTCGTCACTCGCGACTTTTTGGATGCCGATGACAGGCCCAAAGCTCTCGTCGCGCATGAGCGCCATGCGGTGATTCGTCTGGGAAAACACAGTCGGTTCGAAGTAGTTCGCGCCGGCCTGCGTGGCGCGATGACCCCCGACGTGGAGCGTGGCCCCGCGCTCAAGGGCGTCGGCGACTTGCGCCTCAAGGACCGCAACTTGCGCGCTTCGGGTCAACGGGCCGATGTACGTGCGCTCGTCGAGAGGGTCGCCCATCACGTAGGTTTTGACTTCGCGCACGAACGCTTCGACGAAGGCATCATGCACCGATTCGTGCACGTAGATGCGCTCGACGGAACAGCAACTTTGCCCATTGTTGTAGAATGCACCATCCGCGATTCCCTCGGCAATTGCCTGGGCGTCCGCGTCCGAGGCCACGTACGTCGGGTCTTTGCCTCCGAGCTCGAGCTGCACCTTGATCATGCGCCCAGCCACGGCCTCGGCGATCTTCTTTCCGGTGCCGTAGGAGCCCGTGAAGAAGACGCCGTTGATGGGTTGCGCGAGAAGCGCCGCGCCAGCCTCGCCGCCGCCGACGATGGGAATGAAGACGTCCTTTGGAACGCCCGCGTCGTGCAACGCGTCGGCGATGGCCAGCCCTGTGAGCGTCGCAAACTCGCTCGGCTTGTAGAGCACCGCGTTGCCGGTCAAGAGGGCGGGCACGAACACGTTTGAGCCGACAAAGTACGGATAATTCCACGCGGAAATGTTCGCGATGACCCCAAGCGGCTCAACGCGAATCGCCTCGACGAGCTTCGCCGCGGGGTCGTCAAGCACCACGTTGTCGGCCGTCGCGGCTTCGACGTTCTCGATGAAGAAATCGATGCGACCAAGGACGCCGCCCACTTCGTTGCGCGCCTGTTTGATGGGCTTGCCGACCTCTTGCGAAAGCGTCTGGGCGAGGGTCTCCGCGCGCTCGACGAGCAGCGCACGAAAGCGTTGAAGGATGCTCCGTCGCTCCGAAAGCGGCCGCTTGGCCCACGCCGGTTGAGCACTTCGCGCTGCATGAAACGCCGCGGCGATGGCGCCCTCATCGTGGGTTTCAAGCGTGCGAACGAGCGACTGGGAGGCAGGGTTGACGATGCTGAGGGTCATGGGGGCCGTGGGTCTCGGGAGGGAATGGCGAAACGAGCTTTAGAACGCCGAGGTTTCAGCGCGCGCAAGAAAAGTTGTCCAGAGCGGCGCTGCGGGCGCGAGCTCGGGCAGGCGGTCATCGTGAAACTCCGGGTGCCACTGGACGCCGTAGACCCAAGAGCTGCCCGAGACGCCGCGCACGGCTTCAATCACGCCATCGGGTGTGGACGTGGCCTCGACGCAAAGGTCGCGGGCGAGCCGATCGATGCCTTGGTGATGCAGGCTATTGACCTGCAAATACGCTGCATCTCCGTACATTCGCGCAAGCTGCGACCCGGGTGCCACAGTGATGGCGTGCGTATGCAGGTCGTAGTGTTCGCGGTTGCGGTGCGTCGTCGACGTAGGGCTCTCGTCGCCAAGGTCTTGATGAAGCGTGCCACCGAAGAACACGTTCAAAAGCTGCATGCCTCGGCAGATTCCAAAGAGGGGCTTTCGTTGCAGAATGCACGCACCGATGAGCGCAAGTTCGTACGCATCGCGCTCGGGGTCGCCGCTCCATTCGGGACGAAGCGCCTCTTGACCATAGGACGACGGAGCGACGTCCACGCCGCCGTGAAGCACGAGTCCGTCGAGATCCGCTAGGAGATCCGCTGCATCGCCCATGGTCGCGGGAAGCGTCGGGAGCATGTACGCGCGCGCGCCAAAACGTTGCAGCTCGTGGGCGACCGACTGCTCAATGAAGAGCAACGTCTTGCTTCGGTACGTGCTTCGCGCGGCGTCGGGTGGAAACCGGCACGCGGATATTCCGATACGCGGTTTCCGCACCCTCATCGCTCAGAAGGCCTCGCGAAAGATGCGCTCGAAGTCCGTGCGCGTGCAAGGCGTGGGGTTACTCCCGTGGCACGCATCGCCGATCGCGACAGCGACGAGGGCGTCGAGTTTGTTTCGGGAAACGCCAGCTTCCGTGAGGTTTCGCGGAATCGCGAGCGTGGCCTTCAGCGCGCCGAGCCATCCGATGAACCCTTGAGGCGTCGTGTCCGCGAGGCCCGCCACCTTGGCAAGCATCGTCATGCGATCGCCAACGGCATGCACGTTGTGGCGCAGCGCGAAGTCGATCATCACCGCGTTGGCGAGGCCGTGATGCATGTCGGCCACCGTGCCAAGCGCGTGCGCGCACGAGTGCGTCACCCCGAGGCCCTTTTGAAACGCGATGGCGCCCATCATGGACGACATCATCATGTTGCTGCGCGCTTCAAGGTCGTGCGGCGTGCGAGTTGCGGTCGGGAGAAACGCTGCGGAAAGACGAAAACCCTCGAGCGCGATTCCGTCGCAGATCGGGTGAAACCCCTTGGCGAGGTAGGCCTCGACGTTGTGCGTGAGCGCGTCCATGCCTGTCCACGCGGTGATGTTCGCAGGCAGGTCGAACGTCAACTCGGGGTCCGCAAACACGGCCTTCGCGAGGAGCCGCGGGTCGAAGATGATCTTCTTGAGGTGCGTCGAGTCGTCGGAGACGACGGAGCTTCGGCCAACTTCGCTTCCGGTGCCCGACGTCGTAGGCAACGCGACCCAGTAGGGAATCTCCTTGTCAACAGGCAGCGCGCCCGGCTTGTCGTCTTCGTAGTCGAAGAGATCGCCAGGGTGGTTGACCATGAGCGCAATGGCCTTCGCCACGTCGAGGGCCGCGCCTCCACCGAAGCCAATGATGCAGTCTGCATGATGTTCACGAAACGCATCAACGCCCGCGGTCACCTGAGACTTGACGGGGTTGCCCCAGATTCCTGAAAACGTTCGCGAGGTGAGGTCCGCGCTCTCGAGCAGGCGCGCAAACTCCGTGCAGATTGCAAGAGACCCGAGTCCGCGATCGGTCACGAGAAGGGGACGCGAGAAGCCAAGGCCCTGCAAATGCGCTGCGACTTTGCTGCGAATACCGCCGCCAAAATGAATCGCCGTCGGGAAGCTGAATCGGTACGTGCTCATGGGTCAAAAAACTCCGCGTTGCGTTCGTGGGGAATCATTGGGGAATCGACGCGCGGCCGCAAGAGCCTCCAGGGTCAGATCACCTCGAAGTAGCGCTTCAGTTCCCAGCTCGTCACCGAGTCCTGAAACTGCCGCCACTCCCAGTCGCGCGTGCGGACGAAGTGGTCCACGAAGGCTTCGCCGAATATGGAACGCGCCGCGCTCGAGTTCGCGAGGAGCTTCGTTGCCTCGTGCAAATTCCTTGGAAAACGCGGCGCATTGCTCGACGTGTAGGCGCTTCCGCGAACGGCGTCGGCGGTGAGTTCGAGACGGTTTTGCACGCCGTAAAGTCCGGCACCCACGCATGCGGCGACGGCCAAGTACGGATTGACGTCCGAGCCCGGCACCCGTGTTTCGAGACGCGTCGACTTCGAACTGCCAGGAATGACTCGGCA
>CAIQDA010000498.1 GCA_903870415.1 uncultured delta proteobacterium
ATGGGCGAGCAGACCCTCGACGAGATGTGCCTCGGCGCCTTCACATTCATCACGCCGGTGCTCTGATCGACGGTCCACGTGCCTAGCGCTCGAGGAGCCCGCGGGTCTTCGTGCGCGCGTGGCCGTAGGGCGCGGTGAGCTGGCACCGGCTTCAATCGGTGGCTTATCGGCTCCGCGTCCGCGAGCCCGGCGCTCTCCAACTGGAACGCGTTGCTGCTCCATCTCGCGTGGACGCACGGGCTGCTCCCGAACGCGGAGCTCGAGAGCAAGCTCGCGCTCGCTCACGACCAGCCCTTCGTTTGGGAGTCGTTGCTCCACGCGATGTGCGCGCACGAGCGCGAGAAGCGGAAGCGCGAGGACGAGGTGGAGACGGCGACGTACGGACAGGAGAAGCGCCTTCTCGACGAGGTCGCGGCGCTCTTCGAACGCGAGACCGCGCGCCTGTCCGTCGACGCGGGTGTCGTGGAACGGGCGAATCGATTCATCGGAGCGATGGCTCGCCCGAACGCGTTCGCCGATGTGCTCTCGCTCAACGTTGATCGGCTCCTCGACGTCGCGCAACCGAAGCAACAGAACGTTCGCGTGTGGTACCCGCACGGGCGAGCGGGCGACGCCAGGAACCTGCCGGTCTTCGGGACGTTTCGCTACGGGAAGAACATCACCGCGATCTCGGCGTCGTTCGTCGCGTTCAAGCGGTCCGAAGGCGGGGCACACACGACACGCGCGAAAGCGAAGACCGTCCACGAGGCGAACGCCCACCGCGCGGAGACCATCCCCGAGGCCGTGGGCTGGGTCGGTGCCGCGATCAACGCACCGCTCCTCCTCCTCGGCGTGGGCTTCGATCGCTCGGAGATCGACCTCTGGCACTTCTTGCACCTGCGCGCACGCAACCACGCACGCATTCCGCCGGAGTCACGCCCGCGCATCTTCCGCCTCACGTGCGACCAGGAGCGGCCGATGGAGCGCGACCACTGGAAGGCCGTGTCCGACGGGCTCTCGATTCAACCGCTGCACCTCGGTGCGACCTGGAGCGAGGCGTGGAACGCGCTCCTGCCGATGCTCGCGAAGGAAGACGCGTTCACGCCGTGAGCGAGCGCGTTGCGCGTCGTCGCCGATTGAAGGGAACAGATGGTCCATGAAGGTTCTCTCCTCGGTCACTGTGCTGCAAAGCGCCTCGCGGTTCTTGTTCGCTGCGGACGTCGCGGCGACGTGCGCAAGGAAGAACAGGTCCGCGGACCGATGTCGGCGCGTCTGCGGGCAGTGATTCCAGGGCGCATTCCGGCCAGCGCCGACGCCGCTGCACGCAGAGTTTTGCGTCCACCCGCAACCTCTTTTCACACCTCGCTCGTCCAAACGTAAAAAGCGTTTCACGTTTAGACCAAGCCGACTACGCTTGCCCGCATGGCTTCCGACGTGGATTCCCGCGCGCTTTGGGCTGATCGCGTCGATCGATCCTGGAGGCGTGCGCCGGTCTGCTGGCTTTCGGGCGTTCGGCGCGTCGGCAAGACCACGCTCGCGCGGTCGCTGGGGCCGGCGGCGTTCTTTAATTGTGACCTCCCGGAGATCGTTCGCGCGGCGGCGGCCGATCCGGTCGGGCTGCTCGCGTCGGTGCGCAGCGGCATCGTTGTGTTCGACGAAGTGCACCAGCTCGCGGACCCGAGCCGCATCCTCAAGATCGCGGCGGACGAGTTCCCCGAGCTGCGCGTCCTCGCGACCGGGTCGTCCACCCTCGGCGCGACGGAGAAGTTTCGCGATACGCTCACGGGCCGCAAGCGCTCCGTGCATCTCGTGCCTGTCTTGCCGGAGGAGCTCGCCGTGTTCGGCAAAGCGAGCCTCGATCATCGCCTTCTTCGCGGCGGCTTGCCGCAAGCACTCCTCGCCGCGGACCTCGATGCGGGCTTTTACGCCGAGTGGCTCGACTCGTTCTTCGCGCGGGACGTGCGCGAGCTCTTTCGTGTGGAGAAACGCACGGGTTTTCTCCTTCTCGTGGAGGCACTTCTCCGGCAGAGCGGCGGCATCATGGAGGCCACGTCCCTTGCGCGCGCGTCCGGTCTCTCGCGCCCTACCGTGCTCACGTACCTGAACGCGCTCGAGCTCACGCACGCGGTCACGCTCGTGCGGCCGTGGAGCGGGGGTCGAAGCGATCGCGAGCTCGTGCAGGCTCCAAAAGCGTATGGGTTCGATACTGGTTTCGTATGCCATGCCCGCGGCGTACGTGAGCTTCGCGCGGACGATCGCGGTCATCTCCTCGAGCACCTCGTTCTCGAGTCCATGCAGGCCACCGCCGATCTGCCGCGCATTCACTATTGGCGCGACAAGAGTGGTCGCGAAATCGACTTCGTGCTTCCGCGTGGCGAGCGTGTGGATGCGATCGAGGTGAAATGGAGCGCGGAGGCCTTCGAGTCAAAGCACCTGGCGCACTTCCGCAAGCTCTACCCGGAGGGCGAGAATTTCCTCGTGACCGGCGCGACCACACGCCGGGAGACGCGCGCCTTCGGAGAGCTCCGTGTGCACGTGGTTCCCATCCGCGAGCTGCGCCGTACGCTTTCCTCGCTGCCTTGAAATCTCGGCGTGACGTACCGAGTTTTCAAGGTACGCTTAGGACCATGATCGAACGCTCTGATCATTCCAAGCGTGTCTCACGGCTGCTTTCGCGCTTCCCCGTCGTGGCGCTTCTCGGCCCGCGCCAGGTGGGCAAGTCCACGCTCGCGCGCGTGGTGGGTGAGGGAAAGCGCGAGGTGCACCTGTTCGATCTTGAGTCTCCGCGTGACGAGGACCGCCTTCGTGATCCGATGCTCGCCCTCGAGCGCCTGCGTGGTCTCGTGGTCATCGACGAGGTGCAGCGGCGGCCCGAACTCTTTCCCGCGCTGCGCGTCCTCGCCGACAGGCCCAAGACGCCCGCGCGCTTCTTGCTCCTCGGCAGCGCGTCACCCACGCTCCTGCGTCAGAGCTCCGAGACCCTCGCCGGACGCATCGCCTTCCACGAGCTCGGCGGCTTTTCTCGCGACGAGGTTCCTGCAAACTCCCTCGAGAAGCTGTGGCTTCGCGGCGGCTTTCCCCGCTCGTTCTTGGCACGATCCGAGGCCGCGTCCCTTGAGTGGCGCGAGCAGTTCGTGCGCACGTACCTCGAGCGTGAGCTTGGTGAGCTCGGTCTCGGCATGCCTCCGGCGACCCTCCAGCGCTTCTGGGCCATGCTCGCGCACCACCACGCGCAGCTCTGGAATGCGTCCGAGCTTGGGCGCGCGTTTGGCGTCGCCGACACGACGGTGCGCCGCTACCTCGACGCGCTCACGGGCACCTTCCTCGTGCGGCAGCTCCTCCCGTGGCACGAGAACATCTCGAAGCGCCAGGTGAAGGCGCCCAAGCTCTACGTGTCGGACACGGGGCTCTTGCACACGCTGCTTGGCATTCGCACGCGCACGGAGCTCGAGCGGCACCCGAAGATCGGCGCTTCGTGGGAGGGCTTCGCCATCGACGCGGTCATTCGGCGCCTCGGGGTGGATCGTCGCGACTGCTACTTCTGGGCCACGCACGGCGGCGCGGAGCTCGATCTCCTCGTCGTGCACGGGCAAAAGCGTCTCGGCTTCGAGGTCAAGCGCACCGACTCGCCGCGCGTCACGGCGTCCATGCGAGCTGCGCAAGAGTCGATCGGGCTCACGTCGCTGGACGTCCTCTACCCCGGGCCCGAGACGTACGCACTTGGTGAGGGCATTCGCGCGCTTTCACTCTCGAACTTGGATGTACTTCGCCCTTTATCGTGAGCATGGCTGCCTTGAAATCTCGGTGCGTCGTGCCGAGTTTTCAAGGCTCGTGTCAAGCCATACGAAGCGCGCGCGCGGGAAGCTCAGTCGTTCGCGAGGAACCCGACCTCGACCTGCTCGCCCTCTTCGGCGAGACCCTGCGCGACCGTTTGCACTTGGCGCAGCAGCGTCTCGGGGGCGCTTTGCTGCGATGCTCGCACGCCGACGTAGAGCTTTTCATCCCAGAGCCACGCGCGCACGTCCACCACGCCGGGAACAGCGTAAATGCGCTCCACGATGCGCTCGAGGCGCTCGTCGCGGGGGGGCGGGGTGCTCATGAAAAAATCATTGGGTGCAGAATGCACGAGCCCCGCGACACGAGGTCACGGGGCTTCGGGGGTCCGAAACCTTCGCACGAGGCGAACGCTTCGGGGAGCCTACTACGGGGCGTCGATCAGGCCTTCTTGGCAGGCGCAGCGGCGTCGGCAACGCGCTTCTTCGTCGCCTTGTAGGCGTCGTAGAGGCGTGGCACAGGGTAGCCCATGAGACGAGCCTTGTAGCTCGTGTCCTTGGACTTGCTGTCAACCGCGAGGATCGCGTCGACGAGCTTCTCGCGGGTGCCGAACTCCGCCTTGACGGCCGTGAACGTTGCATGGAGGCGAAGGAGCTTCGCGTTCGACACGTGCTCGAGGGTCTCGTGGTTCGTGTGCGCGAGCCAGAGGTCCGACGATGCTGCGAACGCCTTCACGGCCTCCACGAGCTTCGCCTTGTCGCCAAACTGGGTCTTCACAAGGGCGAGAGGTGCTTTTGCCATCTGTTCTTCTCCGGGGTGCGCGGGTTAACCCGTGCGGCTATGGGGGACCGGTTGCGTACTCCAAATGACGAAAGGCTGCAAGCTGCAGCCGTTTCGCCGGAAATAACCTAGTCGCAAGCGTTCTGCTTCACGTCGCGCACCTCGCTAGGCTCAGGACCGAGCGCCGCCGTCAACGCGTCGAGAAGCCGCCCGCGGTGGCGAAGTCGTTCGTGAACTTTTCGCCCGCATCGTAGCTGCGTCGAAGGTCGTCCATGATGCGGTCTTCGACGAGGCCGCCGATGCCGAACACCTTCACCTCGACGTTGATCTTTGACACGCGCGTGAAGCTCTTGCCGTTCCACTTTTCGCAGAAGAGGTTGCCCCAGACCTTCGTCTTTTCCGGAAACGCGCTCGGGATAACCTTGAACTCGTAGATGCGCTTCGTCTTGCTGAAGGTCGCCTCTTCCACGTAGCTCAGCTTGTCGCCGACGGCCTTCTTGAGCGGGCCAGGAAGCGCGCCAACAGGCGGCTCGATGAAGGTTCGTCGCGTCCGCCCGTCGGCGCCGTCGGTCTCGCCCTGCACCTCGTAGCGAGGGAACCCGAGGGTCTTCACGTAGAGCCCTTCGTTGAACTCGCGCGTCCACACGCACTTGTTCCAGTAATCTTCTTCGGTGCAGAAAATCTCGTGGCGGAGGACTACTTCGGCCATGGTTGCTCCTCGTGGCGCGTGATCGTTGGCGCCGTCGTGAATTGAGGGCGCAAGACTACGTGACCTCGCGCGCAAAAGAAACGGGCGGGCACGATGATGCACTGCAACAAGACGCCCACCGTGCGTGTGCCGCGGGCACTGGGGCCCGATCACGCTCTGTTCGGGGTCAGAATTCGAGCGTCAGGCCCGTGGTCACCGAGTCGCCGCCAACCCACAGCGCCGAACCCGACGACGAGGAGCGCAAACGCGCATTCGTGTACTCTACAAATAGGTACGTGTTGTTCACGCCCGTCGCCTGGTCGAGGTTCTTCGCGGACGAAGGGTCGAATTGATCGAGGAGAAGCGCGAGGCCCGCCGACCACTGAAAGCCGTAGCTTGCGCCCACCGCGCGATGGCCTGTCGCCGACTTGCTCGAATAGGTGCCGTCCGGTCCGAATGCGCGCCACAGCGAGTAGCCAAGCCCCGCTTTCGCGAAGGGGACGAGCGGGATGCCCGCCTCCGCGAGAGTCTCGAGGCGCGCGACCGCAAGGCCGGAAAACTGCCAGAGCTCAAGACTCGTGTCGTCACCGGTGGCCGACAAGTCGACGTAGTTGACCGCCTTCGACACAGCCGCCCAGCGACCGACACCAACGCCGACACCGAGACTCCCAACGTGCGGAAGTCGTGCGAATTGCCAGTCAAACTCCGCGCCGATGCCTGTTTGCTGGTCGCTGCCGAACGTGGCGTCGTAGGGCTTGCCGTTAAGCCCCGTCGCCGAGTCGATCTCGGGCTTGCTGAAGTTCACACGAAGCTCGAGCGCGAAGTCTTGCGGCGAGTCGTGGGACGGAAGATCGAAACCGGGCACCGCAGCGGAGGCCGCAGCAGGAAGGGCTACGAGGGCGAAAAGAGTGAGGCGCGCGCGCATGGCTCAGCGGCCCTTTCGGCGAAGGCGAAGCGCTGCGGCAATGCCGACGAGCGCGGTGACACAAAGGCCGTTTCCCGAGACGGCAGGCGCACGAAAACTGCAGCTTCCTGCGTCGCCGCCGGCGTCTTCGTAGCGGTCCCAAAAGGTGATGGTGCGCACCGGCGTGGCGCAACCGCCCGCACGAATGCCGCCCATGTTCTCGACCGTGTCGACGGCGGCGACCGCGACTGCGACCGCCACGCCATAGCTGAAGCCCGCGACTCGCGACGATCGTGCGGCCCCGCCGACGCGGCCACACTCGTACGCATTGATGCTCGTGAGAAACGAGGCCGACAGCGGTGACGAGGGCTCCGGCGACCACGGCGCGACGCACGTGCCGGAAACCGTTCCCGCGTCGCTTCCGGCGTCGGTTCCGGCGTCGGTTCCGGCGTCAATGGCCGTTCCCGAATCGGTCCCGGCGTCCACGGCCGTTGCGCCCGCGTCCGCAGCCGTTTCACCGGCGTCGGCGGTCGTCGAAGCGTCCGCGACGCTCGTGCCCGAGTCGGTGCCTGCGTCGCTCGCCGAACTCGCCTGCGCCTTGCAATACACCACGTATTCCGCGACGTCGCTCACCGCGTCGCTCACGGTCCACGACA
>CAIQDA010000499.1 GCA_903870415.1 uncultured delta proteobacterium
AGAGCGTCGGGTTCGACCTCGTCACCGGTCCACGATCGGACGTCGATGAGGCGCGGCAAATAGCGACGCAACGAATCACCGTCGCCCACTTCGCGAGCGAACCGCACCGCTTGGGCAAGGTCTGGCTCGTCGTCGCCGTCGCTGAGAACGACGTCTAGAATCGAGAGAGCAAGGGCAGGATTCGCGAGCTCTTCAAACGCAACGGTCACGGCCCGGCGCAAACACGAAAGCCTCAACTCGGGATCGAGTGTCGCTGTGGCTCGCCTGCGAAGCGCCCGCACGTGCGCGGCCCAATCGGCGAGAATCATCGAAAGCTCTTCGGCCCTGGCGTGGAGGGAATCGTCCGCTTCGGGCTCGGCTGCAGCGGCTTCAAGAACCGCGAGCGCGCGACGCGGGTCACCCGCATCTTCATCGAGAATCGCAACGAGCGCCAAAACCGCATCGTGGCGTTCCCACGGCTCGAACTCACGAAGGGTCTCCTCCAGACTTCGCGCCAGGACGCCCCAATCGCTCCGCGACGCTGCAAACGACGCCATGAGCGTTCGCAGTTCGGTGGACGTCGGAGCACCTGCAAACGCGCGCATGAGCGCTCGACGCCCGAGGGAGTCACTCGAGGGTGCGTCGTGCTCGTGCCTTGCCAGCGCGATCCAGCGCTCGGCCGCATCGGCCTTCGTTGGCTCGTGTTCGGCAGCGACTTCAAGCACGCGCGACCGCGCCGCCCCGTCAGCAGCGACGAGCAGTGGCTCACACTCGTCGACGATGCGCGCGCGCACACGCTCATCGGACACGAGACGCACCAGCAGATCGAGCGCAGCCGCCCGCGCTGGACGTCCCGGAGCTTCGTCGCGCATCCACGCGCAAAGCATGTCGATGAGATCTTCAGGCGCATCGAGATGATCGAGCGCGACGGCCGAAAGACGCACGCGAATGAGGCTCTTTTCAGCCGAAGTTTCCGAGCGTTCGAGGCGACGCCCGAGCAGTTCGAAAAGGGCACGCCAATCAAGGAGGCTTGCGTAAACCCGCTCAAGGGCCGCGACGGCACCGAGATCGAACTCGCCCACGTCGAGAGCCTCTTCGTACGTCGCCCGCGCGCGCTGAGCGTTCCCATCGAGTTGCTCTTCGAGGTCCGCGAGACTCAAAAGGCGCTCGAAACGCGAGCCCGCATCGAGGGCCAAGTGCGTGCGCTCGCGATGCAGTTCAACGCGGGTCGCAAGCTCGCCGTGCGCCGAGAGCAACTCGTCGAGCACGCCGAACTGATTCTCGCGCGCGGCCGGATTGGCGCGGTAGGCACGCAGCAAAAACTCAAGAGCCTCTCCCTTGCGCTCCGCGGCCAAGAACGTTCGCGCGCACATTTCGCAGAGGTGCGCGGTCGCATCGTCATCGAAGCTCTGCATGCGCAGCCACTGGGCGAGCACGTCTGCCGCGTGAAGCTTCGCGCTGTCGTCGGTCAGACCATCGAGTCCCGCAAGCGCGCCCGCATGCGCGGGATCGAGACGAAGGATTGCGACCCACAGGTCCGCCAGCTCGCCGGCCGAATCGCCGCGCCGTTGACGTGCTTCGGCCAACGCTTCGAGGATCGTCAGGTCTTCGTCTGGTGAACCCTTTCGGCGCAGCTCGAGGGCTGCGACGAGCGCATCACCATCGCCACGCGCTCGCGCGGAACGCTCGAGAGCACGCGCAAGTGCGGCAACGTCGTCGCCAGACGGACCTTCTGACCCAAGCAACGTGCGAACTGCGTTCGAAATGCGCTCGTCTGCTGCGTCGACCGAAACGGCTTCCTCAAGCCACGCCACAGCTCCTGCGTGGTCCTGATTCCATTCGCTCGCAGCACGCGCGGACAGGAGCAACGATGCGACTCGGTCCGACGAGGAGAGCGTCGTGTGAGCGCGCACCAGCTCCTCAAGGTGCAGCAAGTCCGCCGAGCGACGAAGCGTTGCCAAGCGCTGACGCAAGTCCGCGAGCATGGTCGGATCGAGCTCGAGAGCGAGACCGCGAAACAGGCACTGAATCGATTCTTCGCTGCGGCCGTCGAGGCTGTCGAGGGCAGAGAGCCGCTCGCGCTCCGAGGCAAAACGCTCGCTATCGTGTTCGAGCAAATCCTCACGACGGTCAAGAGCCTCAAGAACAAGCACTCCGTTCGACGTCGCTCGCGCATGCGCAAGTCGCTGATCCATGCGCTCGCGAGAAGGCCCGTCGACCTGCAAAAGAACGTCGTCCCACGCAAGGAGACGAAGCGGCTCGATGGACATCGCCTCGCCGAACTCGACCGCTGCACGGGCCACGGTCGAACGAACGTCGTCGGGCGCGCTCGCAAGGCGCAGGTCAATCGCGTCGACGATGACGCCCTGAGCACCCTGAGCGCGGGCAACACGCACGAACTCCGCGAGAGCCGCGGAGCACACCGCCAGTGGTGCCCGATGAAACGCCGCGATACGCAGCGAAAGCGCACGACTTTCATCCTTCAACTTCTCTTCGCTCACCTCGGCGGCGCGTGAGAGAAACGCTGCCGCGTCCGCGTCGTCGACGGCGGTTGCCGCGCTCGCTTCGAGTACGGCAATGAGCAGCATCGGGTCGTCTTCCGATGCGCCATAGCGTTGGAGAAGCGACGCCGCAGCCCGAGCACGCATGTCGTCGCGGTCGAGGAGTGCCTGAAGAAGCGCGGTGGCCTCCCGGTTGGTCGCGTGATCGTCCAGCGCCAACTCCGCGAGTTCGAGCACCGCGGACGAGTCTCCGTTGGTCCTGAGAATTTGACGTGCAAGGCGCACGCGAAGCACGCTCCGGGCCTCGCGATCGGTCTCTTCGTCGATGAGCGCGACGAGAGCCTCACCGAGTGCTTCTTCGTCGTTCGCACGCTCTGCGGCTTCCGCGCGCAGGCGTTCGAGGGCGACGCGATGAGGCGCCTCGGACGGAAGCGCTTTTGCAATCGCCAAGGCCGCCGCGGCATCGCCGAGTCGTTCGAGAACAATCGACGCGCGGCGAAGCGACAGCACCATGCGCGCGTCGGCATCGGGAGCCAGCGCCGCGAGCTTCGCGAGGAAGTCCGCCGCCCGATCCCAACGTCCCAAACTTTCGGCCAGCGCAACCAAACGCTCGAGCGCGGCGATGGAATCCGGACGGGCCACGGCGACGTCGCTCCAGCGATCGAACGCCTCGGCGGTGTCGACTCCGGTGCGGTCGCCGAGCTGCGCGAGTTCTTCGAGGGCGCAGCCGCGTTCGACGTCATCGATCGCGAGGGCCAGGTGGAGAACGAGCGCAGTCTTGATCGCCGACGGATCGGCAGCTTTTTTGCGCAGAGCAAGCGACTGAGACGAGGCCTCGACGCGCAGCGACGGCTCGGCGTCCGCATCATCACGGAGGCGGTCGAGCATGACGCAGGCGCGTGAGACATCATCGATCACGTCGACCGCAACGTTCGCGGCGTGCCGAAGCGCCGCGCGTGTTTCAGACGATCGAGACGCGAGGTAGGACGCGTCGATCGCGTCAAGAAACACCAACGTTCGACCGAGCGGACGAAGCACCTCGAGCCATGCGCTCCGCGCGTCCGCATCCCCTGGAACGAGACGCACGAGACGCTCAAGAATCGTCTCAAGAAGTTCCGGAGTTGCTGCCACCACGTCGAGCGACTGCGCACGACGGAGCGCCGCCTCTTCTTCAGAGCGGTCCCCCGTGACCTTTGCGACCATCAGCAAACGTTCCGCGAGGAGCCTCTCTCGATTGCCGTGCTCCGCGCTCGCAACAAGCGCTCTCCAGAGGTCGTTCGCGCGCGAAGGGACCTCTTGAGCCAGCGCCTCAAGGAATCGTTCGATGCCTTCGTGAGCCGGGTGCGCCGCGGCAAGCGTGAGCGCTTCATCGATCGCTCGTTCGCGGTCACCGAGCGGCGATGCGAGAAGTTCTGCGCGACGAAGACGCAGCTCCGCCTCGATGGACGGCGATGGAGCGCACGTCGATGCGTGCGCCGCGAGAACGTCGACCAATCGAGTCGTATCGCTGGCGTTCTCCAAGCATTCTTCAATCGCGCGGTACGCCGCGTGCGCCGGCCCGGCCAACACGAGGCGGGCTTGCAGGCGATCGGCGGCCTCACTCCAGGACCCCTGAGCGATGAGGGCAGCGCCCCACTGCCCGAGCGCGTCGGCGCTGGGGTCCGCACCAAATGCCGCTCGAAAAAAGCGATCGACGACCCGAACGTCGCATCCGGGACGCGTGCAGAATGCAATGCCATGCTTCCGCGCGTCGTCGTTCGAGCTGTCCGCGTCGACGACGAGAAGCCAGAAGCGCATCGCCTCTTCGTCCGAGCGCGCATCCTCGAGCAGGATCGCCAACTCGGAACCGAGTCGAGCGCGAAGCGTCGCAGGAAGTTGCGCCGCCGACGTTGCCTCAAGGGTCGCGCGTGCCGCCTTCGCGTACTCGCCGCCGAGGGTCCCCGCGTCCGCGCCGTAACGGCGTAGAGCGTCCCAACACAACTCCGATGACGGTGACTCCGACACGAGCTCTTGCGCGAGAGCACACGCCGAAACGCGGTCGGAAAGCCTGTCGGCGAACACGGCTGCCCGTCGAAGCATGACGCCATGACGCTCTTCGCGCGTGGTCACGACCTCGGCGAGCGCTCCAAGAACGCCCGCGAGATCCATCCATCGCTCCAGACGATCGAGGACCTCTACAAGCACAGGCAACACGCGGGCACGCATCTCCGCGTGCTTCGCAAACGCCTCCAGACAAGGGGCCACGAGCGCGTCGTCGACGCCTTCGCCGATCGCGGCATCGACTTCGCTCCATGCTTCAGAAAGAACTCCCTCCCGGCGCTCGAGCAACCGCGCGCGCCGGACACGCAAACGCGGGCGCTCATCGTCGGACGCGAGCGCCAGCAACTCTTTCAGCCACGAACTCGCCGCCAGTTCATCGCCGCGTTCTTCGGCGAAACGCAAGAGTGCGCGCAGCGACCCGCTATTCAAAGCGTCGCGGCGAACGATCTCGCGGTGAACGTCGATCGCTCGGTCGACGTCGGCAAACACTTCCTCTTCGAGCAAAGCCCATTGACCGAGGAGCGCGATGGCCTCCGCCGGAGCAAGCGCTTCGACACGTCGCGCGTACGCCGCACGGAGGGCGTCGATGCGACCATGCGCACGGAGAAGCCCCTCGAGTTCGCGAAACACATCATGCCCATCAGCCCAGAGCGCCTCGAGCGTTTCGACCGCGTCATCGACCGCGCCGAGCTCCTTCGCTTGCACCGTTGCGATACGCGCACGCAACGCGACGTCGCCCTCCACCGCACGGCTTCGAGCGCTCTGAAGGGCCGACGCATAGTCCGCCCACTTTCCGAAACGGCGCGCCACCGCCTCGAGCGACTCGATCGCCTCGAACGCGGGAGCTACCGCTTCAAAACGCTCAACGGCGAAGCGCCAAGCCTTCGATGGCTCCGGCAATTTTTCCGCATGGAGAGAGACAAGTTTTTCGAGCCATTCGAGGCGTTCGGCCGCGTCCGTCGCTCCCTCGAGCAACGTTTCGTAGAGGCCGGCCAAACGACCATATCGACGCTCCGCTTCGTGCATCGTCACGAGCCTGCGTGCGGGATCGAGGCGCGACGGGTCGAGCGACAACAGACGCTCGAAGAGGCGAACGACCGCTTCTCCCGTCGGATGCTTCGCCGCCAAAACGTGCGCGGCCCGTTCGAGAAGCGCGTACTTGCGCCCGGCGTCGGGCTCCTTTTCCGCGCCGCTCACGAGCGTCGCGACGAAACCATCCCAATCGCCCGTTGCCTGATACGTGCGCTCGAGTTCGTCGAAGTCACCGGTTGCGACGAGCGCATCACGGACGGCACGCGCAGCGCGCGTGTGACTCGGCACAAGGTCGAGGACGCGACGCCACGTCGCGAGTGAACGAACGGGGTCCGCGAGGCGTTCGGCGTAGAGTGCCGCAAGTCGCTGAAGCGCGGTGAGCTTCAGCCCCTCGTCGTGAACGAGAGCGAGTCGACCTTCCATGGCTTCCGCGAGAAGTGCGTAGTCACGACGCGCGTCGGCGATGCGTTCGAGGGCTTCGAGCGCCGCCTGATGTGCTGGGTTTTCAGCGAGAACACGACGGAGGTGCGCGATGGCAACCTCGGGGCGGGCAAGACGCTCCGCCGACAGTTTCGCCGCGTCGAGGAGAACCGCGTGGCGCGCCGGTGCGTCGACGATGAGACCTGCGCGGGCCTCAAGGAGCGCCGCGAGAGGTCCATGCGCGTGGCGTTTGATGAAGAGTTCACGGAGCGCGCTGAACGCTTCGTCGTCGGCGGGATCAAGACCGAGAACTTTTTCCCAAGCCTCCGCAGCCTGCGGAGCCTGTGGCATTTGTGCAGTCCAGCGATGCGCCAGGAGACGCGTCGCAGCGAGCTTCTTCGGTCCATCGACCTCGGCTTCCGCGAGCCTCCCGAGCACGACCAGCGCATCGCGCCAGCGTCCGTGTTTCTCAAGCAGTTCGGCGAGTTCGCGGGCCGCGTCAGCGTCGAGCGGGTCAAGGGCGACGAGCTGCGAAAGCGAGCCGATGAGCGCTGCGTCGTTTCGAGCCAGACCTCGATGCACACTGCACAGTTCTTCAAGCGCCCGACGTCGCTCGGGATTGCCAGAAGCGTTCCCAAGCTCGTACCGCAGAAGCTCCACGAGCGCCGCCGCGGGACCGTGAACGCGGTAGTGGGCCTTGAGTCGCAGACGCGCTTCCGCATCGGCGGGGTCTTTGCGAAGCTTTGCACGAAGCGCTTCGAGCTCGCGTGCATCAAGGGGCGCGGACGGCTCAGGGACGTACATAGGCGAGGCCTTCATGGGCATGGGTTCGGTCGAGCGATGGTGCTCGGTCTTGCTCGTCGAATCGCCCTGCGATTGCTCCGTCGAGGCGATCGATGGCTCCGACGCAATCGGCTCGGTCCTCTCTCCAGCGGACGCGCTCATGACGAGGCTCAAGGCCGGATGCATGGGTGCCAAGTCCCGAAGGCGGTGAGCGACGGGCTCCGCCAAGTCGAGTCGCCCACGCTTTTGCGCAAGCACTTCGACAAGTTCCGCGAGAGCTCCGATGAGCATCGCCTGAGGCAACGGGCAACCGACCAGAACTTCAAGCGCCTCGGTTGCGCCGTCGAAGTCCTCGACGATCTGCGAGCTCGTCGCCAAGCGATCGATGGCGTGCATGTCGTGGCTCTCAAGCGAACGAGCTTCCCGAAATGCGCGAACCGCCTCGTGATGGTTGCCTTCGCGCATCAACGCATACGCGACACGTACGTTGGCTACTCGTCGCCCATCCGGGTTCTCGATCGATGCCGCATGGCGCATGAGCACGCGCGACCGGTCCGCGAGGCGCCTGCGAGCGTCCATCACGTTGGCCAGTTGACGCGCGAGGGTTTCATCGGACGGAGCGAGGTCAAAGGCTCGCTCGAACTCGGACTCGGCGTTGGCCTCCACGAGTCCCTGGCTCTTCTTTCGGCCCGTCGTTTTGCCGAAGCGCAAAACCTCTTCGGCCGCCGCTGCAAGGGCTCTTGCCTGGTCGATACCCGTCGAAGACGCCGCCGTGTTCCGCAACGCCTCGGCACGCTTCGACCAGTTCGTTCGCCTTGCTTTTCGGCCTTCGATCACTTGTTCCGCGCGAGCCACGGCCAGGCTGTCGCCGACCTTCTTCGCCATCGCGAGGACCGCCTGCCAGGCTTCGACGACTCTCGTTTCGTCAAAACTCGCCGCCTCGGTCACAAGCGCGCGGTCGGTCAGAAGCTGAAGGCGAACGGAGGCATCGCTCTCGCGCAGGAGCCATTCGTCGAGCACGCGAACGACAAGGGCGTCGTCCCAACGCATACGTGCACTCTTCACGAATTCGCGAAGCAGCTCTCGCAGCTCCGTCGCCGCCGGAGCGGGCAGCATGTCGATGCTCTTGCCCGCCGCGACGTCGAGGGCAGCACCAAAAGCTCGAGAACGCGCTTCGTCGCGAGGGTCGAGCTCAAGGTCACGGAAAGCGGAGAGAACGGGGTCGGCCATGGAAGCGTTTCGCGTGGGCAATTGCCAGCCAATGCTGGCGTCGCGCAGCCTACTCGGTTCACCCGAACGTGTGTGAGGCACGCGTCGATCCCGCGAGCGTTCCATCGCGTTCGTGCGCCACGAGCATCACCCGTGTGAAAACTTTCCGTGGACGCTTTCCGGCGGCGCTCTCCGCTCGTTCACCATGAGGCGCCGTCACCCAAACGAGAGGCTTGTTCGACCCGTCGGAGACCAAAGGCAATCGTCGGTTCGTCCGCGTCACGCGCCTTGCGCGGAGCGCTCCAAACGGCAACGGGCCACGCATCATTCGTACGCTTTTTTCCAGCCCATTTCAGCGCGAAGCTGCGACACTTCGCACCGCGCGCTCTCGGCATTTCGTCCGCTCGAGCCATCGGCGGAGCCTAGAATCGCGCGGGATGCCGGCCGATACGGTACGGTCCACTCTGGCCACTGGCCCCCTACGCCCATGAGTGCCGACTCCTCGCCCCGCCCGCTCATCGTCGTCAACGCAAACGCGAAGCGCGGCGGCCGTCGCATCGCGGCCGAACTCGCCAAGCGCTTGCCGCACATGCGCGTTGCGATGACCCGTTCGATCGACGAACTCGACGCGCTTTTGCGCGAGCAGCCGCAGGACTCGCCTGTTTTTGCAGCCGGCGGTGACGGCACGGCGATCTCGCTCACGAACGCCCTCGATCGCGCTTGGGCGAAACCCGCACGCCTTCCGCCCATTGGGATTCTCCCGCTCGGCACCGGAAACGCCTGGGCGCGCGTCAGCGGCGTGAGCGCGCTCAACGACGCAGTGGAACGGCTTGCAGGCCACCACGGTCCCCTTCCGACCCGCGCGTTTTCCCTCGCGCGGTGCGAAGGACAACTCACGCATTTTTGTGGCTCCGGTTGGGACGCGGAACTCCTCGACGCCTACCGCCGTCAGCTCGAACACGCCCATGGCCCCATGAAGCGCGTCGCAAAAAGCGTTGGCGGCTATCTGATCGCCGTTTTTCGCGACACCATTCCGCGGTCGTTCATGCGCGGCTTGCCCCACGTCCGGGTCGAAACCCTCGACGGCGAGGTGTATTTGCCGGATGCGAACGGACGCATCCATCGTATGGTTAACGTATATCCTGGAGACGTTCTCTACGAAGGCCCGGCCGCGGTGGCTGGCGCCGCGACCTGTCCGGAGTTCGGGTATCGCTTTCGCGCGTATCCCTTCGCCGAGCGTCTGCTGAACTTTCTGCACGTACGCGTGTACGGCGCAAACTCGGCCGTCGGCGCACTCACCATTCCGAAGCTCTGGGTCGGCGAGTCGAAGCTCCCGAACATGAACGACTGGCTCATGAAACGCGTGCGCTTTACATTCAACCGCCCGGTGGCGTTTCAATCGGCGGGCGACCCGTGGGGACTCCGCGAAAGCTGCGTCATCGAAGCCGACGACAGGCTCGTGGACGTCGTCGATTGGCGCCAAGTCGACAGACGCGACGACTAGCAGGGTTTGAACAAAGGCTCAGGAGAAGCCCTATCGACCGCGTTCCGAAAACCATACGACGTATGTCGTCGCGTAAAAACGCGGAGCTGTCACTCTTCGGTCGAGAAGTCGAACGCGCGAATGTTGTGGGCCATCAAGAGGACCGTCTCGTCGATGGTGAGCGCAGACGAGTCGATGATCGCCGCGTCTTTTGCACGCCGAAGTGGAGCGACCACACGCATGCTGTCGAGCTGATCGCGGCGCTGCACTTGCGTGAGCGTGTCGCTGAACGAAACGTTCTCGCCCTTGTTTTGCTGCTCGGTCA
The DNA here is from genome assembly GCA_903870415.1 of uncultured delta proteobacterium. GTDB lineage: Bacteria > Myxococcota_A > Polyangia > Polyangiales > Polyangiaceae > CAIQDA01. The sequence goes on from CAIQDA010000499.1 coordinate 9,773, forward strand.
CCCGACGTTCGGCGCGAACCTGCGGGCTCGCCGTGAGGAAGAACTTCACGTCGGCTTCGGGGAACACGACGGTGCCGATGTCGCGACCCTCGAACACGACGCCGCCGCTCTCGCCGAGCTCGCGCTGCAACTCAAGAAACGCATCACGAACCTCCGCATGCGCCGACACGAGACTCGCGGCGATGCCGACGTCCGACGTGCGCAGAGACGTGGAAATTTCCGTGCCATCGTGATAGACGCGCGTTCCGGTTGTTCCGAAATCGAATCGCAACGCGTGGGTTCGAACGAGCGTGTTCGCGAGATCCCCAAGCATGGTCGCGTCGTCGGTCGCAACGCCAGCCTTTCGCGCCACGAACGCCAGCGCCCGATAGAGCGCTCCGGTGTCGACGAAGGTGAAGCCGAGTTCCGCTGCGAGTCGCCTGGCGACAATGCTCTTACCCGCGCCTGCGGGGCCATCAATGGCGATAATCGGGCGCGTTCGTTGCGTGGCCAAGGCATGTCCTCCGGCCGCTCAATGCCTCAAGGGCGCGGCCACTTCCGCGCCGAGTATGCCGCGATGCGGGCCAAGGCGTCACGCCAAAAACGCAGCCTATGTCGACCTTGTTTTTGGTGAGGTAGCCGGCGTCACTCCTCGACGTCAACGCGTTGCCCGAGGGCACGCAGCGTCGCGACGAACTTCGGGAAGCTTGTGGCGATGACTTCGGCACCTTCGATGATCGTGGGACCGTCGGCGAGCAAGCCAAGCACCGCCGCCGTCATCGCGATTCGGTGGTCGTGTTCGCAGTTGACCTGACACGCGCTGAGGGGCTTGTCGGTACCTTCGATTTCGAGGCCGTCTTCGCGCTCTTGGCACGTCACGCCGAAGGCTCGGAGCACCTTGGCCATGGTCGCAATGCGGTCGCTCTCCTTGACCCGAAGCTCCTTGGCGTCGCGAATGATCGTCGTTCCCGTTGCACGCGCCGCGAGGGCGCACAAAATCGGAACTTCGTCGATGGCGCGCGCGACAGTCTCTCCGCCGAAGAGACGACCGTTGAGGCCCGCGTAGCCGACCACGAGGTTGGCGATGGGTTCGCCCGCGCGATCGCCGAGGGGATCAAGCTGCACCGGTGCCCCCATGTCGCGCAGCATGTCGAGGATGCCCGTGCGCGTCGGGTTCGTGCCGACGAAGCGGACCATGAGTTCGCTGCCTTCGATGATCGTCCCCGCGACCAGCAAAAATGCTGCCGCAGAGATGTCGCCGGGCAAGTCGACGTCGAGAGGAGCGAGCTTTCCGTCCCAGCCCGAGGGGTCGAGTTCGACGATGGGGCCCATGGTGCGGAGCGGCGCGCCAATGGCTTGCAGCATGCGTTCGCTGTGATCACGCGATACATACGGCTCACGTACGTAGGTCGTACCGTGCGCATACAGGCCGCTGAGCAACATGGCGCTCTTGACCTGCGCGCTCGAAACGGGGCTCTCGTACTCGAGACCCGTCAAGAACGTTCCCTCGGGCAGCGCTTCGATGCGCAGAGGAGCGGTGATTTCGCCCTCTTTTTTCGCATGGGGAGCGCCCGTGATGCGCGCGCCTCGGCTGCGCAAAGGCACGGCAATACGGTTCATAGGGCGCTTTGACAGCGAGGCGTCTCCAACGAGAACGCTCGAGAAATTCTGGGCTGCGAGCACCCCGCACAAGAGGCGCATCGTCGTGCCCGAGTTTCCGCAGTCGAGGTCCGCGGTCGGAGCCTGGAGGCCGAAGATGCCCTTGCCGTGAACGTGAACTTCCGTCGGCGAGATGTCGTCGATGCGGATGCCCATCGCGCGCATCGCGGAGGCGGTCGAGAGGTTGTCTTCTCCTCGAGAAAAATCACGAATCCGCGTCAAGCCGTCCGCGATGCCGCCAAAGAGGAGCGCGCGATGGCCGATGCTCTTGTCGCTGGGAACAGGCACGGAACCGCGAAGAGGCCCTTGGGCCGGATGAACGATGATGCGGGTCATGGGGGCTCCTAAACGAACTCAGCGAGGAACAAGGGTGGTGGCCGTGCCCGCAAGGACTTCGAGCTTCGCGGCGTCGATGCGTTCTTGGATGGACACGGTTGCTCCCGAAGCGGTCACGGTCGCGGCAGGCAAGGCATTGCGCGTCCACGTGGGGATAAGCCGCGCAAACGGCTGGGCTCGAGCCTGCGCTTCGCGTGCGAGGTCGTCGCTCGCGAACGTGGCGCCGATGGTGAGCAGCAGCTCGGACCCTTCACGCGAGAGAAGCCCCGACGCTTCGCGCAAACCGACGACGAGGGCTTGTTGTCGAACGGCAGGCGGGAGCTCCTCGGCGTTGCGCGGGCCGGTCGCTTGGAATGCGCCGATGGCGTCCGGGGCGAGCACGACAGGAAACGCCGCCAACGGCGATGCAGAGGAAGAACGCTTCAGAAAACGATCCATGCCTGCGCGCGACCCGACGACGAGAAGGTCGTCGGCCGCCACGTACAAGTCGCCCTGACCTACGCGGTAAAAGCGCTCACCGTTCACGGACGGAGCTTCTTTCGCCGTGCCGTTTGGAAGTGCCGATTCGCGCGCGAGGGCTTCACGGAGTTCCGTCGCACGAAAGTGGCCGTGGAGAAGCGCGACCGCATCGGGCTTGTCGTACGCGTAGGCCGCGAACTGGATCTCATCGACCTCGCGCGACACGTCCACGGGCAGACGGAAGCGCCGCGAGAGAATGAGTTCGCCAAGCTCGTCGAGACGCTCGGCCGACAGGTACCCGCGCAGGTTGCTCACCTTCAGGCGCCCGAGCGCGCGCGCGTCGTTCGCGAGGAGAAGGACAGCCCTCTCGCTCACACTGACCGGAGCCATGACGGGAGCGGGAGCCTCGGGGCCCTTGCAGCCCAAGACCGAAACGCACGAGGCAACCGCGAAGGTCGCTGCTGAGAGGACGCGCCACTTCATGGTGGCAACGGTACCAGCGAAGCTTGGCGGTGGAAACGACTTAAGACGCGTTGCGTTGACGAGAACGCCTGCACCGTCGCGCCCGTCTCACACTGCATGCACTCTACATCGATCGAGTTACACGGCGATGGCGTAGCCGCCGACGACCTTGAGTGCTCTCACGAGCTTTCGGAGGCGTTCGAACGCGAGGACGATCGAGCGGTCCGTGACGTGACCCTCAATGACGAGAAACACATGCGAATCCTGCGACTCTTGCGCCATGGGCATGGACTCGATCGTCGCGACATTTAGTCGTTGCTCGGCGAGTTCGCGCAGCACGTCCGCAAGCGCCCCGGGGCCTTCGTGGGGCGACAAGACGACGGCCACGTGGTCGCGTCCGGTACGAGACGGTGGACGGCCGCCCACGAGCGCCAACACCACACGACGAAGCGGGTCGTCGGCGACGGACGTGGCATGGACCACGAGACCGTGAGCCGCCCCCATCGGAGTCGTCGCAATCGCCCACGTCCCGCCGTCGCGCGAAGCGAGCTCGCACGCCTCGGAGGCCGTGTGCACTTCCACGACGCGGGCCGCTGTCCCCGTGAGCCAATCGTGGACGAACGGACGATCTCCGCGCCCCACGAACACGGTGTGCGGCGTCGCTGTCGCGTCGGTGCGTCCGACCGCATCGCGTGACGCTGGAGCCACGACACAATCGGTGATGCGCGCCTCGGCCGCCGCAAGCGCGCGCAACGTCGGCCGATGAAAACCGTCTTCGGCGATCGCAAACGGAAGCATTGCGAAGTCCGCTTGGCCGCGACTCACGGCGTCGAGCGCGCTCTCGATCGTGGCCTCTTCGTGAAGCGACGCGCGGGCTCCCCATCGTCCTACTGCCGCCGCCGCCGCATCGCGCTCAAAGACCGCCGGGAACACGATTCGCAGAGGTTTTCCTACCTCCGCACACGCGCGACGCACCGATTCGAGGATGGCGTCCATCGTCGCGGGCCGCACATGTTTCGGCGCCGGACGATCGTCGTCATGCACCGAGCTCGTCGGGTCGCGGGGCGGCATGCTTGCACCAACCGGTGGCGGCCGAAGGAGCACGGCCGCGCGCTCATCGACGAGCTTGGCAATCTGCCGATCGATTCGCGTGAGGGCCGCTCGAAGGTCTTCGGAGTCGCTCTCGTGGCTCATGGCGCTTATGGTACTGTCGCAACGTGTCCACGGCCACCGCATCGCTCGTCTGCCCCGACGCTCCCGTCGTCCGCGAAGATTTGGAGCGCAAGTTCACCTGGCTTTTGCGTTTGCGGGACGAAGCAAGCCGGGGACTGAAACCGACGAAGGCCGAACTTCAAGCTCTCGCCGCGGCGTTTCCAGGGGCGCTACGGGAGATCGATGACACCCCGCTCGACGACCTCGCCGCGCGCCTTGAGCAGCTCAAAACGAGCGATGCGCTGCCCGTGTGGGCGAATGCCGTCTGGCTCTATCATGGTGTACTCCGCACGCATCTCGCGGCCGCACGGGATGGCGTTCGACCACAAGGCGGCCTCGTCGACCTCGCCCTTCGTCAGGTCGCGGTCGCTCTTTCAATGAGCGAAGGCGACGTCGCGGCGCTCGTCATTCCCCACGCAAAACGTCGCTCGCGTCTCGAACGAACAAACGGCGGCCCCCGTTAAGGAAACCGCCGTTCTTGACCGCTGCGCGTCCACGCGCGGGTCAACTTCAGGTGCTCGACGAGCCGCCGGATGAACCGCTCGAGGAACTGCCTGACGAACTTCCGGAGTCTCCGCCCGAGCTCGAGCCGCCGCCCTTCGAAGACGAGTAAAGGTCCGCGTACCAACC
>CAIQDA010000500.1 GCA_903870415.1 uncultured delta proteobacterium
GTCGTAGAGCAGGTACGTCACGTCGCGCATGAGAACGCCGATCGCCTCTTTGCGCTCGACAAAGACCGCATCGCGAATCGTCTTCATCATCGCGGGGAACACCACCGCCGCGTCGATGCGCTCACCGGGGTGGTCGATGGACCATGCGGCGATCGAGGAAATAAGGCCCTGCCGTGCGTCTTTCGGGTCGCCGCGAACGCCAAGCAGCGCTTCGACTTCCTTCATGAGTTTCTCGTCGGACTCTATCTCCTGACGGGTCACGCGATCGTAGAGGCGCTCGCCCTTTGTCCACGCACTCACGTGTTGCACGTAGCGATCGAAGAGCTCGCCGTACTGCTTCTCGTCGACGAGACCGCTCGCCGCGTCGAACTCCGCGGACCACGCCGCATAGAGACGATCGAGGAGCAACGCACGGAAGGCCTTCACGTCGTGAAAGAGCCCTGGGACGGGCTCGTCTTTGAGCCATTCGAAATCGCTGCGACGCTCGCAAAGGCAGGCAATGGCCTCAAGAACCGCGAGCGGTGAGAGAAACCCCTTCGAGGATTGCGCCGCGTCGAGAAGAACAACACGCATCTCGCGCGGGCTCGCGCCAACGCGCCCTTCGTAGATTGGGTACGAGGTGGACTCGTTGACGAGGTCTGCAATCGCGTTGCGAAGCAGCTTTCGCTCGTCAGAGCTGAGTCGTTCGGGGGCCTTCGCACTCGCGTAGAGGTCCGCCTTCTCGACGGCGGTGAGCGAGTCAACGATTGCGGCGAGCGCCTTCGGGTAGCGCGCGGCGACGGGCTTTCGCATTCGGGTCAGAACCGCGAAAAGTGCTGCCAATTCCGCGGCGTGCGGGGCTGCTGGCACGCGCGCTTGCGGCACGACGAGGGTCTCGTAAAGCTCTTGCTCTTGCTTGTATGAGAGCAGATACGGCACGCGCACCGGCTCGAAGCGACCGCGGAACGAGGCGTACTCAGGGTGCTCGCGAAAGGCGTCGAGGTGGAGCTCGTTCGCGCTCGCGATCATCACGCAGTTCAGCTGAATGTTCTGCTGCGCGAGCGGGACCTCGCCGGTTTCAACCGTGAGCTGAAGGTACTTGAACGCGTCGAGTGGTCGCTTCAGCAGGTCGCTGAATTCGATCAAACCGCCGGCCGCGTCGACGAGCTCGCCCCGGGCTTCCCATAGGGAAATCGCTTGAAGTGAGGCCGGAAGCGCCGCAAGGCTTCGGTCCGCGGTGAGCTGTCGTTCGCCCGCGTCGACATGCATCTGCGGGCCCACGGTGATCGCACCCACGCGGTAACGTCGCGAGAGAAAGTATCGCTCGACGCGGACGTGGCGCAGCACCTCACGAAAGTCGCCGTCGTGACTCGCCAGCAGGGCTTCGACGATCTGCTGGGCCTTGTGCGACAGCTGGCCTTCGAGGAGCCATCGCGGCGGCGGTTCGGTTCCGGCGGGGAGCTTCGACCAGCGACTCTCGATGTACTGGCGGCGCTCAACGAGCGGCAGCAAGAAGAGCGGGTGATCGCGCGGTTCTATTGCGATTTTCGCATCGAGAGCCTCGTCCGACAGGTGCGCAAAGGGCTTCGGCGGCAAGTCGCGCGTGCCGCCCTCGGAGCCAAACCCAAGCGAGCCGCGGAGCGTCTTTGTCGTCGGAAAGACGAACGAGAAGCAATAGAGCGCGCCTTCGGGCTTCGACGCGTAGTGCTCGAGCGCCGCGAAGAGGCACGACACCGTGGTCGACTTTGCCGATCCGTTCGGCCCGTGAAGAAAGATGAGCCTCGTCGGTTTTCCTTCACGCGCGTAATTCGAAACCGCGCGAAAGATCTCCTCCTGCACTTCTTCTTGACCGACCAGCGCGCCGCGAGGGCGATCACCGCTCCCTGACTTTTCCCAGGGCAAATCGAAGAGGTTCCAGCGCGTCGCGTTTCCCCACGGACGCTCCACTTCGCGCGAGCCGTAGTGAAGAAAACAGTCGCGAAGGAAGCGACTCGCATCGCGTGCACACTGCACGGGGTTCTCGTCGAAGAGCTTCAGGTACTCGTCGAAGGAGAGCACGCGCCGCTCCGCCTTGAACCGACCCGCAACCGCTTCAGCGATGGACTCGAGGGAAACGTCAGACCCGACGGTCGTCATGGAGCAAGCGTATCGGAACGCGGCGCGATGTCGCCTTTCTTGGCGACGCGCCAACGTTCGAAGCGGCCGAGGTCCGCGACTCGTTCGTAGTTCGCGTCGAGAAAGCCCATGAATTCCACGAAGTCGTGCGCGCTCTCGAAGCTGTCTCGGTCGTTTCCGGTGACCATCTTCATGCGGTCGTGGCGTTCGATCGCGATGGCCTTGGGCCGCGAGCGCCGAAGGTCGTCCATGAGCCTTGCCCGGTGCGGGGCGGACCCGTTTCCACGCAGAGGCACGTCGTAAAGGTAGCGCGAGGCCGGTGCACGACCTGCGTCGAGGTAAACGCTCGGCTCGAACCCGAAGAGAAACACGGCTTCGCTCGGAGCGCTCTCCGACGCGAACCACCGTGCGAGCGCGCGGTTCGCCGCGATGTCGAGATCCGCCGCTTTGTCGAGGGCATCGAAGGCCGAACGGTCCCCATGAACCAGCGCAGGCCATGCGCGCAAGCGTGCAAAAGACCGTTCGAGAAACGTGCCCGCCACGTCGCGTGAGGCTCCCCGCGCGACGAACGCCGCGAGAGCCAAGGAGCAGGTCACGACGCGGCCCGTGAAGGCTGCATCGCGAAGGGCGAGGACGAATCCTTCCGCGGCTACGAGGGCCTCAAGCGGCAAGATGGACCCAAAGTGATACGGGAAGAGCTTCGCTTGGAGCGCCGTCCCAACGATGCACAATACAAGCATTGCGAGGAGTTCAGCGAGCGGCTTCCACGGTGCTTTCGCGAGCAGTCGCAACACGATTCCGAGGGCGATGGGCCCTGAAAAACCAAGGAAAGCTCGCTCGATCGTCCGGTAGAGGAGTGTCAGCGCCGTTTCGTTTTCCCAGCCGAGTTTGGTGTAACCCGGAGCGAAGACAAAGAGCGTCTGACGCATGTCCTCCCACGCGCCCGCACGACGGAACGCCAGCACGACAAGCGCGATTGGAACGAGGGATGCGGCGGCAGCAACGCAAAGGCGGCCGAACGATGCGCGTCCCTGCACCAGGCGAAGAGCGAGCGGCATGGCGGCGGCAGCGCCGAGCGGCGGCTTCACGAGAAACAGGAAACCGCCAACCAATCCGAGGAGAATCGACGCCCAAGCGCCTTCGAGGTCCGACAACAAAAGCGCGGCCACGAGAAGCGGTGCGCCGAAGGTTTCGGGCTGCGCCGTATGCCAAAAGTCGAGCTGAATATGCGTGAGGAGTGCAAGCATTCCTGCCACAAGCCCCACGACCTCCGAGCGCAGGACGCGGCAGGCGTACGCGTGAAGGCCTGCGAGAAGTCCAACGGTGGCGAGAGCCTCGGCTGCGCGAAGGGCCCACTCGCTCGAACCGAGCGTTCCTTGGACGGCCACATAAATAAGGAAAATACCTGGTGGTTTGAAGTCCCACGCGCCCTCGTAGGGCCAGACTCCGTGGCGCCATCGCTCGGCGACCACGCCGTAAATGCCCTGGTCGCGGCCGAAGGAAAACGTGAGGAGTACAAGGAGCGCAAGCGTCGAGAAGACGGCGTACAGCGCCCAAAGCCATCGAGGCGCACGAGCGATCGGCGCCCCTGGCCTCACGACACGGAGCCGAGCACGGGGCCCGCGGCGCGCATGCGAATCTCTTCTGCGACCGTTTCGAAGTCTTCCGCGGCTGCGAGCTTCGAGCCGAGCAAATAGGCACGAAGGCCGTGGGTCGCAACGAGCGCAAGACTGGCGTTCAACCCGGCCTCGGTCATCGCCGCGGTCGCCTCGGGGTTCTTGAACAGAGCCTCAAGGGCATCGAGGGCGTCGGAGAGTTCTTGGGCGATGCGCGGTTCCACGCGAGACCTCTACAATCATTCGAGCGCGCCACCCAAGGGCGAGAGAGCGCCGGAGATGGGTCGACTCCGGCTCCGCCGACGAAAGCCGAGAAGCAAACTACGAATTCTTCGGTCACACCCGCCTCAAGCACGATCTTCGGCAACTGCGACGGCAACGACAACAACGGCTACGAGGCTGCTCTCGCCACGGACGCCAGCCACTGCGGCGCGTGCGCAACGGTTTGCTCCGCTCCCGCGGGCGGCGGCTCACCAAGCTGCGTGAACGGTGCCTGCATCAACTGACCCGCCGCTACAGGCCGTCAA
>CAIQDA010000501.1 GCA_903870415.1 uncultured delta proteobacterium
CTCGTCGCCGTAGGCCACGCGCCCACGCACGAGGTCGACGATCGGCACGGTCGGGTCGGCGGCGGCGTAGAATGACCCGACGTGCACCGGCGGCAACGGATGCGAACGCCGCTCCTCGCGCGCACGCGCTCGCCACTTGGGTGCCGATCCGCGGAACACCACGGCGTGCTGTTCGATGACGATGACCTCGCGGAGCGCGTCGATCGGAAACGGCAAATGATCGGGCGCGAAGGTGCCCACGACGAGCACGGCGCCTTGCGTGGACGCCTGCAAAATCGCTTGCGCAAGCTCTGTGCACGACGCCACGTCGAGACCCTCGAACGGGTCGTCGAGGACGAGGAGCGGCGGCGCACGAAGCACCGATGCAAGGAGGAGCACCTTGCGCGCCTCACCCGTCGAGAGGAGACGGTAGCCGCGATTCCAAAGCGCCTCGAGGCGGAATCCGTGCACGAGAGGATGAGCGCGCGCGGCCGCACCGAGGAGCGCACCCACGGTCGTCCCCGTGTCGACCGCCTCTTGAAAGTTGCTCTCGTCGCGCGCGAGCTCTGCTTCGTAGAACGCTTGCTGCGACTCGGCGGAGAGAAGCTCCGCGCCTTCCATGCGCGCCACGAGCATGCGCGCCGCCGTGGATTTTCCCGAGCCGTTTGGGCCTGTCAGGAGCGTGAGCCCCGAGGACAACGTGCTCGGTTCGACGGCGACGTGCATGGTGCTCGCGCCTGGTCAGCCGCCGACGGCGACTTGCTTCATCGCGGTCATGTGCCCGCGAAGGACCGCGCCGATCTTCTCGACCGGATGCGCCTCGATGGCCTTGTTGACCTCGAGGAGCTTGCGGTTGTCGACGTGCTGGCTGCCCGCCGCAAAGCTCTTGCCGATGACGTCCGTGCGCTGCTTTGCCATGAACTCCTTGAGGAGCGGAACGGCGGCGTGGCTGAAGAGGTAGCAGCCGTACTCGGCGGTATCGCTGATGACCTTGTTCATCTCGTAGAGCTTCTTGCGCGCGATGAGGTTCGCGATGAGCGGCGTCTCGTGGAGCGACTCGTAATACGCGGACTCGGGCTTCATACCGACCTCGACCATGCACTCGAAGGCGAGCTCGACGCCGGCCTTGATCATCGCGACCATGAGCACGCCGTGGTCGAAGTACTCTTGCTCGGCGATCTTCACGGAGCCCGCGGGCGTGCGCTCGAAGGCCGTGTCGTTCGTGGCCGCGCGCCAGCCGAGGAGGTTCTTGTCGCCGTTGTCCCAGTCGGCCATCATCGAGGCACTGAAGGCGCCCGTGATGATGTCGTCTTGATGCTTGAGGAACAGCGGGCGCATGAGCGTGCGAAGCTCGTCGGCGAGCTCGAAGGCCTTGAGCTTGGCGGGGTTCGAAAGGCGGTCCATCATCAGCGCGATGCCGCCTTGCTTGAGCGCCTCGGTGACGGTTTCCCAGCCGTATTGCATGAGCTTCGACGCGTACCCCGGCTCGATTCCCTCGGCGACCATGCGGTCGAAGCAGAGGATGGAGCCCGTCTGCAGCATGCCGCAGAGGATCGTCTGCTCGCCCATGAGGTCGCTCTTCACTTCAGCAACGAAGCTCGACTCGAGGACACCCGCGCGGTCGCCGCCCGTGGCCGCGGCGTAGGCCTTTGCGATCTCGAGACCGTCGCCGTTCGGGTCGTTCTCGCGGTGCACGGCGATGAGCGTCGGCACGCCGAAGCCACGCTTGTATTCTTCACGGACCTCGGTGCCCGGGCACTTCGGCGCGACCATGACGACCGTCAGATCCTTGCGGATTTGCTGACCCTCCTCGACGATGTTGAAGCCGTGGCTGTAGGCGAGCGTGGCGCCGGTCTTCATGAGCGGCATGACCTTTTGGACCACGTCCGCGTGCTGCTTGTCCGGCGCGAGGTTGCAGACGAGGTCCGCCGTCGGGATGAGCTCCTCGTAGGTGCCAACCTTGAAGCCGTTCGTCGTCGCGTTCGTGTAGCTTGCACGCTTTTCCGCGATGGCGTCGGCGCGGAGCGCGTAGCTGACGTCGAGCCCCGAGTCGCGCATGTTGAGGCCTTGATTGAGGCCCTGCGCGCCGCAGCCCACGATGACGACCTTCGACCCGCGGAGCTTCTCGATGCCTGTAAATTCGCTGCGCGCCATGACCCGGCAGCGCCCGAGCTGGTCGAGCTTCTGAGCCATGGTCAGCGTGTTGAAATAGTTCTGTCGGGACATGGGGCCTCGTGGGTGAGGACGCGCCGCGAGGCCGTCCGGGTCATCGTTGTATAGACCCGCGCGGGCTCGAAACCAATGTTGCGCTCATGCCTACTCTTGGTAGAAACAATTGCGTTGAACGCAACAATGCCCACGAGCCACGAACTTCGAGCCTTCCTTCACCTGGCGGACACCCTGCATTTCGCCAGGTCCGCCGCAGCGTTGCACATGAGCGCCTCCGCCCTCACCCGCTGCATCCAGCGCGTCGAGGAGGAGCTCGGTCAGTCGGTATTCCTTCGGACCAAGCGAAGCGTGGCCCTCACGCGCGCCGGAGAGATCTTCCGCGACCACGCCCGTGCGCAACTCGCCGCCGAAGCGCGCCTCCGCGAAGCCCTCGCGTCCGAAGAAGCCGAGCCCACCGGTGAACTTCGCATCGCCTGCACGGTGACAGCGTGCCACTCGGTCTTGCCAAAGCTCTTGGCGCGCTACCGCAGCCGTTTCCCTGGCATTCAGCTACAAATCGGCACGTCGGACGCGGTGCGCTGCATCGAGCGTCTCGAAAGCGACGACGTGGACGTGGCCGTCGTACCGGAGCCCGATGTCCCCTCCGAAGAGCTTCGCTTCGTGCGTCTCGCGCGCACGGACTTGGCGTTCATCGCGCCGCGCACAGACAAAGAGCTCGGCGCTCGCGCACGTGGCGGCAAGCGCGGATGGGACAAGCTTCCGGTGGTGTTGCCCCGGCGCGGAATCGAACGAGAGCGCGTCGATGCGTGGTTCGCCGAGCGCGGCATCGAGCCCGAGGTCTACGCGGAGGTCGATGGAAACGAGGCCATATTGGCGATGGTCGGTCTCGGGTGCGGCGTTGGAATCGTGCCCGAACTCGTGCGCAAAGACAGCCCGCTACGCCTTCGGGTCGAGGTCGTGGACGTGCCCCATACCCCGCGCGGGTACTTCGTCTCGCTTTGTGCCAAGGCCGCCACCCTAAGACGCCGCCCGGCCGCGGCCCTTTGGGAACTGGCCCCAGCCGCCGCCACGCTCTGAAGGTACCAGGTCACCCGTGAGGCACGTTTGTTGCGGACGACAAAGTCACTGGTCGAACAGAATGACCTTCGGCACGGCTTGCTCGTAAACGGACGGGCCGCCGCCTCGCAAACCCTGCGGAAACCAGTAAGTGGCGAGGTCGACGACGCCTGCCGCCCCTGCGCGGTCGACCTTGTTCA
>CAIQDA010000502.1 GCA_903870415.1 uncultured delta proteobacterium
CTTCGCGGTGCGTCGAGAGGGTCTCGAGCATGCGTCCGAGGATGAAGAGGCGACCTTCGCGGGCTTGGTCGAGCGCGCGCTGGAGAATGTCGCGCGAGAGGCCTGCGATCTTGATGTCCATCTGGATGGCGGTGACGCCCTTCGACGTGCCGCACACCTTGAAGTCCATGTCGCCGAGGTGGTCTGCGTCGCCGAGGATGTCGCTGAGGATCGCGGTGCGCGTTCCGTCGCTGATGAGGCCCATGGCGATGCCGGCGACCGGTGCCTTGATAGGAACGCCCGCGTCGAGGAGCGAGAGCGTGCCGCCGCAAACCGCGGCCATCGACGAGGAGCCGTTCGACTCGGTCGTCTCGGAGACGACGCGGATCGTGTAGGGGAACTTCTCGTGCTCGGGGATCATGCGCATAAGCGCGCGTTCGGCGAGGGCGCCGTGACCGGTTTCGCGGCGAGCTGGGCCACGGAGCGGCTTGCACTCGCCGGTGCTGTAGGGCGCGAAGTTGTAGTGGAGCATGAAGCGCTTCCAGCGCTCGCCGTTGAGCGCGTCGATCTTCTGCTCGTCGGACGAGGTGCCGAGCGTCGTTGTGACGATCGCCTGCGTTTCGCCGCGCTGAAAGAGCGCCGAACCGTGCGTGCGCGGAAGGAAGGAGGCCTCCATGGCGAGCGGACGGATTTGGTCCATCTCGCGGCCGTCGATGCGCTTCTGCTCACGGAGCACGTAGTCGCGAACGACGTAGTACTTGCGATCGTCGAACTCGCCCTTGATGAGCTTCTCGTTCGCGGCGAACTTTTCCGCGCCGAGTTCGGCTTGGAGCGTGGCGTTCATCGCCGACTTGGCGGCGGAGTAGCCGTCGTAGCGCTCCTTCTTGGCGCGAATGAGCGAGGCCTTCTCGATCGGTGCGTCGACGAGTTCGGAAACGCGCTTGGCGATGGCTTCGTCGAGCTGCGGAACGACAAACGCCTTCTTGGGCTTGCCGACGGCCGCGCGGAGCTTTTCCATCAGCTCAAGGATGGGCTGCGCGGCGTTGTGCGCGAACATGAGCGCGTCGATGATGTCGCCTTCGGGGGCTTCCGCGGCGCCGCCTTCGACCATGACGATGGCCGTTTTCGTACATGCAACGACGAGGTCGATGTCCGAGCGATCTTGCTCCGCGATGGTCGGGAACGCGATGAACTGACCGTCGACGCGCGACACGCGCACGCCGGCGATGGGGCCGTCCCAAGGAATATCGGAAAGGTGAACCGCGAGCGAGGCGCCGCACACGGCGAGGACGTCGGTCGGGTTTTCCTTGTCCGTCGAGAGGACGGTCGCGATGATCTGCGTGTCGTTCTTGTAGCCCTCTGGAAAGAGCGGACGGCACGGGCGGTCGATGAGGCGCGAGGTGAGAATTTCCTCGTCGCGCTGGCGGCCTTCGCGCTTGAAGAAGCCGCCGGGGATCTTGCCTGCGGCGAAGGACTTTTCGAGGTACTCGCAGGTGAGAGGGAAGAAGTCGATGCCCGGGCGCACGTCGCCGCCACACACCGTGACGAGGAGGACGGTTTCGCCGAAGGTGACGAGGACCGAGCCCTGCGCCTGCTTGGCAATGCGGCCCGTCTCGAAGGTGAGGGGCTTGCCGTTGATGAGAACCGATTCGCGTACAAAGGCCATGAGGATGACTCGACCGCTACGTGCGGCCCTGACGCGGTCGAGCGGTAAGCCTTGGGCCCCGGTTTCTAGGCAAAACGCGCGCTGTCGTTGCGTTTCGTGCAGAAAACGAGGGTCGAGGACTTGGCGCTCGGCCGTTGATAACGGGGCTCGCTAGCACAGCGCACGCGAAACCCAAAGGTCGCGAAGGCCGGCCTTGTGCGCGTCGTATGGAAAGCAAAAAGCGGTGCTCCTTGGACGGGAGACACCGCTTTCGAAGTCGTGTCGCGCGGACCTTCGGGTGCCATACCCCGGACGGACGAACCGTTGCAGGGTGCACGCTTCTCACGCGGGACCTGACGAGCAGGCGCGCGTGCGAGCGAAGGACGCGAACGCGTTACTTGCGGAGATTGAGCGCGGCGACGACGGCCTTGTAGCGCGCGAGCTGCGTGCGCTTGAGGTAGTCGAGGAGGCTTCGGCGGGTCGAAACCATCTTCAAAAGACCGCGGCGCGAGTGGTGGTCCTTCGCGTGCGTCTTGAAGTGGTCTTGGAGCTGCGTGATGCGCTCCGTGAGCAGGGCGATCTGCACTTCCGACGAGCCCGTGTCGGATTCATGCTTACGGAACTTCGCGACGATTTCGCTCTTCTGCTCGGGCGGGAGGGACATGCGAGGTCTTTCGGGGATGCGCGGCGAAAAGCCGCGACTCGGGAGGCGGCACACTACACGAACACGGCTTCCCGTCAAGGTGCAGATGTGCATGTCCCGGGGCCGAGCCGGGGTGCCGGCCCTCAATGGACGGTCGACTTATGCCTCGGACGGTGCCGCTTGGGAAGATGTTCTTCGCCACCATCGGCGCCGACGTTCTCCGCATGGTCGGTAACTTCGTGCTCCGTGGCGACTTCGAGTCCCGCATCGCGGCTCGTGATGGTGATGGTTCCGTGGAGGTCCGTGCGAAGGATGCGTGCGCCCACGCCTAGGATTCGCTCAAGGGCGGCACCATGCGGGTGGTGGTAGTCGTTGCCTTCGCCCGCGGAGACAAGCGCGTACGCCGGCGCGACGGCTTCGAGAAAGCGGAGCGAGCTTGAGAACGCCGATCCGTGATGGGCGACCTTGAGCACGTCGGCCTTCAACGATTCGGGCGAATCAAGGAGGCGCGCTTCCGTTTCGAGCTCCGCGTCGCCGGTCATCAAAAAACGATGCGTGTACGTTGCACCATGATGGTCGACACGAACCGCGAGGCCGTTTGCGTTCACATCGCTGCGCGAGCGCGTGATGGCGGGCGTCGAGGGTGCGAGAACGGTGATGCCCACGCTCGCGCCGAGCGAGAGCGTCGAACTCACTTGGCCTTCGACGACGCGTGCTCCGGACCCGCGGAGCCACGCCAGCGTGCGTGCCCATTCGACGCCTTCTTCGGGCGCGTGCGGAACGATGAACGACTCGGGGTTGCCCGCACCGACCGCCGCGCGAAGGCCGCCGTAGTGGTCCACGTGGCCGTGGGAGATGAGAATGAAATCCAAGCGTTTTCCGAGCGATTTGACCGTTGCGGCAAGCGCCTCTGCGCCACTTTCGGGACCGGTGTCCACGAGGGCCGCGTGGCCATCTCCCGTTTCGAGCAGCGCGGAGTCGCCTTGGCCGATCGCGAGTTGCCGGTAACGAAACGCGTTCGCTTCGAGGCTCGCGGAAGGCGCCGCCGGTTGAACGTGGACGTCGTGCGAAGGCGCGGCGTGATGGCGATGGCGTCCACGGGCGCACGTGACCGTCGGGATGGCCGCGAGGGCGATCGAGGCCGCGAGGAGCGCGAGAGAAAGAGTTCGTCGAGGCGGTCGCACGGCGGTCACCGTAGCAGGGTGCGGCGAGGGGTTGCGGCGTGGTGTGCGCGTGGCGCAAGCGCGAAAAAACGGCCCCGCATCGTGAGATGGGGAGCCGTTCGGGTGTCAACGCGCGTCGGGCATGTGCGACGCCATCGGGGGATAGCTTACGCCCACTGGATGAGGTGCACGTCGTGCGGATGCGGCACGAGCGCGTGCGTGGGAAGAACTCTTCCCGCGACCGCATGTTCACCGCTCTCGCGCGTGGGCACGGAAGCCGCGTAGCGGTAGCGACCCTTGCCGAGATTCTCGACAACCGTTGCGGGGGTCGTGTGGCCCTTCGACGGGGACAGTTCGCCGCGAAGCGCGCCGGAGTAAGCCTCCACGCGTACGTCTTCGGGGGTCAGCGTTCCGAGGTTCACCGTGCACGTGAAGTGCAGCGAATCACCAACCGAAATCACGTCCTTGGTGCTGACGTCGACCGATTCGATCGCGACCGATGGCCACGCGGCGCGAACTTTTTGTTTCCACGTCACGAGGTCCTTGGCGCCTTCGAGGTCGTTCGCCGTCACCTTTTCGGCGAGGCGCGCCGCGGGCACGTAGAAGCGTTCCGCGTATTCGCGAACCATGCGCACGGTGTTGTAGCGAACCGCGTTCGACGCGATGGAGCTCTTCATGCGCTTGATCCACGCGCGCGGGAGTTTGTCCGCGGTCGGTCGATCGTAGAAGAGCGGAACCACTTCGCCCTCGAGCAGTTCGTAGAGACGTTCGGACTCGAGGCGGTCGCCGCGATCGTCGGTCACTTCTTCGCCATTGCCGATGGCCCAGCCCGCGTCGCGTCCATGATCGCGCCACGCTTCGGCGAACCAGCCGTCGAGAATGCTGAGGTTGATGGCACCGTTCGCGGCGGCCTTCATCCCGCTCGTGCCGGAGGCTTCCATCGGGCGACGGGGCGTGTTGAGCCACACGTCTACGCCCGAGACCATCGCTCGTGCGATGCGCATGTCGTAGTCCTCGATGAACACGACTTTGCCGCAGAGCTTCGGGTCGCGCATCTCGTGGACGATGCTGCGAATGAGTTCCTTGCCGGGCTTGTCTTGCGGGTGCGCTTTGCCCGCGAAGATGAACTGCACGGGGCGGTTCGTGTTGCCGATGATCTTGTAGATGCGCTCGAGGTCTTGGAAGATCAGCGTGGCGCGTTTGTAGGTCGCGAACCGTCGCGCGAATCCGATCGTGAGCGCGTGCGGGTCCAGCATTTCCTGGCACGTGCCGATTTCTTCCGCAGACGCACCGCGGCGCTTGGCTGCACGCACGAGCCAGCGACGCGCGAGGACGACGAGGCGTGCGCGACGGTGTTCGTGGGTATGCCAAAGCTCCGCGTCGGGAACCGATTGAAGCTTCGCCCAGGTGGCGGCTTCGTCCAAGTGCTCGGTCCAATGTTCGCCGAGGTAACGGCTGTAGAGTGCACCGAGTTCGTCCGAGATGAACGATGGAATGTGCACGCCGTTCGTGATCGCGTCGATGGGCACCTCGTGCTCGGGCACGTCGGGCCACAGCGACTTGAACATCGTGCGCGACACCTCTCCGTGAAGCTCGCTCACACCGTTGCAGTGTGCACTCGTTTTGAGAGCGAGGATCGGCATGGAAAAAGCCGTCGGAGCGGTAGCGGACTTGCCGAGCGCGAGGAGCTCCGTCTCGGTGAGTCCGAGCTCGCGGCGATGATGCTCAAGGTACTTCCGCACGATCGCCGGGTCGAACATGTCGATGCCGGCGGGCACAGGCGTGTGCGTCGTGAAGAGGTTCGCAGGCGCGCAGGCTTCCCGGGCGACGTCGAACGAAACCTTCTTCTCGCGCATGACGCGTGCGATGCGTTCGAGCGTCAGGAACGACGAGTGGCCTTCGTTCAAGTGGCACACGTTCGGGCGCAAGCCGAGTGCCTCGAGCGCATGGACTCCGCCGATGCCGAGCATGATCTCTTGGCGAACGCGGAACTCGTGGTCGCCGCCGTAGAGCGGGCCCGTGATGCCGCGATCTTCCTTCGCGTTCTCATCGACGTTCGTGTCGAGAAGGTAAAGTTGAACCCGTCCGACGTCGACGCGCCACAGCTGCGCGTGAATGACCTTGGTCGGGTACGCGACGTCGATGATGAGGCGTCGGCCGTCTTGCATGCACACGGGCTTGACCGGGAGCATCGACCAGTCGTTGATCGGGTAGCGCTCGGTCTGAAGGCCGTCGCCGTTCAGCACTTGGCGGAAGTAACCCTCGGCGTAGGCAAGGCCCACCGCGACGAGAGGCAAGCCGAGATCGCTTGCAGTCTTCAAGTGATCGCCCGCGAGGACGCCGAGGCCGCCGCTGTAGATCGGCAGCGATTCGTGGAGCCCGTACTCCATCGAGAAGTAGGCGATTCGCGTGTTCTTCTCTTTAGGGAAGTGGCGCGAGAACCAGCCGGGCTGGTGCATGTAGTTCTCGAAACGATCCCAAGCCGCGTCGAGCTGGCTCAGGAAAATATCGTCCGTCGAGAGTTCGTCGAGTCGCTGTTGCGAGGCGCGCGAAAGAAGTTCGAACGGATTGCCGTGAACCTCTTCCCAAAGTTCGGGGTCGATCTTTACAAAAAGGTTTTGGGCGATGGGCGACCAGGACCACCAAAGATTTCCCGACAACGCACGGAGGCGTTCGAGAGAGGAGGGCAGGCGCGCTTGAACGGTGTAGCGTCGAAACGTCGGCATCTTGGCGGAACGTAGACCATGGCGAGCCGCGCGGCGCTAGCGATTAGCACCTCATTCATGAGTGACGCACGAATGGACAGCTTTTTTCCAGCTCCAACCATCGCGCACGGTTGGGTGCAAACCTTGGGTGCCGCCGTGCCTTTTTGGGCGCCTCCAGGCTACTTCGCGCCGCAAGTGAGCGAGCGCCTTCGTCTCGCGGTACCGGGAACCGCAAGCGCGCTTCACGGGCACGCGTGGTGGCATCGCGACAGCGTCGATCACCCAACCGCGCTCCTTGTGCACGGCGTGGGCGGCAGTGCGGAGGCCGCGTACCTCGTGCGTGCGGCCGTGGCGCTCTATGACGCCGGGTACCACGTCGTTCGTCTCGACCTGCGCGGGGCGGGCACGAGCGCCGATGAGTGGGACACGCGCTATCACGCAGGGCTCTCCAGCGATGTGGTTGCAGCTTGCAACGAACTCTCGCGGGACCGTCGCGTAGGCGATCTCGCACTCATTGGGTTTTCTCTCGGCGGACACTTGTCGCTTCATGTGTCGGCGGACGCGGCAACCATGAGCGTTGGCAACCTCAAAGCCGTGGTCGCGCTTGCGGCACCGGTCGAGCTTGCGGCGACCGTGAAGTATCTTGCGCGCCCCGCAGCGCTTCCGTTTCATGGCTTCGTCGTCGTGTCGCTCGTCGCGCAGACCTTGGAGATGATCGAGCAGAGGCCGGACATGATTCCGTGCACGCGCAAGGAGCTTCTGCGGGTGCGAAGCCTGTGGGACTACGACGAGCTTGTCGTGGCGCGCATGCACGCGTTCCTCGGAGCACGCGATTACTACGAACGTTCCAGCGTGGCGCCACGCTTGTCGACGCTCGGTCGCCCGACACTTTTCCTCTACGCCGCAGACGATCCGATGGTTCCTGCCGCGGTGACCGAGGCCGTGCTCGCGCGCGGAGTCTCCGCCAACCTTCACGTCGAAAAGACCGAGCGCGGAGGGCACCTCGGGTGGGTCGCGCGCCCGGATCGTGAGTCGTTTGTGCGCAGTTGGCCAATCGCGCGGATGCAGCACTTTCTCTCGTCAAACATGCGTTCGCCATGAAGACTCGTGCGCGTGTGGCCGTGTTGCCGTCGCTCGGAATGCGAGCCGGTCGGCGGTTCCTTCTGGTGCTCGTCGCGGCGCTTTCGGTTTTGATTGCAGGATGCACGTCATCGACCGTGGTGCCCGTCGAGGGCGGCGTTCTCGATCTGCGTGCGTGGAGCGGCGAGGGTGTGCTCGTTCCGCATGGCGACTACCGCGTCGATTGGGATCGCCTTGAACCGATCGTGGAGGCGGGCGCCGGTGACAGCGCGCGAATGACCACGCACGTGCCGGGCAACCTCGGTCGTCATTGGCCCTCGCGTGGCCCCTTCGGAATCCTCGATGGCGCCGGGTGTGCGGTGCTCAGCATGACCATCGAAATGCCGAGTAATGGCGCTCAGTTGGCGTTCTCGTACGCCGCGCTCAATGCGCGCGTGCGTGCGGCGGCTCTCGACGGAAATGGCGCGACCGTGGAGGCTCACGTCGGGCGAGTCAGTTGCAATCTGCACGAAGTCGAAGAAGTGAACTTCTGGCAAGTGCTCACGCTCCCGTCCGCGAAACGCGTGCGCCTTGAGGTGGCTGTGTCGCCGCGTGATTGGGGCATTGCGAACGTCAACGGGCTGTTCGCGGTGGGGTCTCCGTCGGCTGTGCTTCGTGCGCAAAACGAATCGCTGGCGCTGCGTGTGGGGGGCCTTGGCGTCCTCCTCGGCCTCCTCGCAGGCGCGCTCGTCTTGTCGGTTCTGCGCAAATCGCTGGCGGGCTCGACGGAGCTCGCGTTGTTCGTTTCCGTCCTCGCGCTACGGTCGCTCGCGAGCATACACATGCTTGAGGCGACGTTTCCGCGGCCGTGGATCTATTCCGTTTCGCTCACCATCGAGTACCTCGCGATGCCGCTTGGGGTCGCTGCAGGTTACGCGTTCTTCGATGGCACGCTCGGCTTGCCGCGGCGTGCGCGGCCTTGGGTTTACGCAAGCGCGATGGTCCTCGCGCTCGCGATCGTGTTCGCGCCGCAAGTCTACATGACCGGGCCCGTCGCGGTCGCGGCGAAGGCGTACACAGTGCTCGTGGGCGCGCTCCTTCTCTCCTCTGCTCTTCGCTGGAAGGACCCGACCGAACCCCTCGCGACGCTCGCGATGCGCACGGGCCTCGTGGCGCTGTTTGCAGGCGCGCTCCTCGACATCGTCCGCAGTTCGGGGTTGGCGCATTCGCCGGAGTTGATGCCGCTCGCGACGGTCGTGTTCGTGTTTTCGCAGTCGGTGCTCGTGGCCATGCGCTACGCCGCGGCAATCGCGACGGCCGAGTCCCTCGTCGGCGATGTGGACAAGGTCAACGAAGACCTTCGCGAACAAGGAGAGCTCGTTTCCGAGTTCATGCAGAGTGCATCGAGTGAGCTGCTTCAGCCGAGCGCAGCGGTCGTGGCTCTCGCGGAAGGCACCGTGACGACGCACGGACGGCGAATGGCGGACGAAATTCGTCTCGCGTTCGAGCTCGTGGCGAACAACGGTCGTCGCATTGCGTACCTCGCGAACGAGCTCAGCGACATGAGCGATGATTCGAACGCTTCGCCCGCGAGCGACGGTCACGCGATGGACGCCGAGCTCCTTGTGCGCCGTGCCGTGGAGACGATTCGCCCGATGCTTTCGAGGCGGTTTCTCGAAGTGCGGGTCACCGTCGCCGAACACGCGCCTGCGCTCTTTGGTGACGTGACTCGGTTTGAGCGCGCGATCGTGAGCATTCTTGGCTACGCGGCGACCTACGCGGAGAGCGGAACCGTCTCCGTCTCGCTTGGTTACGAAGGGGGTTTTGCCATCGTTGTGGTGTCGGCCAATGGACGGTTCCTGGACCCAGGTTCGCTCATCTCGCCGTTCGACACCGTGCGCCGTCTCGTTGGCGGAGGTCTTCCGGCGACGCGCATCGGCGTGGGTCTTTCGACCGCGCGACGCACGGCGCATCGCCATGGAGGAAGCTTGACCGTGGAGGTGACCGCGGAGGTTGGAGCCACGATTCGGCTCGCGCTTCCAGCGGTCGGAATCGCTGATCATTCGCGGGCAACGGGCGAGTTTCACTCCGCGAAAATTGCCATCGGATCGGTCGAGACTCGGGCCGTGCGGACCGGTGCGGGCGGCCGTTCCGTTCTCGTGGTCGACGACGACGACACGACGCGCGTGCTTATGCGCCAAGCGCTCGAGCGGCGAGGGTTCGAGGTTTGGCTCGCGCAGGATGGCGAATCGGCGATCGACACGATCCTCGCGGCGGGGCCTCCGCACCTCGTCCTCATGGACGTCGCGCTTGCGGGCATGAGCGGATTGCAGGTTGTCGACGTGCTTCGCCGCCGCTTCGATCCGGGCACGCTTCCGATTGTTTTGCTCACCGCGCGAACCGAACACGACGACGTCATGGACGGACTTCGTCGGGGCGCGAACGACTATCTCCAAAAGCCCGTGCACTCGGGCGAGCTCGAGGCGCGGGTCGCGCAGTACATCGCGAACGTCGAGGTGCATCGCGCGATGAAGACCGAACTCGACGTGCGTCGGGCGCACGAAGGCGAGATCGCGGAGCTGGCGGCTCGGGCGGGAAATGCGGAGCAGGCGTTGCGTGTTCTCGAGCGCGCGCGGGCCGAGGCCGAGGTCGCTGCCGAACTTCGAAACAGCGAAGGCTCAGGCGTTCGCGATGCGAAAACACCTGAGCCCTGAAGAGGAAACCTTGCTTGCACGAGGCGAACGAGGACCTTTCGCCGAAGACGTTCAGCCCATATGCGAGATGATGGCGTCGCCGAATTCGCTGCACTTGATCTCGGTTGCACCCTCCATCAAACGCGCGAAGTCGTACGTGACGCGCTTGCCGCCGATGGCGCCGTCCATGCCCTTGATGACGAGGGCTGCGGCTTCTGTCCACCCGAGGTGACGAAGCATCATTTCACCCGAGAGGATGACGCTGCCCGGGTTCACCTTGTCGAGGTCCGCGTACTTCGGCGCGGTGCCGTGCGTGGCCTCGAAGATCGCGTGGCCCGACACGTAGTTGATGTTGCCGCCCGGAGCGATGCCGATGCCGCCAACCTGCGCGGCGAGAGCGTCGGAGAGGTAGTCGCCGTTGAGGTTGAGCGTCGCGATGACGTCGAACTCCTTTGGGCGCGTGAGAATCTGCTGAAGCGTGATGTCGGCGATGGCGTCTTTGATCAGGATTTTGCCTGACGCAAGAGCCGCCTTCTGTTCAACGTTCGCCGCTTCTTCGCCGCTCGCGGCCTTCGTGCGCTCCCACTGGGTCCACGTGTAGACCTTGTCGCCGAACTCCTTCTCGGCGAGCGCGTAGCCCCACTTCATGAACGCACCTTCGGTGTATTTCATGATGTTGCCCTTGTGGACGAACGTCACCGACTTGCTGTTCTCGGTGAGCGCGTATTGAATCGCCGCGCGCACGAGGCGCTCCGATCCTTCCGCCGACACGGGCTTGATGCCGATGCCGCTCGTGGCCGGAAAGCGAATCTTCTTGAAGTCCTTCGGGTGGTTCGCTTCGAGCCACGCGAGGAAGGACTTTGCCGCGTCGGAGCCCGCTTCGAACTCGAGACCCGCGTAGATGTCTTCCGTGTTCTCGCGGAAGATCACCATGTCGACGTCTTGCGGGCGCTTGACGGGGCTAGGAACGCCCTCGAACCAGCGAACGGGACGCAGGCACACGTAGAGGTCGAGCATCTGCCGCAGCGCCACGTTGAGCGAGCGAATGCCTCCGCCGATCGGCGTGGTGAGCGGGCCCTTGATGCCAACGAGGTACTCGCGGAAGGCTTCGACGGTTTCATCCGGAAGCCAGGTACCGAAGGCGTTGAACGCTTTTTCGCCCGCAAAAACCTCGTACCAGGCGATTTTGCGATCGCCGCCGTAAGCTTTTGCGACCGCGGCGTCGAGCACGCGGACCGACGCGCGCCAAATGTCTCGACCGGTGCCGTCGCCTTCGATGAAGGGAATAATCGGCTCGCTCGGCACGTGGAGGGCGCCCGAGGCGCTCATGGTGATCGGCTGACCGGAAGTAGGCTTTGGAAATACGCTCATCGCGTCTTGTCCTTTTGGTGCAAAGCGTCAATCATGCGTCATCGTGGCGAGGAAAACGCCAAGGTTTTCGCTCGGGATGACGGCTCGGTCGCTAACACGCACATCGAAGGAAATCCAAGCACCACGCGTGCGCCTTCTTGCTGAAAGAATCGCATCGCGTTAAGCCCGCTCGCTCTCGCCACATGGTGGCGCCACGAGGTGAAGCATGAGCGGCCATTCGAAATGGGCGACGATCAAGCACAAGAAGGGCGCAGCCGACGCCAAGCGCGGCAAGCTCTTCACGAAGCTTATCAAGGAAATCACGGTAGCTGCCCGCGTAGGGGGTGGCGCTGACGCGAGCAATAACGCACGCCTGCGCAAAGCCATCGCCGATGCGAAAGCGAGCCAAATGCCCGCGGACACCATCAAGCGAGCGGCCTCGCGCGGTGCCGGAGATGGCGACGGCGCGAACTTCGACGAGATCGTTTACGAAGGAACGGGCCCGGGCGGCACGCTCTTTCTCGTCGAGGCGATGACCGACAACCGCAACCGCACCGTGTCCGAACTTCGCAAGATCTTCGACAAGAACAACGGCGTGCTCGGCTCGTCGGGAACCGCGAACTGGGCGTTCGATCGCCGCGGGGTCATCGTGCTCGACAAGGCGTCGATCTCCGAAGACGACGTGATGGACAAAGGCATCGGAGCCGGGGCCGACGACTACGCGGACGCGGAAGACGAGTGGCATCTCACGACGGCGCCCGACCAGCTCATGGCCGTGGTCGAAAGGCTTGAGGCCGCGAAGGTTGCCGTGAAGAGCTCGTCGCTCGCGTTCCTTCCGAAGTCGAAGAAGCAGGTCACTGGCCGCGACGCCGAGGTCTGCATCAACCTCGCGGAAGCCATCGACGACAACGACGACGTGCAGAACGTTTTCGCGGATTTCGAGCTCTCGGACGAAGAGCTCGCCCGTCTCGCGAATTCGTGAATCAACCTGGTGCGGTGCTTCGCGTGCTCGGGCTCGACCCGGGCACGCGTCGTTTTGGATGGGGTGTGGTCGAAAGGCGCGGGACTAGGCTCACGCACGTCGATCACGGCGTCATCGAAGAAGGAATGGAAGGTCCCCTCGGGCCGCGCCTTCTCATCATCGAACGCCGCCTCGACGAGGCCATTCGGGAGTACCAGCCGCACGCGGTGGCCATCGAGACGCTCTTCTTCGCGAAGGACGTGCAAGCGGCCGCCAAGCTCGCCCATGCGCGCGCCGTGGGGCTCCTCGTCGCTGCGCGCGCCGATTTGCCCCTCGCCGAGTACCAGCCAACGCTCGTGAAGAAAGCCGTCGTGGGCAGCGGTCGAGCGGACAAAGACCAGGTTGCGCTCATGGTGAAGGCGCTGCTCGGTCTGACCGAGTTGCCGTTGCTCGACGCGTCCGACGCCCTTGCGATCGCGATCACGCACGTGCGCGCGCCGGCGTCGAATACCGCGGCCCTGGCCCTTGCCCTCGCGACCGCCTCGAAGCGACGCCGCTAAACGCGAACAGCTTCAAACGGTTGCGCACGTGAATCGAAGTTGGTCGGAGAGCGTCCTTCTGCGTAAAGAAGGAGCCCCATGGTTCGCTCGTCGCGTGTGCTTTCGCTTGTTTCGTTCCTGATTGTCGCTTCGACCATGGGCGGCCTCGACGCCCACGCGGAGGCCCCGGCGAAACGCGCGAAGAAAGCCGCCGCCGCACCCGCGACGACCGAGGCGATCCACGCGGAGAAAACCGCCGATGCACCGAAGGCGAGCGAAGCTGCGACACCGAAGGCCGCGGACGCCAAGGGCAAACTCCCGGACGCGCAGGTGGCCGCCGAGGTCGCGCGCGTGCAGGCCATCTACGAAAAGGTGCGGGCGTTTCGGGCGCGCTTCAAACAGGACTACTGGGTGAAGGCGTACGACCAGCGGAAGAAGTCTGCGGGCCTCGTCGTGTTTGCGCGTCCCGGAAAGATGAGCTGGACCTACGACGAGCCGAAGGGCAACCGCGTCGTCTCCGATGGCAAGCTGCTTCGCGTTTACGAAGAGGCTTCAAAGCAGCTCTACGAACAGCCTGTCGACAAGTCGCAGTACCCGCAAGCGCTCGGCTTTCTCACGGGCGAAACGAAGCTCGCGGAGACGTTCACCTTCGAGGGCAACGATGGCGCGGCCATGAGCTTTCCGGGCGGCATCGTCCTTGTGGCCACGCCGAAGCAACCGCTTGCGACTGTGCAAAAAGTCTTGCTCTATGTCGACGCCGCGACGCACTACGTGAGGCGCGTGCTGCTTCTCGACGCGCAGGGAAATCGCAATCGCTTCGACTTCGAGGACGTGAAACTCGATGACGCGCTCGACCTGCGCGAGTTCACGTTCGTCGCACCACCCGGCACGAGCGTCATCCACCCGTAGAGAGTTTGCGCGACGTTCGCTCGAGGATCATTTGAATCGGGTCGTAGTTCGTTCGCACGGCCATGGGCTCTTCGTGAATCGTCTCCGGTCGCACCTGAAGCACGACCACGCGTGACGCTCCGCCTTCCGCGTCGGGCACGAGAGCCCATTCCACGTCAACGGCGTGCCCGAAAAGATCTTCCAGTTCGACCGTCGTGGCGGCGATCGCCATGAGCTCGTCGTCGCTGAGGCAGCGCACGGATTTGTCCTCCGCCGAGGTCTCGCGCTCCAGCACTTTACCCTGCGATTCGTCGAAGGCGATGACACACTGCTTGCCGCCGACCGTGTATTCGAGGATGCGCAAATCGGTCTTTCCGACCTCCGCGTGATCGGGCGATACGAGGCCACCGACCACGGTCTCGCCGAGACCCCAATTGGCTTCGACGACAACGCGGTTCTTGCGACGCGTGACCGGCTGCACAGAAAACGCGACGCCCGCCACGCGTGGCTTGACGAGCTCGAGGACGCCGACCGCCATGTCCATCGGGCGATCGAGCATGCCGCGACTTGCGCGGTAGGCCAGAGCCGACGCGGAGTAGGGGCTCGACCAACAGCTTCGAAGGGCGGCCATCATCGCATCGAAACCGATCACGCCGAGGGTCGTCTCGAACTGCCCCGCGAAACTCGCGTTCTGAGAATCTTCGCCGATTGCCGATGATCGGACCGCGAGCGGAACCCCTTCGCCGAGCGCGTCGTGGGCCTCGCGCAGGGACTCGTAAAGCTCTTCCGGAAACGTATACGTATCGAATACGGCGCGCATACGTGGTCGTACGGAAGCCAACTCTTCGGCCGTCGAGTCAACCCGGATGCCCTCCATCGCCTCTGCGTGCGCAGCCGCGATGGTTTCATCGCCCATCGCGTCTCGAAACGCCGAGACATCAAGGACGAATCCGCGTGGAACCGCGTAGCCCGCGGCGATCACCTTGCCGAGGCGTGCCATCTTCGCACCGACGGATCGCTCCGCGTTGCGCATCGAACCCAATTCGGAAAGGTCGGAGATGAAGAAGTGCATGCGTTTTACACGGAAGCCAGCAAGGCTCTCCTGTTCACGAGCGGACCAGCCGCCGCGCCCGACGTCAATCTCTGACACCACGCTAGCGGCACAAAACGCAGCGATTTCGCGTTATGCTCATACGTTGCGCATACGCGCCCCATCTTGTTCGCGGCCCAAAGGAAAGCGGCCCAAAGGAATGGGGACCAAAGGAAAAAGCGCGTAGGCCGAAACCCACGCGCCTTATTTGTTCGTCGAGTCTTAGACGATGGCAGCCGGGCTTGAGACCCGGGCCGCCAAAGCCTTACGCTGCGCTTCGCTTGAGAACCGTGACGACGCCCTTGGAACCGTCGACTTCAATCTCGTCACCGGTGCGAATCTGCGAGGTGCCCGTTCCGACACCGACGACGCAGGGGAGGCGATACTCGCGGCTGACGATGGAGGCGTGTGCGAGCGTTCCGCCGATGTCACAAACGCAGCCGCCGATCTTGCCGAAGGCGAGCGTCCACGACGTGGTGGTCGACTCACAGACGAGGATTTCGCCTGGCTGAATGCGGTGAAGCTCGTCGGCCGAGTGGAGGACGCGGGCACGGCCACGAACGAGACCGCTCGAAGCGGCGATGCCCGTAAGCACGCCTTCGTTTCGCTTGTCCGCGTTGCGCATCGCGCCGAGGAAGTGCTTGTGAAGACCGTGGGTCTCGATGAGGATCGGGTCCTGCACTTCTTCGGGAATCGTGCCGAGCATCTTCGGCATCCATGCACGCATCGCACGCCAGTGCTGGTAGTACTGACGGCGGGTGTGAGCCATCCAGCGCATGTGGCTCCACTTCTTCTCGCCACGAACCAGGCTCATGAGCTCTGGCCAGAACAAGAAGAGCGTGTCGTCTTTGCGCGCAGCGCCGACGGCTTCCGCGACGGCGACGCACGCGCGGCGCAGCGGGATGTGAGCGCGGAAGTCGATCCAGAAGCAGTGCTCGTCGTTCCACCAGGCGAAGTTCGTTTCCTGCGTGTACTGGAGCGCCTGATTGAAGGTGTCGAGTTCGTCCTCGGCCATCTTCGTGCGAGCGTCGACGATGGCGGCTTCGCGCTCGTCAACGGCCGCCTGGTGCGCCTTGTCGAAGTCGAACGTGCCGCCCTTTTGGAGGAAGGTCTTGATCGTGCCGAGTGGCGGCGTCGGGTCCTCGGTCCATGGGGCCATGGAGAGGTCGGCGATGCCGTCGGTGCGATGACCGTATTCGCGAAGGAACGAGTTGAACTTCTTGAGCCAGCCTTCAGCCTTAGGGCCGCCGACTTTCAGAGCCGCGAAGAGGTTTTCTGGCTCGTTCGTGCGGAAGACGTTCTCGATTCCGAGTTCGCGCGCGTAGTTCGTGAGGTTCCAGAGCTCGCGGTCCGTTTCGAGGATCTTGTTGTCGTAGCCCTGGAGGAACTTTGGAACCTCGGCGGGGTCGACTCCAAGGTCGGTGCAGATGCGGTGGAACGACAAGTACTGGTCGAGGAGCGGGTACTTGAGCTCGAAGTGGATTTCCCACGCGCGCTTCAAGAAGAGGCGCGCCTCGATCAGGAACTGGCCGAGCTCGTTGAGCGGCTTGTCCGTGAGGTCTTCGTTCTCGAGATAGAGCAGCGCTTCTTCGAGCTCTTGGACGCGAGTTTCCCAGATTTCACGGAACTTCGTGAGGATCGGCGCGAGGTTTCGCCCGAAGCGCTGCGCACGGAAGTCCTGCTCCCATGGGGAGTCGAGGGGGACCTCACCGCCGTAAAGGTGTGTGCCGGCGACGCGCGCCGTCAGACCTTTGCCGAACGGAAGAGGAAGCGACTGCGCGGCAGACTGGCTGCCCCACACGTACGCGTCTTCCATGATCACGTAGTCCATCGGCGTCATGCCGTTGGGCCAGTGGAAGTCGAGAAACCAAAAGCGCTCTTCGTCGCGGGCGCTAAACGTGCCGACCGGTTCGGCGATCCATGGGGCGTGCGTGTAGCCGGGGCGGAAGCCGGGGTACCAGTCTTCGCTCACGAATTCATACACGGGAATCACAGTGGGCATATCGATCCTCGTCGCAGGAGGCAGGCTCTCACCTGGCCTCTGAACATGCGGCACGCTGCGTGCTGCGCTTAAGTGATGGGACGTTACTTTTGGGGTCGTTGCCAAGCTCAAAGTGCGTTGGCAGAGGCCCGTGTGAAATTCGCTCGCGAATGTACTGGAAAAACCGTACGCGAGAACTACTCGCCGCAGTTCTCGAAGCGGACCGTGCCGGCAAGGGTGCACTCGCGCGACTCTTGTGAAGGGATGGTCGCGTTCGCGCAGTTGACGACGCCCCAAAGGCGTCCCGACGCAATGCCCATTTGCGGGTCAGGGAACGAAAGCGTGCAGCCTTCGCTTCCGTTGCGGAAGCTAGCGAGCGTGCGATTGCTCGCGGTTACGGTCACGGGCTGCGCATCGCGTGTGGGGGCGATGGTGCCGTACATGGTGAACTTCTCGGTGCTCGTCGTCGGGCTCTGCGGATCGATGCGGAGTGCACTGACCTTGACATCGAAGGCGTTGTTCAACGACGTAATGGTGCAATATACATGCACCTCAACGCCGGAGTCCGAGGGGGTTCCGTCGCCGGCGATATAGCCACCGTGCGCGACGGGCAAGTAGCGCGACTCGCTGTTTCCAGCGCACTTCGAGGCGGAACCTGCGCAGCCGATGGACACCTCGTCGCTCGGAACGAAGCCGCAGCTTCCAACCTTTGCGCTCGGACCGACGTTCACGTCGACGATGGCGCGGGGCAAGACGACCGCCGGGTCGGCACAGCCGATAACGGCGAGGGGTGCGGCGATGAGAAGGCGTGCAAAGCGGTTCATGGAGCTCCGTTTAGAGGGCGTTGCCAAGGGCTTCAGCAAGGTCCTGGCGGAGGTCATCGACGTGCTCCACCCCGACCGAGAGTCGCACGAGTCCATCGACAATGCCCAATGCTTCGCGCTGTTCGACCGGAATGCTTGCGTGGGTCATGGACGCGGGGTGTTCGGCGAGGGACTCAACGCCGCCGAGGCTTTCGGCGCACGTGAAGATCTTCACGCGACGGAGGAAGGAATCTGCGGCCGGAAAACCGCCCTTCACGACGAAGCTGAGCATCGCGCCCGCGTCGGACATTTGCCGTTTGGCGAGGGCGTGTTGAGGGTGCGACGCAAGTCCGGGGTAGATGACTTTTTCAACGGCCGGATGCCCCTCAAGGAACGCGGCGATGGCGTGGGCGTTCGCGGTGGCTTGGCGTACGCGAATGCCGAGCGTCTTGATGCCGCGCAGGACGAGGTAGCAGTCGAAGGGGCTAGGGACGCCGCCCACGGCTTTTTGCAGGAAGTGAAGTCGTTCCGCGAAGGCGTCGTCGCTCGTGACCACGATGCCGCCAACGACGTCGCTATGGCCGTTCAAATACTTCGTCGAGGAATGCACGACCGCGTCGGCGCCGAGCGACAAAGGCAGCTGGAGCACCGGGCTCGCGAAGGTGTTGTCGACGACGGAGCGAAGGCCTGCCGCACGCGCCCATTGCGTCAGCACGGCGATGTCGAAGAGCTTCAGCATCGGGTTCGACGGCGTCTCGAGCCAAAGCATTTTGGTGTTGCTCTTGCGCGCGCGCTCGACGGCCGCGAGATCGCCGAGATCGAGGAAAGTTGCGTCGATTCCGAAGTCCTTGAGCACCTTGTCGAAGATGCGAAAGGTGCCGCCATACACGTCGTCGCCGACGAGCACGTGGTCGCCGGGGCGCA
>CAIQDA010000503.1 GCA_903870415.1 uncultured delta proteobacterium
GACATTCGCAATCTCGCGCATGATTCCGCCGAGAATGCCGACCGCATCAAGGACTTGGTCAAGGCGGTACAAGACCAAATCGGGATTGTGAGCCGTGACTTGGAAGAAATTGTCTTCGCGGCGCTCGCTGAAGTGGAGACGGCGAAAGGGAGCACGGCGAACCTCGTGGTCATGGAAACGGATATCGCGGTCGTGGAAACCGGAACGCTTGAGATTTTGAAGGCGTCGGCTGAAATTGCGGAAGCGACCGGTCAGGTTAAAAAGGGCATCGAGCTCATCGCAAGCGCGGCGGAAGAGGCGAGCAAGGCGGCAACAGAGGCTGCTGCAGCTGCAAAGCAACAGTCGCAGGGGGTCGAAGAACTCGCGTCGGCCATCGAGCTCATTGCCTCGTTTGCTGACGAACTTCAGAGCGCTTGAGCTGGGGAGCCCAATTCCATGACATCGATTCAGGAACAAACAGCCCCACCTGGGGACACGGTTAACCGATTCGCGGACGATGAAGTTGTCTCCGAGCGGGCATCCGACATTCGACAATTCGTAACGTTCTTTGCCGGAAACGAAGCCTTCGCTGTGGACATGGCTCCCGTCCAGGAAATCATTCGGGTTCCAAACGTCGTTCGCGTTCCCTTGGCCCCGCGGCACATTGACGGACTCGCCAACCTGCGTGGCAAAGTGTTGCCGATCATCAGTTTGCGGCGCATTTTTGGCTTCGCTGAGCAAGACCACGATGACGCGACTCGCGCGCTCGTCATCGACTTCGGTCAGCCGCTCGGTTTTGTCGTGGACAAAGTCGCAAGCGTTGTTGGGGTTGAACCTGACAAGATTGAGGGCATCGAGTCCATCAAAGGTACCGTAAACACGGACTTGCTTTCGGGCATCATCCGCGATGTGAGTGGACACGCGATGATCATGATCTTGGACTTCGCCAAGCTCATCGCTCAGGAGTTCGCCGAACTGGCGGCCGTCACCAAGGCGACCAATCTCGCGGCGCGCGCAACGAGCACCGACGACGATGCGGAGACCGAAGTAGAGCATCTGAACGACGAGCTCCAGCTTGTTTGCTTCGATGTTGCCGGCCAGGAATACGCCATCACCATCGAGGACGTTCAGGAAATCGTCCAGGTTCCCGAGACGATCATTCACGTTCCGCACTCGGAATCGTACGTCGTCGGCATCATGACCCTGCGGAGCCGCCTCCTGCCGCTCGTGAGCTTGCGTCAGATGTTCGCCCTCCCCCCTCGAAGCGCCGACGAGCGAAGCCGCATCGTGGTCGTGTCCCTCGGCGCCGCCTCGGTCGGCATCGTCATGGACAGCGTCAACGAGGTTCTGCACGTTGCGAAATGCGACGTGGACGCCATGCCCATCCTCCTCGCCCGTGATGGCGAGCTCGCCGATATTTCGGAAATTTGCCGCCTCGACGGGGGCAAGCGGCTCGTTTCAATTATCTCTGCGAGAAACCTGTTTCGGCACTCCGCTGTGCGAGAGGCACTGACCAAAGTGAAAACCTTGACCGCAGACGACGGCACGGCCGAAGGCGACGACGTCAAGCTGAACGACGACGGCGAGCAAGTCGTGGTCTTTCGCCTCGACGAGGAGGAATTCGGCGTCCCAATCGCGGCCGTTCAGGAAATCGTGCGCGTTCCGGAGGTGATGACCCATGTTCCAAAGGCGCCCGCGTACGTCGCTGGAGCCTTTAACCTTCGCGGGGCCGTTCTTCCCGTGATCGACCTGCGTCAGCGCCTCGGGATGCCCACGGTCGAGCGCTCGGATGCGCAGCGCGTGATGGTGTTCCTCATCGATGGGGTTCGCACGGGTTTCATCGTCGACTCGGTCGCCGAAGTTCTCATGATTCCGAAACTTCATATCGAGGCGGCTCCACGCTTGTCGACGGAGCAAGGCAAACTCCTCGCGCGCATGGCGAATCTCGAAAAGCAAAAGCGGATGGTCCAGTTGATCGATCCCTCGCATTTGATCGAAGCCGCGACTTAAGAGCCCGGCGACAAACGGCGCGAAGCACGTTTTCCGATGCCCGCCAGCGACTTGCAACGACTGAACGGTCGCTGAAAAGCCGCTGGCGGGATTCGTCGCCGACAAGGCAAAGCCCATGGGCGCCGGCTTTAGCAGGCACAACTCTTCCTCCACTTCCGAGAACCGCCTGTGATCAAGCTGTTGATTGTTGATGACTCGGCTCTCATGCGTCGCCAATTGGCCACGATGTTCGAGTCTGAGCGCGACATCACGCTCTGTCAGGCTCGCAACGGCCGCGAAGCTATCGAAGAAAACAAGCGTTTTCAGCCAGATGTCATCACGCTCGACATCAACATGCCTGAAATGGACGGACTCACCGCCCTGTCCCATATCATGCTCGAGCGGCCAACAGCCGTGGTCATGGTGTCCTCTCTCTCCGAGAAAGGGGCTTTGGCCACGTTCGAGGCCCTGAACCTGGGAGCGGTCGATTACATCGCGAAACCCGGAGGGACCATATCCTTGTCGATTCGCGAAATCGGCCGAGACCTGGTGCAGAAGGTACGCGCCGCGGCGGGAGCTCGACTGAAACCGGCGGCTCCTGTCGCAAGGGGCCTCGCGCAGCGCCTGAGGGACGAGCGTGCGCGAGCAGTCGGGATTTCCCCCAGGGTGTCGCGCGCGTCCGTGGGCGACGGCATCGTGATTATCGGCGTGTCCACAGGTGGGCCGCGAACCTTGGAGGATATTCTTCCTCTTTTTCCGAGCGACTTTCCGTGGCCTATCCTCGTTGCGCAGCACATGCCCGCGGCGTTCACCAAGCCTTTCGCCGAGCGCCTCGATGCGATATGCGCCCTCAACGTCCAGGAAGTGACTTCGTTTCTACCGCTCGAGGCTGGGACGATTTATATCGGAAAAGGCGGCGCGGACCTGGTTCTTGGGATGCGCGCGTCGAAGCGCACCGTCCTCGCAAGGCCGGAGAAACGCGAATTTCTTTGGCACCCGTCTGTCGAACTGATGGGACGGTCCGTCCTTGAGCACTTTGAGCCAGCACGTGTGGTGGGCGTGATGCTCACCGGCATGGGGTACGACGGAGCCGACGCATTTACGGAAGTCAAAAGGCGCGGCGGACGCACGATCGCCGAATCGAAGGAGTCGGCGGTGGTCTTCGGAATGCCCAGCGAATTGATCGATCGAGGGGGCGCCTCCGTGGTTCTGCCCGCTGACAAAATAGCCGCGCAACTCAATGCCTGGGCCGGACGATGAAGGAGTCTCATGGCTTTCGTTAAGGTAGCTGCACGAGACACGCAGCAAGACACCGCAAACCCCCGTGCGCTCGAATACGACGCGCTGGAGCTTCAGTTGCACGATGAGAGCGCCGATGTACGCCGATGGGCCGCCCGCGACTTGGTCGATTGCCCGTCGGCGTCCCGAATGTTGGTCGGCCGCCTTCATGAAGAAGGCGACGCTTCCGTCCGCGAAGTGATTCTCACTGCGCTCACCATTCGCGGCGATGACATCGCGATGACGGGCCTCGTGGAATGCCTGCGAAGCGAACACGTATCGCTTCGCAACGAAGCCGTCGAGGCCATGAAGCAGCTTCCAGAAAAAATGGCACCCATTATCCGCGAGCTCCTCGGGGACCCGGATCCGGACGTGCGAATCTTCGCCGTGAACATTTTGGAATCCCTCCGCCACCCCGAAGTGGAAAGTTGGCTGATCTCCGTGATCGAGACCGATCCGGAGTTGAACGTATGTGCCACCGCCGTGGATCTCCTCGGAGAGGTCGGTTCCCCGGCCGCGAGGCTACCGCTTCACCGGATCAAGGAACGTTACGCCGACGTTCCGTATATTCAATTTGCCGCCGAGGTCGCACTTTCGCGACTCGGCGGAGAATAACTCTTTATGGCTGAGATTGAAATCACCAGCGCCGACTTCGAGAAGTTCCGCGAGTTTTTCTACAGGAAAACCGGAATTCAGTTCGAGCCAAGCAAGCGGTACTTCGTGGATAAACGGCTGGTTGAGCGAATTGAGGCCACGCAAACTCAAAACTTCAGGAATTACTTCACGACGCTTCGATTTGAAGCTTCGGGCGAAGAGTTGCAAAACCTGACCAACATCATGACGGTGAACGAGACGTACTTCTTTCGAGAAGAGTATCAGTTCGAGTGCCTCGTGAACTCCATTTTGCCCGACGTCGTCAGTCGCAAAGGTGACAACGGACCGATACGCATCTGGGCGGTTCCATCATCGTCGGGAGAAGAGCCGTATTCAATTGCGATGTACCTTCTCGAGTTCTGGGCGGGAATCAACCAATGGGATGTGGAAATCATTTCCTCCGACATCGACACCGAGGTGCTCGCGAAGGCGCGCGCGGGATTGTATTCCGACCGCTCCGTCCAGCACCTTCCGCTTCGTCTCCTTCAAAAGTACTTTAAGTCCACGGGCGACGGGCACCAGATCTCCCAGGACTTGCGTGACGCCGTAGACTTTACGCGCGTGAACCTAGCCGATCGCGGGACCACACGCGATTACCGAGACTTTGACGTGGTCTTTTGTCGCAATCTTCTTATCTACTTCGACGATATTTCACGCAGAGGAGCCGCCGAAACGATTTACGACGCGCTCAAACCCGAAGGGTTCGTATGCCTTGGGCATTCCGAATCCATGAGTCGCTTTTCTTCGCTCTATAAAGTGAGGAAGTTCGACGAAGCGAGAGTCTACCAAAGGCCAGCGGACTCAAAATGAAAAGAATACTGATCGTGGACGACGCGGGAACCGTGCGCATGTACCATCGCAAAATTCTGGAGTCCGCAGGCTTTGCGGTCGAAGAAGCGGTGAACGGAATCGAGGCCATCGAGAAGTCCCTGCAGCGAGCCTTCGACCTGTACATCGTGGACGTCAACATGCCGAAGCTCGATGGTTACGGGTTTCTTCGGGAGCTTCGAGAGCAGAAGCTGGCTCAGGTTCCTGCCATTATGGTGTCCACGGAGGCGGAGTCCGCGGATCAATCGCAGGCCTACGCCGCGGGCGCGAATGCCTACCTCATCAAGCCCGTGAAGCCCGACGAGCTTAAGTCGCTCGTGAAGCTTTTGATTGGGGAGCCTCGATGAATCCCATGTTGGAGCAGTTTCTCTTCGAAGCACGGGAGTCTGTCCTGAGCATCGGGCAATTGCTCATGCGGCTTGAGGTCACACCCGAAGACGAAGAGGTGATGGCAGTCCTTTTTCGCATTGTCCACACGCTCAAGGGCAATAGTGGCCTTTTTGACTTTCCAGAGTTACCGCGTGTGTTGCACGAGGCGGAAAGTCTTATGGACGCCGTTCGTCATGGGGAAGTCGCGTTCTCAAAAGATTTGGCGGACCGTCTCCTCGAAGCGATGGACTTTGTCGGGTTGCTCTGCGACGAGATTGGCGCAAAGGGCCATCTCGACGCGAGCTACGCTGTCCAATCGGCGCGCATGGCGGAGTCGCTCAGGTCTCTTTTGGCGGAGGTTGAAGCGCCGCCCGAGGTCGCCGCCGCTCCACGCATCGTGCTCTCGCCCGAGGATGCTCGACGCTTGGTTGCGGAGATGCCGCTGTCGGCACAGGACGCCGCTTCGCAGGGCATGCGGGCGGGCGGAGAGTTCAATTGGCTTGAGTATTCGCCGGTCGACGATTGTTTCTTTCAAGGCGACGACCCGTTTTTTCAGGCGCGCGGCACGCCGGGGCTTCTATGGGCGACGATTGAATCGAGCGCGCCTACGCTGTCCCTCGCGGACATGGACCTGTACCGCTGTTGCCTGGTCTTCCGCGTGTGGAGCATCGCCTCCCGCGCGGAACTTGATACGTACTACCGCTTTGTTCCCGACCAGATTTCGGTCGCGGCGTTTCCTGCGGATTGTTTTGCGGCGCCCGACGTCGAGCCTTTTGCGCCTGACGCGGAGCCGGTGCACGCAATAACCATTGATGACGATTCGCTAGG
The DNA here is from genome assembly GCA_903870415.1 of uncultured delta proteobacterium. Classification (GTDB taxonomy): domain Bacteria; phylum Myxococcota_A; class Polyangia; order Polyangiales; family Polyangiaceae; genus CAIQDA01. The sequence continues at coordinate 5,926 of CAIQDA010000503.1, forward strand.
CGCCGGCCAAGGGATCGATGCCGCGGCCGAGGTGAGCCTCCCCGGACCGGCGAGTGGTCCAGCCGTCGCTGCGGTTGATGATGTCGCGGATGAGGGACCTGCAAGCGACCTCGCCGGCGTGCTGAGCCTCGTGGAGATTCAGAGCGCGATATTGCGCATGCCCCTCGATGCGAACGGCTCTTTGGGGCGGACCGCGGGCGTTGTGGCGACATTGCGCGGCTGTTTGCGGGCGATAGGCTTCCGCGCGAAACTTCCGGAGCTTGAGGCAGCTGCGGCGCTCGCCATTCGTGAGGGAACAGTCGACGCGCTCGTCGCGTGGCTTGGCCAAGCCTTTCTGCACGAGCCGCCCGGCCCCGGACCGTCGAGCAACAAGGAACATTCGATCGCGCCGAGCGGTGAATCGTTGCGGGCGCTGCGACCGGAGACAGCGGTTGCTCCGAGCCGCAGTCCCATGTCTGGTGATTCGGAGATGCGCTTTGGACGACGCGCGGAGGACTCGTCGGCTAGTTCTAAAACCATTAAAGTCGATCAGGCGAAGATTGACCGCCTCATGAATCTCATTGGCGAGATGGTGGTCTCGAAGAACGCCCTGCCCTATTTGGCTGGTCGCGCCGAGCATGTTTTCGGTGTTCGGGACCTTTCGCGCGAGATCAAGTCGCAATATGCGGTCATCAATCGTATTGCGGAAGAACTGCAGGACGCGATCATGCAAGTGCGCATGATGCCCATGTCTTTCGTGATGCAGCGTTTTCCCCGCCTCGTGAGGGACATCTCTCGGAAGCTCGGAAAGGAGGTCCACCTCGTGCTCGAGGGCGAAGACACGGAGGCCGATAAGGCAATCGTGGAGGCGCTTGGCGACCCGCTCGTGCACATTGTCCGCAACAGCCTCGACCACGGGATTGAGCTTCCCGACGTGCGCATCGCTGCGGGCAAGCCGGCCGCGGGAACGCTTCAGATTCGCGTCCGTCAGATTGCCGATCGCGTTCACATTGACATTCGCGACGATGGCAAGGGCATTGACCCGGCGGTCATTAAGCAAAAGGCGCTTGAGAAAGGCCTGATCGACGAGGCGACGTTCGCGCGAATCACGGACCAGGACGCGCTCTCCCTCATCTTTGCCCCAGGGTTTTCCACGATGGACGTCGTCTCCGAGCTCTCGGGACGCGGCGTGGGAATGGACGTGGTGAAGACCGCAGTCGAAAACGTCCACGGCGTCATCAGCGTGGAAAGCGAAAAGGGCAAAGGAACAACCCTTCGCGTCTCCTTGCCGCTTTCGCTCGCGGTCACGAACGTGATGATCGTCGAGTCGGCGGGCCAGCGCTTTGGTGTGCCGCTGGCGAGCATTGTCGAAACCGTGCGCATGCGGCGGAGCGCCATTCGACTTATCAAACAAAGTCAGATTACGGTTCTCAGAAACTCGATAGCATCGGTCATTTCTCTGAATCAGCTATTGAATTTGTCCGAGGAGCAACTCATCAACGATGACGATGAGTTGGCGCTGCTTTTTGTTCGCCACGGCGATGAGCGTGTTGGGCTGATTGTCGATGAAGTGGTGGAAACATCGGACATCATTCTGAAACCAATGGCAGGGGTCTTGACCGGGCTGGCGGCGTATGCGGGGTCCGCGCTCATGGGAGACGGGTCGGTTTTGATGGTGCTGAACGTAGAGGGACTGCTTTCATGCCAGTAGAACTCACCAGTGAATGCGCCGTTTTTAGCGGGGTTGTCGGAATCGACGACGCGGAGGCCGTGCTGTCCTGGGCCTTGAAGGAGCCCTTGGCGACAATCGATTTCTCTGCGTGCACGCACCTTCATTCGGCGACGCTGCAGGTTCTGATGGCCCGAAAGCCTGGCGTTAAGGCCTGGCCCGCCGACGGCGACTTCGCCGCATGGCTCAAGTCAGTCTTGGTTGATATTTAGTAATTTCAAAAGGGGAGAAAGTAAAATGGGCAGAACTATACTTATTGTGGATGATTCATCCCTCATGCTCTGGACCGTTAACTCGACGCTTCATATGGCGGGTTTTGTCGTCGAGAAGGCTGAAGATGGCGTGGTTGCCCTCAATAAGCTTAAGGGCGGGCTAAAACCCGTATTGATCATTACCGACATCAACATGCCGCATATGGGTGGCATCGAATTGATTCAGAACGTGCGCGCGATGCCGGGTTTGAGGTTCATCCCCATCTTGGCGATGACCACCGAAAGTCAGGCGGAAAAGCGTGCCGAGGGGAAGAAAGCCGGGGTAACGGGTTGGCTCGTCAAGCCCGTCGAGGCGTCGCAGCTGTTGGCGGTCATCAAGCAAGTCCTCCCCGCTTAAGGAACTCACGATGCATATAGCTTGTCGGAGTGGCGTATTCTGCGGGCGGCCGGACGCGGGCTGGTGGCGTTTTGTCGGGTTTGCGACTCTTGTGTCCAGCGTTGCCTTCGGGGCCTTGGGGTTCCTGGTTCTGAATGGGACCCATTCACCGTCGGCCCCAGTCGGCGCGCTTGCACTCGGGGGCGGAGCCCTGCTCGTTGTCCCGCTGGCTCTATTGGCTGCGGCGTTTCTCACTGGAACTTTGCGACGCGAGGACGAAGCGGACGAAGGGGCCGAAACTCCGAGCCGAACGCCGGTGAATGCTGTCGACACGTCGGGAGTCGTCGACGGGGCGACCGCGCTGGTCAACGTGCATGTGCGCCTTGATGAAGTCGTCGATGACCAATGGAAGATGGTGGTCCGAGACACGGAGGCGTGGGCGATGGCCGTCGTGGACCTGGTGAACCGCCTTCACGAAACCTCGTGTGTTTGCATGGAAAAAGTCGCCGTCCTTGGCCCGGAGCGCGAGCGTTCACATGACGAATTGGTCGCAGAAAGCGCCGCGCTCATCGAGGTCGTCAAAGGTTTTCATACGGCCCTCGTTTCGGACATCGGCGAGATTCTGAGCCAGATTCAATACCAAGACGTCGTTCGGCAGCGAATGGAGCGCGCCTCCGTGGCCATTGCCCAACGCAACAAGCTTTTGCTTGAGCTTCCGCAGTCATTGCAGGGCGACGCCGAGGCGATGACGGGTTTGGCCGCGCGCCTGACGTTGGTTCTCGACGAATACGTGGCGAGCGAACTTCGCCATGCTCCGTGCGATGAGCAACACGGAGGCCTTCCGAATATTGAGCTTTTTTAGCAGGCTGCTGAAAAAAGAGCGGAAGGCCCAAGGCTACGGGACAAGGACCGCGGAATACTTGGGGGTTTTCGCTGACCACTGCCGGCCATTTGGGCCGATGTTCCTTTTTTCATGACCCTACTGGCACGAGCGCTTCGCACGCACGTGACCAGAGCGCGTGCTCAGGTTCGCGTGCCGTGAAGCCTTTCGCCACGAGCTTACCGAGCCGGTCGCGCTGCTGCGTGTAGGCGCGCAGGGCGGCCGCGTCCCGCTGAGCGATGAGCAGCGGCCCGAGCACGCAGAGCTCGCGCACGCTCCAGTCCGGATGCTCGTAAAGCGGGTCGCGGCCCTCCCCTTGCCGAAATGAACAGATGGGAAAGAAGGTGCCGCGCTCTTCGACCATCCGCTCGGCACACAGATGCAAGCCGGCGTCGAGCGCCCACGCACGCACCACGTCGACGTCCTGGTTGGGCTGGAGAATCAGCTGCGTGAGGCCGCGGGTCACCTCGGGGTGCGCGGCGAGCAGACGCACGATCAGCGCGCCACTCACACCGGCGATCACCACCGCGTCGGCATTGCGGGTCACGAGCGGCGCGAGGCCGTCGCCTTGGAGCACGATGACTCGGTCCGCAAGCGCGGCGCGTGCGATGTTTTGGCGCGCGACCTCGAGCGGAGCGGCCCGCAGATCGGCGCAAACGGCACGTTGGGCGATGCCTCGCAGCACCGCGACCACCGGCACGAGCCCGTGATCGCTGCACACGTCGGCAAGCTCGCGGCAGGGCAGCAGCAGCGAGAGGATGGCATCGAGTCGCGCCGACATGGGCAGGTGCATCGCGGCCACGTCCTAGCAGAACGAGCGCCGCGGTTTTCCTGTCGTTCCTGTCGAAAAAGGAGCGTTCCGGCGCCGCCGACCTTCATCGACAGAAAGACGTCCCCAAGTCGCCTGCCCACGCGAACAATGCGGTACGATTTCAGCGATGCGCTCCACGTCCGCCGCCTCGTCATGGCTCTCGCGTGCCCGAGCACAAGTTCCGCTCGGTGACGCGCTTTCGCTGCTCACGCCGCCCGGGCTCCTTGCGAAAATCGGCGCGTACGCGCTCGGCCTCAATCGAGCCGATCGCATGGCGGGCACCGATCCGACCCTCCGCGACCCGGCGTTCTTGTCCGTGCTCCTCGACGCTTTTCGCCCGATCGCGCAGCATTATTTCCGCTCGCACGTGCGCGGCCTCGAGAATGTGCCTGCAAGCGGACCGATGCTCCTCGTAGGCAATCACAACGGGGGCATCGTCACGACCGAGTCGTACTTGACGTACCTCGCCATTTGGGACCACTTCGGCCCCGATCGCGCCCTCTACGGCCTCGCGCACGACCTGGTCTTGGACGACCCCACGCTGCGCGCTTACGCGTCAAAGTTTGGGGCGCTTCGTGCGAGCCACGAGTCGGCGCACAACGCATTCGCCGCGGGACATGGCGTCCTTGTGTACCCCGGCTCAGACCTCGACTCGTTTCGATCGTTCCGCGATCGCAAGCGGGTCGTCCTCGGCGACAGGTCAGGGTTCGTGCGCCTCGCGCTCCGTGAAGGCGTCCCCATCGTGCCCACGATCTGCGCCGGGCCCCAAGAGCAGTGGATTGTCCTCACGCGTGGCGACGCCATCGCGCGTTTGCTCCGCACCAAGCGATGGGCGCGCACCGACGTCTTTCCCGTCGTGCTCTCGTTCCCGTGGGGGCTCACGAGCGGCTTCGTCCCGTACCTCCCGCTCCCGGTCACGTGTTCCCTTGCCTTCGGGGCCCCGATTCGCTGGTCCGAACTCGGCCCCGACGCCGCAAACGACGAGGCCATCGTCGAGCGCTGCCGTCTCGAAGTGGAAACCGCCATGCAACGCCTCCACGACGAGCTCTACCGAGATCGCCTGCCCTTCGTCGGGTGATGCGGCGAAGCGTGTAGCCTCCTCCGTTAGGGCTTCGCGCCCGCAAGCCGGAACCCTACGGCGCGTCGCTCGCCGAGCTCATTGGAGCGGCGTCCGGCCAGGGATTGGCCATCACTTGCGCGAGCTCCTCCGGCGCGTAAAGCCGCGCGTACGCAAGCCAGCTCGTCGTCACGCGCTTCACGTAACCGCGGGTCTCTTCGTAGGGAATCGACTCGACCCAGAGCTCGAACGGCATGCCTTTGCGTTGCTCAAGCCACCGGTTCACCGCTCCGCCACCGGCGTTGTACGCAGGCACCGCCAATATCGGATTCGCTCCGTAACCCTTACGCAAAACGCCGAGGAGCTTTGTGCCGAGGGCGATGTTCACGCCCGGGTCCACGAGAGAGCGCTCCGTTGGACGAACGCCCTCCCCTTGCGCCATTCGCTGCGCGGTCGGCACGATGAGCTGCATGAGCCCATACGCCTTTGCTGAGGACTTTACCTCGACTTTGAACGCGGACTCTTCGCGCATGATGGCCCACACGAGCGACGAGGGTACGCCGCGCTTCGTGGACTCCGCCCGCACGAGCTCTTCATGCGGCGTCGGGAAACTCGCCATCCACCCGAGGCGCGCCATGCCGTGGGGAGCGTGACTCAAAAACTGCGGCCCCTGCACGCGCGGCCGTCCGTGGCCGAGCGTCTCGAAGCCCGCCGCGTCGAGCAACCACGAGAACGCCCAGCCCGCCTCTTTGGGTCGTGCGCCGAAACCGCCGTAGGACGAGAGGTCACGCAAAAGGTCGTAGCGCCCCGCAACGAATGCTTCGCGCGCAAGCAAGAGCGCGTCATCGTCGAGGGGCGCAAACGCGTCTCCCGCGGCCGATTCCAGGGATTTCAGCGCAGCGACCGCCTCGTTCGCGTCGAGGGCGCGAAGGCGAGCGTAGGCGGCGAGCATCCAGAACGAATACGGGTGGCGACGAATCACCTCCGCGTAGTCGAGCTTTGCGGCGGCCACATCGCCGAGGCGCTCACTGCAGAATGCACGCAGATGGCGACCACGTCCGCCACTCGACCAATGCACGTCGTTGTCGTCGGACCCGACGTCGAGGACAAGACTCTTCGCCTCCTCAAACGCTCCACGCTGCACGCGCAAAAGCGCCGCCTTGAACGTGCCTTCGGGCACCATGTCGCCGGTCGGGTGACGGGTGGCCATCGACACGAAACCCTTTTCCGCAGCGTCCGCTTGGCCTTCGTCGAGCTGTATTTTTGCTAGCGCCAGCGCCGAGTCGTCCGCGAGGCGGTGTTCGGGAAACGTCTGAATCACACGCTCGTAACGCTGCTTCGCTTCGTCGCTCTTCTTCTCGCTGAAGCTTGCCTTCGCGCCAGAAAACAGCGCACCCGCCTGAAGCTCGCTCCCGCCGCAGGCCTCAATCGCGTGGCTCCATGCCGCTGCGCGCTGGCCCTTCGGCGCCTCTTGCGCAAGGACCGTCCGGGCCCGGCATGACGCCTCTCCGGCGGCGACTCCCGATTTTTTCACCACGTCGTTCGCGATGCGCTTCGCCTTGCCGTCGTCGCCCGCATCGCGCCACGCCTGCGCTTCTTTCGCGCGCGTAACGAGGTCTCGCTCTGGTTTTTCCCCCGCGAGCTTCGAGGCCTCCGCGAAGAGCTTGTCGAGACCCTCTTGCGCCTCGGCCCATGCAGGAGCCTCCGCGTACGCACGCAGCACGAGCGCCCTTGCGTCCTTCGCGCCTTCTTTCGAACCGAGGGCCACGAGGTCGCGCGCGCCACGCACACACGCCTCCTGCACGCGCGCTCCACGACCGCTCGCGAGCTTTTGCCAAAGCGGAGCCGCCTCTGCACGACGCTCAAGACCGTCGAGGGCTCGCGCACGCGCACGAAGCGCATCGTCCACGAGCAGCGACGGCCAGGTCGACTCGTCCAAGAGTGCGAGCGCCGCCGCGTATTGCTTCACTTCGATGAGGTTTTTTCCTCGCTCCAAGAGCACGAACGCGTCCGACGCGCATCGCACGGGGTCGCGGCTTGTCGACGCGTCGTCGCTCTCGCCCGCGTCGGCCTGGTCCGCGGCGGCGTCATCTGCGTCGGCCCAAGTCGCATCGCGATCGGCGTCCCCGGCGTCATCATCCACCGAGGCGCGCGGCGAGGAACCGTCAAACGCATCGCTGCTTGCATTCTGCAACGACACCATCGGCGCTTCGGTCACGGTTACGCGAGCGCCCAAGAGCCGCAGGGCGCACACAAGCGGTGCCGACGGTGTTGCGGGCATGGAAAAAGCGAACGGACTCCCCGCGTCCGCGCTCGGGCTCTTGAGCGTCGCTGTGAGGGTCGTGATGCCTTCGTCGCGAGGAAATAGCCAGGCTTTTACCGCGTCGTCGGACGGGTCATCGTGCACGACAAAAGGTTCGGGGGCCGGCTGTTCAACAATCGCGGCAGCAGGCGCGAGCGGAGGCTCCGCGTGACGACACCCACCTCCAAAGAAGGTGGAGCCGATCCCCGCGGAACCGATGGCGGCAAGAAGAGCGAGCCGCATGCGCGCCGTCACGACGCTCGGTTGTCGCTCTGCTTTGCCCACTCTTGCAACGAGCGAACACGCACCATTTCGCCGCTCGTGGCTTCGATGCCGTCGACCATGGCGAGTGCGGCAGCCATCGTCGTGAAGTAGGGCACGCCCGAAAGAAGCGTTTGGCGACGGAGCGAATAGCTGTCGCGAACCTCTTTGGCGCCTTCGGTCGTGTTGACCACAAGGCCGACTTCGCCCGAGCGAATCACGTCGACGATGTGCGGCGAGCCCTCGTGAACCTTCGCGACCACGCGCGCAGGAATACGAGCGCGCTCAAGGGCCTTCGCCGTTCCGCCCGTCGCGATGATCTCGTAGCCGAGAGCGCGGAGGCGACGCGCGATGAGGCACGCGGCAGGCTTGTCGTCGTTGCGCACGCTGATGAACGCGTAGCGTGCCTTCGTGCTCGTCGCCGAGGGAACCTCGATGCGCTGTCCACTCGCGAGCATGGCCTTCGCGAAGGCGCGCGCGAACGTGTCGGCGATGCCCATGACCTCGCCGGTCGACCGCATTTCGGGACCGAGGATGGTGTCAACGCCCTGGAACTTGGAGAACGGAAAGACGCTCTCTTTGACAGCAACGTGTTTCGGAACGGGAATATCCTGGATGTCGAGCGTGTCGAGGGTCTCGCCGGCCATGAGCTTCGCGGCAATCTTGGCGAGGGGGCGACCGGTGGCCTTGGCAACGAAAGGCACCGTGCGGCTTGCGCGCGGGTTCACCTCGAGGACGTAAACCTCGCCACCTTTGACTGCAAACTGCACGTTCATGAGGCCGACGACACCGAGCTCGAGCGCCATCATGCGCGTCTGCTCTTCGATGCTCGCGACGACATCAGGCGGCAGCGAGTGCGGAGGGAGCACCGAGCACGAGTCGCCCGAGTGCACGCCCGCTTCTTCGATGTGTTGAAGGACGCCGCCGATGACCGCACGCTTGCCGTCGCACACGCAGTCGACGTCGACCTCGATGGCGTCACGCAGGAATTCGTCGACCAAGATGGCGGTGGAGCCTGCGTCGCGCGCGGCCTCGATGGCCTGTTGCACGAAGACCTCGAGCTCCTCGCGGCTGTGGGCGATCATCATCGCGCGACCGCCGAGCACGTAGCTCGGGCGCACGAGCACCGGGTAGCCAATGCCCTCGGCGACGGTGATGGTGGCCTCCGCCGAATGCGCGATGCCGCTGCGTGGCTTCTTCAGGCCGAGCTTCGAGAGCAACGCGTCGAACCTCTCGCGGTCTTCGGCGCGGTCGATGGCGTCGGCGCTCGTTCCGAGGAGCTTCACGCCGCGCTTCTCGAGGGGCACGGCGAGCTTAAGTGGGGTCTGGCCACCAAACTGCACGATGACGCCCTCGGGCTTTTCCTCGTCGCAAATGGCCAGCACGTCTTCGAGCGTGAGGGGCTCGAAGTATAGACGGTTGGCGGTGTCGTAGTCGGTCGACACGGTCTCGGGGTTGCAGTTGACCATGATGGTCTCGAAGCCGAGCTCGCGCAGCGCCTTCACCGCGTGGACGCAGCAATAGTCGAACTCGATGCCCTGGCCGATGCGGTTTGGCCCGCCGCCGAGGATGACGATCTTGCGCTGGCCGTTCGCCGCGGCAGACTCGGACTCGCTCTCGTAAGACGAATACATATACGGCGTATGCGCTACGAACTCCGCGGAGCAGGTATCGACGCGCGGGTAGACAGCTCGCACCCCGGCCGCGAGGCGAAGCGCGCGCACTTCGTCTTCGTTCGTGCCGCGAAGTGCTGCGATTTGCCTGTCAGAAAACCCGAGGCGCTTCACGTCGCGCAGCAAGCCTTGGGGAAGTTCTGCGGCCTCTGCGATGGTGCGCTCGGTGTGAACGAGGCGTTCGAACTGCGAGAGGAACCATGGGTCCATGCCCGTGAGTTTCGCGATCTCGTCCACGGAGACGCCGACGCGGATGGCGTCGACCAAGTAGAAGATGCGATCGGGAACGGCGACAGGGATGACCCTTCGAAGAATCTCCGCGAGGTCGCTGTCGGTGATGGGCGCGATGTCCGGGTTGAGCGCTTCGACGACGGGAGCCTCCATGATGAGGTCACGCGCCTTCGGTGCCACGCCCACGGTGCGGTAGTCGATGCGGCCCCGGAGAGTCACGAGTCCGTCGCGCCCCGTTTCGAGCGATCGCGCGGCCTTTTGCAAGGCTTGCGAGAACGTGCGACCGATGCCCATGGCCTCGCCGACGCTCTTCATTTGCGTGCCGAGACGCGGGTCCGCCCCTGGAAACTTCTCGAACGCGAAGCGCGGCCACTTGACGATCACGTAGTCGATGACCGGCTCGAAGGCGGCCGACGTCTTCGTGATGTCGTTCGTCAGTTCGTCAAGCGTGTATCCTACAGCTAGCTTCGCGGCGATCTTCGCGATGGGGTAGCCGGTGGCCTTCGACGCAAGCGCGCTCGAACGCGACACGCGCGGGTTCATCTCGATGACGTAGATCTTGCCCGTGGTCGGCGACATCGAGAACTGGACGTTTGCGCCGCCCGTTTCGACTCCGATTTCGGTCATGATCTTCTTCGCAGCGTTGCGAAGTTGCTGGTATTCGCGGTCCGTCAGCGTCATCGCAGGCGCCACGGTGATCGAGTCACCGGTGTGCACGCCCATCGGATCGATATTTTCGATCGTGCAAATGACGATGAAGTTGTCGGCGCGGTCACGCATGACCTCGAGCTCGAACTCCTTCCATCCGAGGACGCTTTGCTCGACGAGGACCTCCGTCGTCGGCGATTGGAGCAGCGCCCACTTCACCTTCTCTTCGAACTCGTCGGCGCTGTAGGCAATGCCTCCGCCCGTGCCGCCCATCGTGAACGAAGGCCGCAGGATGGCCGGGAA
>CAIQDA010000504.1 GCA_903870415.1 uncultured delta proteobacterium
GCATCGACGGTCTCGGACTCGTCGAGCGTGAGGAGCCGAAGCCCGAGGGTCGCGAGGTGCGCGTGCGGGTCGTGGCGACGGCGGTGAATCGCGCCGACTTGCTCCAATGCCTCGGGCGTTACCCTGCGCCGGCCGGGTCCCCTGCGGACATTCCGGGCTTGGAATTTGCTGGCATCGTCGATGCGGTGGGCGAGGCCTGCACGCAGCTCGAGGTGGGGGCTCGGGTCATGGCGATCGTGGGCGGCGGGTCGTACGCCGAGTCGCTTGTGGTCGACGAGCGACTTTGTGCGCGCGTGCCCGAGTCCATAAGCCTTGCCGTTGCCGGTGCACTGCCGGAGTCCCTCGTCACCGCCCACGACGCGCTCGTGACGCGCGGTGGCGTCGCGGCCCGTAAGCGTGTCCTCGTTCATGCGGCAACGAGCGGAATTGGCACCATGGCGCTGCGCATCGCCCGCGCGCTCGGAGCGGAGGTGTGGGCCACGACGCGTCGTGAAAACGTGGCGGCTGACCTTCGGGCGATCGGTGCCGATCACGTGGTGGTTGTGGGCGCTGGTGGCCTCGATGCCGCGGTTGTGGCGGCGGGTCTCGCGGGCACGGTGGACATGGTTCTCGAGCTCGTAGGGGCGCCGTACATCGCGGGCGACCTCGCGGCGCTCGCACCGGAAGGAACCATCGTCGTCGTGGGTACCCTCGACCATGCGCGTGTCGAGCTCGACCTCGGGGCCCTCATGCGCAAACGTGCATCGCTCCGAGGCACGGTGCTCCGATCGCGCACCCTCGACGAAAAGATCGAGGCCAGTCGCAGCGCGTTTGCCTTCGCGGAGCGGGCGGGTTTCGACGCCGTCCTGCCGGTCATCGGCGCGCGTTTTCCCTTGGAGGCGATGGCCCAGGCGCATCGTCAGGTGCTTGCGGGCGGCATTGTCGGGCGCGTGGCGATCGACGTGGCGCACGAGGCTCGGGTGCGGGACAATCTCGGTCAGCCATGAGCAGCGACGTCAAATTTCGAAAGCTCGCGCAAGATGCCGCGGCCACAAAAGCGAGGCCAGGCGATGCGCGTGAAGCGGTCGCCGCCGTGGTGAATCGTGACGAGGCACTGGCCATCACCCAGGGACTCACGGACGCGGAGCGCGACCTCGTGGCATCGATCGTGGACTTTCAAATCGAAGGTCTCGGCGACGGGTCCGGCGGGTGACTTCGTGCCTGTGAACCGGCGCGCTCTCTTGCGTGCAACAGCGATGGTGTCCTCGGCGTGGGCGACGCGCTCGCTTGCGTCGACCGATGCGCGCACCTCGTGGCTTGTCGAAGAGTACGTCGTGCCGAACGCGCCCAAGCCACTTGGCCCGGTGGTGGTGCTTCGACCGCGGCACCCACGCACGAAGAAGCTGCCCCTCGTCATCACGCTTCATGGCCGCGGCGAGACAGCGAAAGCGCCGCGCGACGGGGCCTTTGGCTGGGCGAACGATTACGGCCTTCGAACGTGGCTCGAGTCCGCGAGCGACGGGCCTGTTGCCGCCGACGCGCTCTCGGGCATTGGCGATTCGCGCATGCTCGTGAAGGCGAACGCGCGTTGGCATAAACGCGGCGCTCCGGACCTCTGCTTCGTTTGCCCGTATTACACCGACGTGGAGGTGCATCGTCCCGACGACGCGCGTCCGCTCATGGAGTTTCTCGCGGAGCGTGTGGTGCCCTGGGCCAAGGCCACGTTGCCAATCGACGGTCGACCGTCCGCGTGTTCCATCGACGGCGTTTCGCTTGGGGGATACCTGGCGCTTCGCACCGCGTGCGCGTACCCGAAGCTCTTTCGTGCCGCGGGCGGCATCCAGCCCGCCATGAACCGCTCCGACGTGGCGGTGTGGCGTCGACGACTCGAACGGGCGTGGCACGAGCAGCCCTCTCTTGAGTTGCGCTTGCTGACGAGCGACGGCGATTACTTTCAAGAAGGCATCGACGAGCTTCACCGCGTGCTCATGGCCGCCGGGCACAAGCATCACTACCAGCGCGTGCACGGCCCGCACGACTACCTCTTCAACCGCACCTTCGGGTCCCTCGCGCTCATCGACTTTCACGAGGAAGTGTTCGCCCCATGACGCCTCGCGCTTGTCCATTTTGCCGCATTTATGTGGCCGACGCGTCGATCGAACGGTGCGAAACCTGCGACGTGCTGCTCGTGTCGCCGCGCAAGCTCGGTCCTTCGCCCGAGGAGCGCATGGCGTGGGAGTCGCTGCCGCCGGACGAACGACCCATTCCCGTTTCGCCGTTCTCCCATGGCCGCGCGTTGCTCTCGCTCGCGGCGCTCATGGGCATCGTCGCCTACCTCATGCCATGGCTCGAAGTGCGTTCGCCCGATCGATGGATTCTACACGGAACTGATTTTGGTCGAAAGCTCTTCTGGCCTCACGCGGCGCTCGCGGCGTGGGTTGTGACAGTGCCAACGGCGATGACCCGCCAATCGCTCGGACGGCTCTTGGCCTCGCGTGCGGTGCTCGCGGTGTTTGCGCTCGTGCCCCTCGTGACCCTCGCGGTTCTCTACGCGAAGCCGCCGACGCATCGCTTGCTCAACGTGCAGTCCACGTGGCTGTGGGGCGCCGCGCTCGAAGTGGTGGCCTCGTGCGTCGGTCTCTTGGCCGCAACACGGCTCGGACGAGGCGCGCAGAAGTAAGCATCGTCGCCATCGACGCTCCGGTGGCCTCCGCCTCTTCCGTCTGCCACACTGGGACGATGCATCTCGTGCGCGGCGAGTGGCTTCGGGACGACGACGCGTTTGCGGACGTGCCGCCTTCGGTCGTGTGCGCCGTGTGCGGACATCCGTCGTGCGTGGGTTGCGCCCCCGTGGGCGAAGACGGACGTGTCGCTTCGGCGGTCATCAGCGTCGTGCGTGTCGTTGACGGTTCGCTGCCCGGGCTTCTCATCGCGGCGACGTCGCAGCCGGCCGCGTTCGTGCGCGCGATGGACACGCGATCGATGAAGCGCGTGCTCGCGTTTGCGCTCGTGTGCGAGCTGTCGGCCGCGTTGCAGGTCACGGGCTTCATCGCAGGCGCGTTGCGGCTCCTCATTGGCCCGGTGTCACTGATGCGGCTTGCTGTGGTCACGTCGTTTGCAACGGTCGTCCTCGCAGCGGTGCTTGTGGCGGGCCACGCGCTGTGGGGCTTTGCTGTGCATGATCGCGAGCGCAGTCGGGCGATTCGTTTCGGGCTTGCGACGTGCGCCTGGGACCTGGCGTTGAGTCCCGTGGGTCTCGTGCTCATGGTCCCGCGCCTTGGGGTCGCAATCTTTCCGCTCTTGCGCCGTGCGTCGGTGGGTTTGCCAGGGGCGACGTCGCTGGCCTTTCTCGATTACCTGGGCATCGACGACCCTGTGGACCGTCAGCGTTCACGACGTCGCGCACGCAACGCTGCAATTGTGGGCACGCTCGCGGGAGCCGTCGTGGCCCTCGTCGCACTCCTCGGAATTGTCGTGGCGTGGTGGGTGTAGACTACACCGAGGCTCTAGAACGCCGCGCCGCCTGAGAGGGCGAAGGTGATCTGCCGACCGGCCGTGAGGTTCGCGTTCTCGCCGCCCGGGTCCGTGAGATCGAAGGCGATTTCGCCCGCCATCACGAAGTGATCGCGCTTGATTTGCACGCCGCCAATGGTGCGCGTGCGATGGGTGACCGTCGTGTCGAAGGTCGTCGCGTTGTTGAAGTCGTTCACGAGCGTGTAGCCGTTGACACGGTTGTTGCAGACCTTGTTGCGGCTGGCGTCGTAGCCCGTGAAGCCGCACTGGGCGTTCGCATCGACGTTCGGCGTGAGGTCGAGAGCGCCCGAGCGACCCGCGACGATGAGGCGCTGCATGGCGAGGTACGGCGTGAACTCGACGGCCGAAGAGATCGTGATGCGCTTCGACACCTCGACGTCGAGGGCGGTCGTGTAGACGCTCATCTTGGACGTGCCTGTGATGGTGCGAAATGCCGCGCCAAACGAGATGTCGGGCAAGATGCCGATGAGGTCGTCGCGAAAGCCTTCCTTCGGAACCCAGCGAAGCGAAACGCCGGGGACGAAGAGTTTCGTTTGGCCAATCCACCCAAAAAACGCGCCGGTTTCGAAGCCGAACGGCAAGCCTTTGCGGGCCTCGACGCCGTACATCTGAAGCACCGGATCGGGGTCTTTGTTTTGAACGGACGCCTGATTCTTCGCCTCGTCACGAGGGCCCTCGGTGCCGAGCTTCCAGTAGCTCTCGCTCGCGTGGATGGTCGCGACCGATGCTTGAAACCGAAGCTCGAAGGACTGCTGGCCGTACGTGTGCGCGCCCCGAAGAATGCCTGGCGCGATGGCGTAACCATACTCGCCGACGAGGGCAGCGAAACCGCGTGCATCGGCCCGACACGGCAACGCAATCGGACGGCCCGCGCCGTCGACAAAGCGCGCCGGATCGCCCGCGACGATTTGGCACGCCACGTCGCCCTTGCCTTGCAGCTCGGCGGGAAGCCCCGCGGCCGTGAGCTCCGCGTCGGTGTAAGGCACTTGCAGGCGCTCTGGAGCCGGATCCATGGATCCTGCACGGACCTCCGGCGCCGCCGCGATCGCAACGGCAAACGCCGCAAAGGCAGAGGCACGGGGCTGGGAAAAGAAACGCGTCACGGGGACCCGACGCTACGAGGGTCCGTTGGTCTCCGTCAAGGAGCCGCATGGCCGGGGAGCGTGGTGCGCGCCCATCGCGTTGCCGAAAAGCGCTACAGGGAGTCGCCATGAATCCCATGAGGCTGCGGGCAGAACCTCTCGCAAAGCCGTTCCATGTGGTCCTCGTGGAGCCTGAGATTCCGCCGAATACGGGGAATATTGCTCGCCTTTGCGCGGCCACGCAGTCGGTGCTGCACCTCGTGGGACGTCTCGGATTTCGCATCGACGAGCATGCGGTGCGACGCGCGGGCCTTGACTACTGGCATCTCGTTCGGGTCGAGCAACACGCGGACTTCGAGCAATTTCTCGACGCATTTGCGCGCGAGAGCGGCGGCGGGCTTCACTTCTTCTGCGCGCGGGCCGCAACGAGTTACCTCGACGCCAACTTCGCGCCGGGCGACGCGCTCGTTTTTGGAAAAGAAAGTGTGGGCCTCGACCCGGAGCTCCTCGCGCGCTTTCCGGACCGGCAGCGGGCGATCCCGACCCTCGGTGCCGTGCGCTCGCTCAACCTCGCAAACTCCGCATCTATCGTGATTTATGAGGCGCTTCGGCACGTGGGCGCCCTCGATGGCGCGGCCCTGGCACCGTAACAAGCGGCCCTAGAGCGCCGAGCCCCGATGTCGGCAGACCAAACGACTGTGCCGGCAAGTGTCGCGGACGACCGCGGGTTCGCCGGCCCTTCGCGACGAGACTGCTTGCGGTCAAGGTCCGCGCGTGGTGAATTTTCGCCTCTGACACTTCAAGGGCGAGCAGGCACACCATATGCACGGACGTTTCTGGCGAAGCAGTGAGGCAGACGGTGGCGGTGGCGGTACACCTGAGCCGGCGATTGCGTCCGATGCGCTCGAGCGCCTACGCGAGCTGGCGGGCGACGACTGCGGTGAATTTCTCATCGACCTGTTCGAAGAGTTTTTCACGACGTCGCGGGAAATCGTTGACGAAATGACCGCGAACCAGCGCGATGCGAACTTCGTGGAGCTGCGAAAGTCGACGCACACGCTCAAGGGTGCGGCGCTCAATCTTGGGGCGAACGTACTGGCTGCACTCTGCAAAGAAGGCGAGGTCGCGGCGAAGGACGGACGCGATCCAGGTCGCGCGTGGGTCGACCAAGTCGAGGCTGAGTTTGCCCGCGTGCGCGTGGCGTTCGAGTCCGACGTCAAGGTGCAGCTCAGCGCGTAAAAACCGGGTTGTCGTCGCCGTCGAAGGAATGCGCGAGGGTCGACGGTCTCGGGTAGGCACAGGCCGTCGACTTGCGTATCGTCGGCGCTAGAGATGGCGAACCGCTTTCGCGACGCCGGCAGGTGCATGAACAGCAGCGGACCCCCCCTCCAGCTCACAACCAAAGTCCTCCTTGTCACAGCCCTCGCCACCACCCTCGGGTCCGGTGCGATGTGTCTCGGTGGGCGTTCCGGCGATGAGTCCGCGGCGTTCACTCAGCAGGCCGCGCGTGCGGCGCATTCCGCCGGGAAGGTGATCGACACGAAGATCACGCCGGACGCGGTCCGCGAAATTCTCGCGATGGCTCCGATGTCCACCGTGTGGTTCGACGCTGCCGGAAAAGAAGTCGCACGCTACGACGGTGCAGGGCTCTTCGCGAACACGGCGAAGTTGCCGGCTTGGGCGGACATGGGCCACGGGCAGGGGCAGCCCGCGAGCGAGAAGAACGTGTATGTTGCAAGCTCTCTTTTGGAGGGCGGCGGTATGGTCATCTCTGCCCATAAAGGCGGCGATGCCACGGGCTATGCCCCCATCACGTTTGCGTGGTTCGGTGGCGCGCTCGCGCTGGCACTCCTGTTCGCGCGCCTCGCCGTGCAGAGCTTGGAGCGTGGAAAAGCCCACGTTGAAAAGTACGCCAAGGGTCTCGCCGCGGGCGAAATCAGCGGCCTCGATCGCGAAGTTCACGACCTGACGCATGTCGAAGAAGTGCTCGACGCATGCCTGGCACCCCTCGCGCGTATGCAAGTCACCGTGGCGCGTGTGGCGGAGGGCGATCACGCGGCGCTCGCCACCTTGCGCACGGAGCGAAGCCCTTACGCGAAGGACCTGGTTCGCATCTTGGAGCGCGAAGCCGATGCGCGCAGGGTCCTCGACGCAACGGCCGCCTCGTTGGCCTTGGGCTCCTTCGACTTTCACCTCACGGCGACACCGGGGTCTGGCGCGGCGGCTTCGGTCGCCAAAATCAACGCGGCGGGTGTCGAGGTCAACGAGGCGCTGGTACTCATTGAACGCACGGTTATCGGGCTCGACCATGGTCGCCTGTCGATGCGGGCCTCGGTGAGGGCTCCAGGAACCGTTGGGCGCATTGGGCGGCACCTCGACTCGGCGATGACTCACCTCGAAGAAGGCCTCGCGGCGCTCGGTGGCGTGGCCAACGACGTCGAAGCCTCTGCGCAAGAAATCGCAAGCGGCAGCCAAATGCTCGCGGGTTCGAGCGCGTCGCAATCGGGCGCTCTAACTGAGGTGTCGAGCAACCTCACCGACATGGCGGACGCCGCGCATCGCTCGAGCGAAAACGTCGAGATCGTTCGCCAACTTGCCGACGTGGCCAAGCAAAGCACCGAGCAGGGACAGTCGAGCATCGGGCGCCTCTCGGAGACCATCAACCGCATCAAGCAGTCGTCGGACGCCACGATCCGCATCGTGAAGACCATCGATGAGATCTCCTTCCAGACGAACCTCCTTGCACTGAACGCCGCGGTCGAAGCCGCGCGTGCGGGCGAAGCAGGCAAAGGGTTCGCGGTCGTCGCCGAAGAGGTGAGAAACCTCGCGATGCGCAGCGCCGATGCGGCCAAGCAGACGGCGTCGATGATCCAAGAAGCGGTCAAGAACTCCGAAGAGGGCGTCGAGTCCAACCGTGAGGTCATGGAGCGCTTCGCGGAAATTGAGACAAAAATCTCGCGCGTGACCGAGGTCGTCAGCGAGATCACGGAGGTCGTGCGCGATCAAAGCGTTCGCGTCGACGCGATCAAGAGCGCGGTCGAACAAGTTGCGAAGCTCACGACGGACAACGCGGACACGTCACGCCAAGCGGCGAGCGCTTCTGAAGAACTCGTCGCGCACGCCAACCAATTGCGCAGCGCGCTCGGACGCTTTCGCCTCGAGACCTGATCGTCGCGCGCCGCGAGGCCGTTAGTACGCGGCGTAGCCCGTCGCTTCGTGCCCGAGCACGAGCGTGTGCACGTCGTGGGTGCCTTCGTAGGTGTAAACGGTCTCGAGATTCGCCGCATGCCGCATGACACGGTTTTCGAGCAGGATTCCGTTGCCGCCGAGGAGCTCGCGCGAAGTACGTGCAATCTGCAAGGCCGCGTGAACGTTGTGGCGTTTGACCATGCTGACTTGAACAGGCTCGAGAGTTCCGGCCTGTTTGTGTCGCCCAAGTTCGAGCGCGAAGAGCTGGCTCGCGGTGAGCTCGGTCCACATTTCGGCGAGCTTGGCCTGCACGAGCTGGTGTCCGGCGAGCGGCTTGCCCTCGCCTTGGCGACGGTTCTTCGTGTACGCGGTCGCGATGTCGAGGCACTCCTCTGCGGCACCGAGCACGCCCCAGCCGATGCCGTAGCGCGCTTGCGTGAGGCACGAGAGCGGGCCCTTCATGCCCTTGACGCCGGGTAGCAGCGCGTCGTCGCCAAGGCGCACATCGTTGAAGCGCATCGCGGCCGACTCGCTCGCGCGAAAGCTCAGCTTGGGGCCAAGCGTCCAACGCTCAATGCCTGCAGTCTGCACGGGAACGAGAAAGCCGCGCACGGTGCCTTCGGCCTTCGCCCACACGAGGGCCACGTCGGCGATGGTGCCGTTCGTCATCCAGCGCTTCTCGCCGCTCAGGACCCAGCCTCCGTCGACGCGCTCGGCGGTCGTCGTCATGGCGGACGGGTTCGACCCGGCGTCGGGCTCGGTGAGGCCAAAACACCCCACGAGTTCACCTGCACGAAGGCCTGGAATCCAGCGTTCTTTTTGCTCCTGAGAGCCGTACGTATGAATCGGCCAAAGGACGAGAGAGCTCTGCACGCTCACGAAACTGCGCAAGCCCGAGTCGCCGCGTTCAAGTTCGCGGCACGCAAGCCCGTAGGCGACGTCGCCCAGGTTCGCGCAGCCGTATCCATGCAGATTGCATCCAATGAGCCCGAGCGCTCCAACGGCCTTCGGGACCTCTCGCGGAAAGGTTCCGTGCTCCCACGCGTCGTCGAGGAGCGGCCGAAACGTGTCGTCGACGAAGCGGCGCGTCGACTCGGCGATGGATCGTTCCGCGTCGGTGAAGTGGCGTTCGAGGGCGAAGAGGTCGCGCATGGGCCCATCGATCGTCGATGCGCTGTGGCGTCGCAACCAAAGAAAAAGGCCTCGCATTTCGCGAAGCCCTCTTCCGTCCGAATGCGTCGGCGCTTCAGCCGAGCAAGCTCTGGAGGCTGACGTACGGCAGGCCGTGCGCGTCGGCAACGGGCTTGTAGCAAACGTGTCCGTCGAGGACGTTGAAGCCGAGGGCGAGGGCCTTGTCTTCGCGGGCCGCCTGCTTCGCGCCCTTGTCCGCAAGCGCGAGCGCGTAGCGAATGGTCGTGTTCGTGAGGGCCCAGGTGCTCGTGCGCGCGACGGCGCCCGGCATGTTGGCGACACAGTAGTGGATGACGCCATCGACTTCGTACGTCGGGTTGTCGTGCGAGGTCGGGTGGCACGTTTCGATGCAGCCGCCTTGGTCGACCGCCACGTCGACGACGACGGAGCCTGGCTCCATCTTGCCGATGAGTGCGCGGGTCACGAGCTTCGGAGCGCGCGCGCCGGTGACGAGAACGCCGCCGATGACGAGGTCCGCCGCGGTGACGGCTTCTTCGATGTTGGTCGGGTTCGAGTAGAGCGTTTCGACCGCTCCGCCGAAGACGTCTTCGAGGTAGGCCATCGTCTCGGCGCGAACGTCGAGAACGGTCACGCGAGCGCCCATGCCGATGGCGATGGTGGCCGCATTGCGACCGACGACACCGCCGCCGAGGATGACGACGTTGGCGCGACGGGTGCCCGGCACGCCGCCGAGAAGCACGCCCTTGCCGCCGCGGAACTTCTCAAGGCAGCTTGCGCCAACCTGAACGGCCATGCGGCCGGCGACTTCGCTCATGGGGCGAAGAAGCGGAAGCGAACCGTCTTCGAGCTGAATGGTCTCGTAGGCGCACGCGGCAACCTTCTTGGCCGCGAGCTCCTTGGTGAGCGCCTCTTCAGGTGCAAGATGCAAGTACGTGTAGAGGATGAGGCCTTCGCGGAAGAAGGCGTACTCCGACGGGAGCGGCTCCTTCACTTTGACAACCATCTCGGCGCCCCAGGCTTCGGCTGCGCTGTCGACGATGGTTGCGCCCTGGCGGACGAACTCGTCGTCACGGAGGCCGCTGCCCTCGCCGGCGCCCTTCTGGACGAGAACCTTGTGGCCACGTGCCGTCAGCTGGGCAACGCCCGCTGGGGTCATGCCGACACGGTACTCATGGGTCTTGATTTCCTTCGGGACTCCAACGATCACGGCTCACTCCTTGGCTGCGGTCTACGGACCGGTGGCGCGGTGCTAGCAGCGACTTCGATAGAGGAAAGCGGTGAATGCATGACGCATGCATGTCGCGCTGCGGCAGAAATTGCTGAATCCCGCGACGACCTTCGCTAGCTCCCGGGTCGTGATCTACGAAAGCGTCCTTCGCCCGCTGCTCTTTCGGCTGTCGCCTGCGGCCGCGCACGACCTTGGCCTCGGGTCGCTCGCCGCGCTCAACACGCAGCCGCTCGCGCAACTGACCCGCTCGATTCTCGGTGCGGTTCCTTCGAAGCCCGTGACGACGATGGGGCTGACGTTTCCGCATCCGGTGGGTCTCGCCGGGGGGTTCGACAAAAACGCGCGTGCGCCGCGGGCCCTTGAAGCACTGGGTTTTGGCTTTCTGGAACTCGGCACCGTCACGGCGAGGGCGCAGGAACCGAACCCCGCCCCCAACATGTTTCGGCTCCCCGAAGACCATGCGCTCATCAATCGCTTGGGTTTTCCAAACGACGGAGCGCACGTCGTGGGCAAGCGCATTTTAGAGCAGCGCAACGAGAGCCCGTTCGCGATCCCCGTCGGTGTTTCGATCGGCAAGTCACGTGTCGTGTCCGTCGACGACGAAGCGGCGGTGCTTGCAGATTACACGGAAAGCCTCCGCGAGGTTCTTCCGGTGAGTGACTTCATCGTGGTGAATGTCTCGTCGCCGAATACGGCGAACTTGCGTGCGCTTCAAACGGCCGAAACAGCAGCGCGTCTCTTCGGGGCTCTGCAATCGGAAGCGCTGCGCCTCGGTCATGCGGCAACGCCCATTCTCGTGAAGGTTGCCCCGGACTTGGCGGACGAAGCCTTCACGCCACTGCTCGAGGTTATCGGGCGGGCGGGCCTTGCGGGCGTGGTGGCCACCAACACGACCATCAAGCGCGAGGGCCTTCGAACAAGCGCCGACGACGTTGCGGCGATGGGGGCCGGCGGCCTGAGCGGCCCACCTGTTCGGGCGCGGGCGCTCGCGATGGTGGCAAGGGCGCGCCAGGTGCTCGGAGCATCGGCGACCATCATTGGTGTCGGAGGAATCGAGAACGCCGACCACGCGAAGGCGTACCTCTCCGCAGGTGCCAACCTGGTGCAGCTCTACACGGGCTTCGTTTACGGCGGCCCCACCATTGCGCGAAACATCGCCGCGGCGCTCTGAGCCTTCGTCGTTATGTGCAGACCGCAAACAAACCGCTTCGCGTCAGCACCTCGTCCGTTCGGCCGGGCAACACACCGAGCGCAAAGGCAAGGTCGAAGACCGTGTAGCGATCGCGTAGGTCGCGCGCGCATAGAAGCGCGGACTTGAAAAACGTGCGATCGAGGCCGAGCGAGGCCGCGGTCGTCGGTGCGCCGGCACACGTGAGCCACCCGCGAAGGCGGTCAACACGCGGGAGTTCAGGAGCCGCGCTCGCCATGGCTGCCAGGTCTATTGCAGGGGCACGGGTCGCTTCGCGTGTGAGCTTTGCACGAACGACGAATGGTGCGGCCGCGGTCATGGTCGGCAACCACGTGCAGAGTGCACCGATACGAGCGTCCGCGGAGAGCGGCATCGGCGGACCGAAGCCTCCCTGAGCGATGATGTCCCAGAGGGCAGCGACAAGCAGGGAACCGGCCGCGACGGCGTGGCCGTGAAGCGTCGGGGGAAGTCCGCGCGCAAGTTCGTGCAAGTCAATCGCGTGGGCCACCAAGTGCTCCGCGCCGCTCGCGGGAGCCGAGGTGTGGGCCGCGTCCATCGCAAGGCCGCCGGCGAGCAACGCGTCGATCAAGGTTGCGAGGCTCGACGACGCGTCGAAACCATCGTCAGCGAGCGCGGCCCCGAGAGGCGCAAGCGATCGCCGCACACCATCGGCAACGTCCGCGTCGTACGGCGCAAGGTCCGCACGCGATGCGAGGAGCCAATCGCGACAGGCAAAGAGGCCGCTCAGCGCGTCCGAAAAGCCCGCCGCCGTGAGATCCCTTGGGGCTGCACCGAGAAGCGCGTCGTCGAGGAGGACCTGCGCCGGAGCCACGGCGGGAACGCTGATTTTATTGCCCCCACGAACGATAGACGCGTTCGGGGAAATCCAGCCATTCATCGATGCGCACGACGCCACGAGCGTGAGCCGAGAGCCGCGTTCATGGGCGATGAGTTTGCCCAAGTCGTTGAGGGTGCCTCCTCCCACGACGACGAGGTGATCGAGACCGCGCGGAATCTGCGGCAACGTGCGCTCGACGAGCGGGTCATCGAGGCGAAGCGGTGCTCCGAGGTTGACCACAACGTCGTTCGATTGCGCCCGAACACCGATCCGCTCAAGTGCTGCAAGCGTATTCGCGTCGCCCAAGAGAACAAAAGGTTCGCGTGGCGCGCCAAGAAAGCCTGCAAGAAAGCCATTTCCCGAAAAAATCGCCGCCGACGAAGCGACAGACGCCCGGAAGTACTTGCCAGCGCGTGGAAGGTTCGGTGTGCTCGTCTTCATTCGCGGAGGGTTCGTGACGTACTCTCTCTCCACGAGCCGCACAGCGGGATCAAACCCTGTGCGCATTTCGATGGTCGCCGTCGGCAGCCGCAGGTACTGTGATGCCGTTCGGAAAGTTAGCTAAGGGATTTGGTCATGGCGGAAACGGGTCGCATCCTTGTCATCGACGACAGCATCACGCTCCTCTCGAAAGTGAAGGAACGTCTGGCGAAGGACGGATATGAGATCCTCACGACCACGAATGCGGTTGCCAATACGGCACTGCTCAAGGGTTGTGACCTCGTCATCATCGACTTCCACATGCCGGGCTACGACGGCGCTCAAGTGCTTCAGGCACTTAAGAAGGCCGCTCAGCAGATGGGCAACGAAGCTCTCATGTACCTGCACACCACCGACCAGGCGGAAGCTGCAGGATACAAGAAGCACGGCTTCGACGGAGCCTTCGCAATGAAGGGCAACTTCGACGCACTTTCAAAGCAGGTTCAGGCGGCCTTCCGCATGATCAAGCTTCGCAAGATGCAAAAGGGCGGCTGACCGGAAAACCTGGTCCCGCACGACGAGCCCCGTATCTTCTAGGTGCGGGGCTTCTTCATTTGTGGGCGTGGGCGTGGGCGTGGGCGCGGGCGCGGGTCGTGGCGTTGGTTTCGGCTCGGAAGAATATGCGCCGGCAGGTTCGTTGCGACGGTGTCCGTTGAAGGGTTTCGGTTATCATCGCGGGGTTCGCGACGCCCACGTCGCGCCCGGAGAATGCGATGACCGAGTCAAAGACCGCTGCGGCTGCTCCGCCTGCGTCTGATCAATCTGCTCTCGACCGTTTCGTGCAGGGCAGGCTCCACCCTGACTTCCTCAACGGCGGGACAGACGTGTATCGGCGCGCGAAGACGGCCGTCGTCTTCATGATGTTCGGAGGCACGTTCGCCTACTTCTTCACGTTCCTGAACATCCAGTTCAAGAACTACGGGGCGGCGGTCGTCGAGGGCTTGATCGCCACGCTCGTGATGGTGCTCATTTGGCAGTTTCGCCACTTTCGGAGCCTCGTCCTCGTTGGAAACGTGGAAGCCGCGGTTACTTCGGCGGTGCTCCTCACGGCCGCCGCCATCGCGGGCGGCATCGACGGTGCGGCGCTGAGGCTCATGCCCGTCGTCCCTATGCTCGCGCTGCTTCTCGCGGGCGTGCGCTGGGCGTGGGTCTGGATGGCCATCAACTCGCTGTTCGTTCTCGCGCTCTTCCTCATCGACAAGCACGGCACGGTGCTTCCGGAGAGCTTCCGGGCAACTGAGCCGATGTATTATGCAAACGTCGCCGAATGGTGGCGCGCGTGGCACGGGCTGACGCCGCTTCCAGCGGAGGGCTTCAAGCCTGAGAAGTGGCGCGAGCTCAAGATGAGCGACTCCATCGGCGGCATGGCGATGTCGCTGGGCATGGCGAGCATTTTCGAGGCGCTCAAGGACCAAGCGCTGCGCATGGTCGAGCAGAAGAACCAGGAGCTCGCCCAGCTCTTCGACAACATGCGCCAGGCCATCTTTACCTTCGGCAAAGACTTCTGCGTGACGGGTCAATACTCAGGTCAAGCGAAGAAGGTCTTTCGTCGCGACGAGCTCGACGGCGCGCACGTGCTTGAGCTGCTCTATCCGAACGCGCCTGATTACGACCCGGACTTCATGGCGTTCCAAGAGTGGCTCAAGGTCGTCTTCGGAACGGCCGCGGAGGGTTGGGACGACATGGCCGCGATGGTGCCCGCCGAGCGCGTGCTGAACGAGTTCACCGACGACGAGATCTTCCTCTCGGTCGAGATGCGCCCGATCTTGAAGCGTGGACGCATCGACCGCGTGATGGTGCTCGCGAGCGACGAGACCGAAAAAGTGAAGCTTGCGCGCGAGGCCGCTGCACGCGAAGCCGAGTTCAACAAGGAGATGGCGGCGATGAAGAAGCTGCTCTCCGGTGGAGCCCAGCTCTTTATCGCATTCATGCAGAGTGCATCCGATCGCCTCATGGCCTTCGAGACGGATCTCGGACCGGCGCCGCGCATGGTGAATGCGAGCGAAGTCGAGGTGCTCTTTCAGCACGCGCACACGGTGAAAGGCGAAGCGAAGGCCTTCGAACTCGTGGACCTTGAGGACACCTGCCACGAACTCGAAGAGAAGCTCAGCGACCTTCGGGAGCCTGCGACGCAGCAGGGCGGCGCGTCGACGGAGGAGGTCTTCGGCGACATCGTTCAAGGCATTGCGAACGCACGCGCGCACATCGCGAAGGTGCGCCAGCAGTTCATTGACGCGTCACCGCTTGGCGAGGCTGTTCTTCAGCAGGTCACCGTCAACGTCAACGACGTCGGGTCCCTTGAGGACGAGGTGCGCGAGCTCATCGCCAGCGAGACCGACAGCCCGCGCGCACGCCGCATCCAAAAGATCGCCGAGCGCTTGGCATCGCGTCCCTTCGGCGAAGCCTCCGGTCGCCTCTCGGACGGTGTTCCCGCTTGGGCTGCTCAGCTCGAGAAGCGCGCGAACTTCATTGTCGATGGCAAAGAAGTCCTCGTGCCGCCGCAGCTTGCGCGTGTGCTTCCAGGTTGCCTGACGCACATGGTTCGCAACTGCATCGCCCACGGCATCGAGATTCCCGAGAAGCGTGAGGAGCTCGGCAAAGACCCCGTCGGCGCCATCAAGCTCACGTGCCTTCCCGGAAGCGCGGGCCCGAACATCATCATCGAAGACGACGGCGCGGGCCTCAACACCGTGCGCCTTCGCGAGAAGGCCATCGAGATGGGCATGGCCTTTCAGCCCGGTCGCGAGTGGGAGCTCATCTTCGCAAGCGGCATGTCCACGGCCGAGACCGTTGACGACATCAGTGGTCGCGGCGTCGGCATGGCGGCGGTCAAGAACGACCTCGAGGGCGCCGGCTACGAGATCGACGTTCATTCGATCGCGGGCAAGGGAACCATCTTCTTCATTCGCCACAAGGCCGCAACGAAGCGGACGATTCCGCCACCTGCGTTCACCATCTGACGGGACCTTCGGCCTCAGGGAAACACCCCGCGGAGCGCGTCTCTGCGGGGTGTTTTGTCGTTGGGGAAGCGAGCGCGCACGCGTCGCGCAACCTGCTAGTCCAGGAGCCGCAACCCAACGACACCGCGACCATGTTTTGCCTCACCACTGCGACCGACCATGCGTGGGCTCCGCTTGCCCTCGCCGACTTGCCACGCCTCTTGGCGGACCACGCGCATTGCGAGCTCAAGGCGGCGTCGAACGCGCTGTCGCTCGTGCCGCGGCTCGTCGAGTTTCCGGACGTGACGCGCGCTCTGTCGGAGCTGGCGCGCGAGGAGCTCGTTCATTACGAGATGGTGCTCGAGGTGCTGCAGAAGCGTGGCTTGCGTCTGGGTCCGCCGCTCGAAGATCGTTACGCGGTCGACTTGCGAAAGGCCCTGCAGCAGCTTCCGAAGAACTCGGCCATTGGCGGCGCCGTGGACCGTTTGGTGGTCGCGGCTCTCATTGAGGCTCGGTCCTGTGAGCGCTTCAAGCTTCTCATCGAAGCGCTTGAGGCGAGCGGGGCCGACGGCGAGGTGCTTGCACTGTACACGGAGCTGTTTCCGAGCGAAGCGCGCCACTACGTGACGTTCGTCGATCTCGCGGCCACGTGCCTCGGAGGCGATCGCGCCGCGGTTGAGGCACGCGTCGAAGCGCTTGCGGTCTTGGAAGGACGAATCGTCGCGGCGCTTGCGGGCGACGGTACGCGGAGCGTTGTGCATGGCTGACCACGGAGGCCTCGCCTTCGACGACCTCTTCGCGATCGACCGCCGTGTGCGCGAGCTCGCGAGTGAAGTGCGTGCGTCGTCGTTGGCCGTGAACGCCGCTCGCGACGAGCATCCGTTTCACAAGCCATCGCGCAACGTTCTCTCGACGCTGGCGTCGTGGAAGGAGCTCGACGCGCGGCGCGTGTCGCTCGCGGACGAGGGCCTCAAGGCAGGTCTTTTGCGCTGGATGCACGCGTTTCTCTTGGCGCGCGTTTCCCAGTCGCGTCGTCTCGCGGTGGCGCAGGCGCGGCTTGCCCATCGAGACGACGAGGCGAACTTCGATCAGGCCTGGTCGACGCTTGTGCTCGGTTCGTCGGACGCAAGTCGCTACGAGTCGCTTCCCATCGTTCGGGCGCGCGCGCGGTCGGTGCACGACGCGGAAGACGCGCGCGATGAGCTCGTGGCAGAGGCGGGGCGCCGGAGCGTCAACGCGGTTGGATACGGCGCGAGGGCTTCGCACGCGCATGGCCAGGGCGCGGAGCGGGCCTTCGATAATGAGGCGGACGCGATCGCCAAGATGCTCGTGCTCACAGACGGCGCATCGGCGGACGCTCTCAAGGCGTTTCGCTTCGATCGCGATGGCGTCACGACGCGTCCTGGACCGCTCGCGTTTCTCGACGGTCTCGTGGCGCGCGATGCTCGCGAGGGATGGCCGTCGCGCCACCTGCACACGTGGGTTGCGGACGCGTATCGGGAGTTCCTGCGGCTGCGTCGCCCGCGCTCCTTTGCGATGCCGGAGCTTGTTGGCGCGTCGAGCTTCTTGCGCATCGGCGCGGCGTTCGGTGCGTCTCTCGCCGACGCGATGGTTCCGGCCGCGACCCCTTTCGCGATGGCGGAAGAGCCGCTCGGATTTCGTCGTCGTGTCGCTTCGGTGGTCTTCGCACTCGGCATGGCGTCAACGCCGTTTCAGCAGAAGATTCTCGGCCTCTCAGGCCACGAGGTGGTGGACCAAGTGCGCCGACTTCGTCGCTGTATCTTGCAGCATGCACGTATCGCGGCGGTCGGAGCCGAGCGTCGTCGCCTCGGGCTTCGGGCCGGTTCGCGCGAGGCCCTGGAGTTCGCGGAGAACGCCTTCGGAGCGGCGCTGACAGGTCCCGTGGCCGCAACGATGGCCGCGTCCGGTGATGGCTTCGACTTCGAGGTATTCCTTCAGGGTGTGGTGATGGCTTCGGCCGCCCGCGACGCGCTCGACGAAGACTGGTTTCGCAACCCTCGCGCTCCGGAATGGTTCGAGGAGCACGTGGGCTCGCAGTTCGGTCCGCATCCGCGACTTGTCGACGCTCCTGGAACGGCTCGATTGCTCGCGCGCCTGCTTGGAGACCACTACGCATGATGCGTGTATGGTGCATGGGGTTAGTTGGTCTCTTCGCGGCGAAGAAGAGCGAGCCGCCGCCAGAGGCTCCGCCCATCGACGGGGTTCGCGTCGAGGCGATTCGACTCACGGTTCACGCGCGCGCCCTCGAGGTCGTGGAGGATGTGGCCGTTCCCGCGGAGGCCATCGAGCGCGACGTGTTCGTGTCGCTTCCGCTCGTGGAGCTTCCGACGGCCATCGAAGTGAGCCTCGTCGACGCGGCGGGACACGAGGTTTGTGAAGGCCTCGCGTGGCGACGGTTGCCGCAGAAGATCCGCACGACCGCGCTCCTTCACGGCTCGGCGCACGAGAGCGGCATCGCCTTTCCGTTGCGCGCATGTGCTTCGCTCGCGGCGAATCGAGGCTTCACCGTGCGTGTGCGCGAGGCCTATGCGCGAAGCGAGTCGCCTGTCATCGATTGGCGTCGCGCGCTTGGGAGCGAGGGTATTGAGCCCGTGCCTCTGCGCCACATCACGGTGACGCGAAGCGACGGCGTTGCGACGATCGCGCACGCGGAAGCCAAGTTTTCTCGGTCGGTTCGCGACGACGATGCTCGCCCCGTGCTCTTCGTCGAAGGCGAAATGCAAGACGCCGACCCCGCTGCAGCGGACCCGGCGCTTGTCGAACGTACGTCAGGCGATCGCCTGCGCGTACGCGTGTGGCTCACGCCGTAGGAGGCGTCTCGGAGCGGAAGATTTCAACGCGCTCGAGGTTGACGGGCGTCTTCGGCTTGTCGTTCGGGCCACGGTCAACGCGCGTGATCTTGGCGATCAGGTCGAGACCGACGATGACCTTTCCGAAGACCGCGTGACGGTTGTCGAGCCATGCGGTCTCTTTCTCCGTGATGAAGAACTGCGAGCCATTGGTGCCTGGGCCCGAGTTCGCCATCGAGAGGACGCCGGGACCGTCGTGACGCAGGTCCTTGTGGAACTCGTCCGCAAAGCGGTAGCCCGGGCCGCCGGTGCCTTGCCCGAGGGGGCAACCGCACTGGATCATGAAGTCCGGAATCACGCGGTGAAAGATGGTGCCCGCGTAGAGCGACTTGCCGTTGGACGGCTCGTTCGTGCGCGGGTGAATCCAGTCTTGCGTGCCGGTCGCAAGCCCAACGAAGTTGCGGACCGTCTTTGGTGCCTTCTCATCGTCGAGCCGCGCCACGAGCGTGCCCATAGAGGTCACGAAGCGTGCGTAGAGCTGACCGGAGCCTTCAACTTGGATCTCGGGGAACGTTGCTTGAACCATGCATCCTCCTGCCGACCGTGCGGCGGAAGCGTGCATATCGCGGCTCCGAGGCGAGCGTGCGGGAAAGCGCTTGCTTGACGTGCGTACCGACCAAAAGAATCGGCAGCCGACGCCTCGTGCGCAACTTTCGATCAGAATGCACGCCACGGCTCTGAATCACGGCGCGGTGCTGGCTCTTCGTGCGCCTTCGGCTATCCTGCCGCCCTTGCCCAGGAGCCCACTGTGATCATCTGCCCGAGCTGTGGCACGGAGAATCAGGAACACTTTCGTTTTTGCCAAGGGTGCGGGCTTGATATCTCGCAACTCCCCCGTGGCTCCGCTCCCGCCACGAGCGAATCTGCAAAGACCGAAGCGAAAACCGATGCGAATATCGACGCGCTTTCCGATCTTATCGGAACGCCCGCCGTGCCTTCCGCCATCGGATACGGCGACGAGCCTGCGCCGGCGCCGGTCGCAGTCGACCCTTTCCTATGCCGCGCGTGCGGGCATACGAACGCCGAAGGCAACGTCTTCTGTGGTGGTTGCGGCGGTCGCATGCCGTCGCCAAGCGAGCCAATCGCGCCGATCGCGGCGATTGCGCCATCACGGGCCCCGGCCCAGGCGTTTCCGCGAAGCGATCCGCCGGGGCGCGCCGCGCTCGACAGGACCTCGCTCGGTGGCGTTTCGCCCCTCGCCGCAGCACCGCCCGTCAAGACGACGAAGTTCACGCTCACGCTTCTGCGTGTCGACGGCACCGATGCAGGCGTCTTCACGTCGACGGACGATCGCGCGGTGATCGGCCGTGAGTCGGGCGGCGTTTTTGCCTCCGACGCGACGCTCTCGCCGGTTCACGCGAAGTTCGAGCGCCGTGGCGATCACTTGTACGTGACCGACGCAGCCTCGCTCAACGGCGTCTTCCGGCGCCTCGTGCGCAACGTCCCGGCAGGCCTTGAGCCCGGGGACGGTTTTCGTATTGGTCAGGAAATCATGCGGTACGAGCTCGTCGGCGACGGCGACGCTGGGAGCGATGTGCAAACGATCGGGTCCCCGCGTCACGGGGTCCGCTCGCGCATCGTGAGTGTCGTGGGTCGTGGCGACTACGGCAACGCGTCGTCGATTCCGCCAACGGGTCTGCTCCTCGGTCGCGAGCGCGGCGACGTGCTCTTCCCGGACGACGGTTACGTGTCCGGTCTTCATTGCCGCATCGAGATTGACGGAATGCGTGCACTCCTCACGGACCTCGGATCGTCGAACGGAACCTTTCTTCGTTTGCGCACCGAGACCGAACTCGGGGCGAACGACGTGTTGCTCATGGGGCAGCAGCTGTTCCGCATAGGCATTCCATGATCGCGAGCGACGACGCGGGCCGCTCGCTCATTCGCGTTGTCGCGGCCATGATCGAGCGCGACGGTCGCTACTTGCTCACGCAGCGTCGAAGTTCGGCGGTGCTTCCGCTCCTTTGGGAATTTCCAGGCGGGCGCGTCGAACGCCGTGAGTCCGACAGCGACGCGCTCGGTCGCGAGCTGCTTCATCGCATTGGTGTCGCGGTCACCGTGGGCGCATGCATCTCGACCGTGTGCCACGCGTATGAATCTTACGACGTGGAGCTGCACCTCTACGAATGCTCCATCGACGCCGACGCCCCCATCACGCCGCGCTCGGTTCACTCCGTCGCATGGGCCACGAGTGCGGAGTTCGAGCAGTACGCGTTCACGCCCGCCGACGAGCGGTCCATGAACTTGCTGCTCGGCTTCGTGGTCGCGCGCGGTTCGCAGCCCGTCATCGACTCCTGACGGCGCTGCGCGGGGTCCGCTAGCTCGTCAGAGGTTCGTGCCCTTGGCGCGCTTGATGGTGAGCCACTCTTGCTCATACGCCGCGTGGTTCGTTCGAACGATGTCGAGATTCTGCGTGTTCGTCGCGTTGTCTTCGATGCGCGCGAGTTCCTCCATTTGCGAGGCGATGTCGCCGAGGCCGTCGCAGAGGACCGAAAGAACCTTCTCGTCGACCTCGGTGCGCGACTTGCCCGCGAAGTGCGTGGCGTAGTCGGCGAACGCCTGATTGGCCGCTTCACCGAGCATGCCCATGATGTCGGCGACCGGCGTCTCTTTGCGCGCATCGCGGACGGCGATGAGTTCCGCTTCGTAAGCCTTTCGGCGCTCTTCGACGACCTCGATGTTCTTGGCGTGCCAGTCGATGAAGAAGCCTTGGGCACTGATGGCGCGCATCCTCGTTTCGATCGACGCGAGGTTCGCGACCACGCGCGCGAGCAACGCCGGGCGGCGTGAAATGCGCGACTTGTTGGCGAACTGCTCGGCGTAAATGGCGAACTGTCCGTTCGCGAGGCCGCCAAGGAGACTGGCGCGCTGCTCAAGGTTTCCCGCGCTGTGAGCCTTCTCGATTTCCTGGCGCTCGCCCTTGTACATCTTGATGTTGGTGCGAACGACCTCGATGTCCCGATCGAAAACCGAGTCGCGCTCCTTCTTGCGAATCTCGGTCATCTTGACCTCGAGCGCTTCGAGGTCCGTGATCATCTCGGAGAGCAGCGACACGTCGCGAGATTCGCGGCCTTGGCCTGCAAAATGCCTCGCGTAACGCGCGAAGGTGAAGTTCGCCTTCGCGGCGAAAACCCCGAACGCTTCTTGCGAAGGGCTCGCACGTTTGGCGCGCTCGATCTGCTTCATCTCGTCGACGTACGTCGAGCGCATGGCGCTTGCGGTGTTGCGACCTTCGGCGAGCTCGCGACCCTGGGCCACGCTCGGAATCTGGTCGATGCGCGCGATGACGTCGTCGATGCGCCGGATCATGCCTTCGATGATCGACACGTCGCGCGAAGCCCGCGACTGCCCGGCGAACTCACGTTCGTAGAGGGAGTCGAGTTCCGCGAGTTCGGCCTGAAGGCGATCAACGAAGGGAGTAGCCATGGGCCGCTCGCTAGCGCACTTTCGGGCGGTAGAAAGCGCCTTCGGAACGGGTTTTACGGGGCCGCGAAGATGCGCACCTGGCGAGCGGGAACGAGCACCTGCGTGCTTTGTTGGGCCGTCCCTTCGACGAGCTCACGCAGCGCGGTCGATGGCAGCCCCGTGATGGTGGCATCAACGTCGCCGCGGTTGATGGCGACGTAGACGTTGTCCCCGGCGGAGCTCACGCGAAAGAGCCACGTATCGTTGCCGAGTGCGACGGTTTGACGGGTGCCGCGCCGCATGGCCGGGTGTGCCGCGCGAATCGCGAAGAGTTTTGAAACCCGCGCTCGGAGCCAAGCTTGATTCGGCGCGAGTCCCGACCACGTCATGAAGCGGCGGTTGTCCGGGTCGCCAGCGCCCGCAAGACCCACCTCGTCGCCGTAGTACACGAGCGGCGCGCCCTTCGTCGTGGCGAGGAGCGCAAAGCCATTGGCCACGCGTTCGTAGGCCTCACGTTCCGCGGGCGCCGTCACGGGAGGCGATTGCCACGCGCGGTCTTTGCCATCGGCATACTGGTTGTCGCCCCACATGCGGCTGTTCGCGGCGAGGTGAATGATGCGCGGCAAGTCATGGTTCCCGATGAACGTGCTCATGACGGCCTGCGGCCCATAAAAACTTTCGTTGCCGTCGAGGAACGCGACCATGTCCGACAGGCGCATCGTGCGCATGATCAGACCCTCGACGATGTGGCGTCGCGCGGGAAAGTCGAACTGCCCATCAAGCTTCGTCGCCGGGTCGACGTAGGCGCGAATCGCGTCGCGGTTGCCGAAGTCGAAGGTCTCTCCGACCATGTAAAAACGCTGGGCGGGCGATTGGCGGGGCACCACCTCGGCCTGCACCCGCGCACGAAGCTCCGTGAGCCAACTTGCGTCCACGTGTTTGATCGCGTCGAGGCGGAAACCGTCGATGCCGGTCTGCTTCGCCCACTCGATGGCGTTCGTGACGCCGTAGGTGCGGGCTGCGCTGTTCGTGTAGTTCCAATGCGGAAGGTAGTCGGTGAACCAGCAGCGTTCGCGGTCGGGCACCGTGTCCCATGAACAGCCTTGGCCGCAAATGCAGTTGCCGCCGCGTCCGTTGTCGTTGGGCCAGAACCAGTCGCGATGCTGCGTGACCATGGCGGACGACTGGTGCGCGTGAACCATCGCGTAGTCGAAGAGAACCTGCAGCCCCTTTGCGTGGGCCTTCGTCACGACGCCCTTGAGCTCGTCGAGCGTGCCGAAGCAGCTCTCGGGCTGAAGCGCCGCGGGGTCGCTGCTATCTACCTTGGGCCAATACCCGTGATAGCCGGAGTAATACTTCGTATCGCCACCAACGCCCTGGCCGCGCTCCGCGGTGTTGTCGAGGGGCACCGTGAGCCAAAGCGTGTTCACGCCGAGGTCGTTGAAGTAGCCTGCGTCGATCTTCTGAGCGATGCCTGCCCAGTCCCCGCCTTGGTAATCGGCGATTGCGCCGGAAACGCCGTTCACCGAGCAATTGTTCGCAGGGTTTCCGTCGACGAATCGGTCAACGAACGCGAAGTAGATGACCGCGTCGCGCCAGTCGAAAACGCCCGCAGGGGGCGGCGCAGGCTCGGTGCACACGAAGGTCGTGCAGGTGACGGGCGCGAGAAGGTTGTTCACGTTGCCAGACGCGTCGGTCTGCGTGGGCTTCGTGCTGTCGACGCGCCACTCGGTCCCGTTCACGACGAACTTCATGAGCGCTGGCCGGTCGTAGGGCACGATGATGGTGGCTTCCCATTGGGAGCCGTTTCGCTGCATGGCGACCCCTTGCTGCCACGTGCTGTCGCCGCCGAAACTCCCGCGCACCTCGACCGACGTCTCGCCGCCGTAAGGGTACGTTATGGTTTGCGTACAGCCCTTGTAGTCATCAGGGCATACGGGAACAGGTGGCCCCGCATCGATGCCCGTTGAGGGGTTGCCGACAGAGGAGCCGGAGCCATACGCGCCTCCGCTTCCCCCGAGCCCAGGGTCGTAGCTGGGTGGCGTTGGCGGTACGCCGTCGTCACGCCGGTTCACGGTGCTGTCGCCGCACGCAGCGAGTGCGAGCGCGAAGGGAAGGGCGGGGAGGAAAGAGCGAATCAGGGAGCGGTGCATGGACTCGTCGAGGGAAGCCAGATGGCGAAGGTTCTGACGGCGTCGCTCGGTATTGTCAACTCATCTCGGAGTGACGCCACGGTGCCCTGCAAAACATCGCGAACGGAACCTCCATAGGCTGCGGGAAGCGGCACGTGAAGGACCGCGTTCGGCATTCGCGTGAGCACGACCAGCGCCGCCTCGTTCGAGGCCGGGTCGCGCCTGCCAAACACCAGCGCTTCGTCGCTCGCGTGAAGCACCTCGAGAGCGCCGCGTCGAAGCGCGGTCGAGCAACGTCGAAGGCGCGCAAGAGCTTGCACGTGCCGCTCCAGATCGAGCGCGTCGGCGGGAAGATCCGCGCGATCGGGAAGCACACGGCGCGAGGACGGATCGCCGGTGCCGGGAAGTCCCATTTCGTCGCCCTGGTAGAGCATCGGGAAACCTGGAAGCGTGTAGAGTGCAACGAAGGTTTGGCGCAGGCGGCTCCAGGTGCGCGCGTCGGAGGCGAACGGCGGCAAGGCGAAACGATCGGCCCCGCTCCTCTCCGCCACCGACGCAAGGCGGCTCACGTCGTGGTTTCCTGCAAACGTCGCGAGCGTGGCTCCCGAGTCGCCCCATGCCAACGCTCCTTGCGCGACCGCATCGGTGACGCCACTCAGGGGCCCCGTCTCGTCCGCGAAGGCACCGCGCAGCGCCCAAAACAGCGGGAAGTGAAAGGTGCTCGAGAGACCGAAGGGCCCCAAATAGTAGCGCAGCTTGTCGTATGCGCCCGGCCCGGTGAACACCTCGCCGAGAAGGAGAAGGTCACGGCTCCCTTGCGCGACGCTGTCACGCGCGCGGGCGACGATGGCGCGGCTCGCGCCCCTAGGCATCATGGGAACCGCGTCGATGCGAAGTCCGTCGAACGGAAAGCGCTCAAGCCAGTTCACCGTGTCGGCGGTGACCGTGTCGGCGGCAGCAGGTTCGTCCCAGTTCACGTCGGGGAGGTAGGCGGAGAAGGCGCAGCGCTCCATGGAGGTCTCCCACGGGCACGCAACGCTTCCGCACACGCACGCGCCCGGGTCGCCGTGAAACCAGCCGTCTGCGCGGTGGTCCCGCCAATAGGGATGCTCCGCATGAACGTGGTTCGGAACGACGTCGAGAACCACGCGAATGCCGCGCGCATGGGCCACGTCGAGAAGCTCGCGCACGTCGGCTTCGGTGCCAAGGTTGGCATCGACCTGCGAGGACGAAGTGGCCCAATACCCATGGTAGCCGGTGCCGAGCGCTCCATCGCCGATATCGAAGGAGTTCGATGTATTCTGCACAAGTGGCATCAGCCAAAGCGTGTCGACCGCGAGCGCGTCGAAGGTGCCTCGGCGAAGCTCGGCGGTGACACCGGAGAGCGTTCCGCCGGCGCGCATAGCCAGGTTCGTTGGGTTCGAGAGAGGACTCCCTCCTGGGCCACGAAAGCGATCGGGGAGAACTTGGTAGCCGATCCGATCGGCGTCGGTGTGGCCGTCGGTCCACGCGAACGACCGTCGCGACGCCCTTCGTCCGAGGGCGTCGGTGCCGGTGACCGTGAACGCGAATCGGGGCGCGGAAGGAACGGGCAAGGCGACGTCAATCGTGCCGCGCTGGGTCGCGTCGAGAGCCACGGAAACCGTCTTCCCCGAACCTTCGTCGCGCACGTCGAGGGCGACAAATGGCGTGCCGTCGCTTGCGCCAACGAGCGTGACCCCGAAGCGAAGCGCCGCGGAGTCGACTCGGACACTCGCGAGCGAAAGTTGCGGCGCGTGGCAGTCGGCTACGTTGCGCCGCGTGACGGGCTGGCCCTTCGCCACTTCTTCGAGAGGCTCCGTGATGTCGCGCGTCCAGCGCCCATCGACGACGAATGCATACTGCATGGACCCGGTGGAAACCGCGCGCTCCGCTGTGAACCACCCGTCGCTGCGGGCGGTGAGGGCGATGCCCGGTCGTGCGAAGCTGTCCCACGAACCGACGAGCTCCACCGACGAGAGCGCGTCCGCGGGATGAATCCAAAAGCGCTCGACGCACCCCTCGGGTGACGAAGAAGAATGCGTGCACCCTGCAAGTAGGAGAGCTGCAAACAGCGCAGGAAGCGCAAGGCCTTCAGGAGCGTAGAAGCGCTTCAACGGCATCGAAGGACTCAACGGGCGCATCGGCCAGAACACGTGCGAGAGGCAACTGAGCGCGGGCAGCCTCGGCGTAGAACGACGCGGCCTCGGGCAAGAGTTCGCGAATCGTCGACAAGTGGCGCGCCAGTCCCGCGGCGTCTCCGCGACGCACGGGGCCGGTGAGGGCTCCTGGCATTCCAAGGGCTTCGACGTTCTCGGCGACGCTGCGCAGAAGCGGCCCCAAGATGTGGGGAACATCTTGCGCGCGGGCTCCGGAGCGCACGAGCAACTCCTGACCGAGGGCCGCGAGAGCCGCCGCGCCGTTGGCCACGAGGCCCGCCGCCGCATGGTACCCCACGGGATTGAGGCCTGGAAACGTGCGCGGAACAAGGCCGAGAGAACGACAGAAACGTCGCGCAAGCGCCACGGCGGCCGGGTCGCCCTCGACGTGCGCGTGCCCCCCGGCGAGGGTGGGGGAGAACGACGGCGTCGCGAACGCGATCATCGGGTGCATTTGCGCGACTCCCGCCGACACCGCGCGGAGCGAGCGAAGCACCTCGGACGAGCGGCTCCCGGCCACGTGCACCACAACGGTCTTACGGCCCACGCTGCCCGACGCCGCGAGGGCCTCCGCGAGGGGCTCGATGTCCTTGTCACGCACCGCGAGAACAACGAGATCCGCGTGGATCGGTGTGGCCGCATTCCAGTGACGGGAAGATGCAATCTGCACACGATGCCGAGCCCGTTTGGCGGCTCGCTCCAGCGCGACGCCGAGCTTGCCGCGGCCAAGAATGAGCACGTCGCAGGTTCGTTTCATGGGTCCCCCAAAAGCGCAGCGATTGAGGCTGCGTCCAGCAAATCGTGAACGGCGCGGGGCACGAGGTCCCGCACCGCCGCCGCTCCGCCGTGGCGAAGCAAATGGCGAACGTGGGTGCTCGAAACCACAGGCAACATCGACGCTTGGCCCCCATCGCTTCGCGGCAGAACCAGCAGCGGCGCGAGGCGGCGAATGTCGTCAAAGCGAAACCACTTCTCCGACTCGGCGACGACGTCGGTGCCTACGACGAGGCGAAGCTCCCAGCTCGGGTGCAAGCGCGCGAGCGCCTCGAGCGTGAAAATGGTGCGACTTTCCCCCGAGAGCTCGAATTCGATCGGGTCGACGGTGCAAGACGCCACGCAC
This sequence comes from uncultured delta proteobacterium, assembly GCA_903870415.1. Taxonomy (GTDB): domain Bacteria; phylum Myxococcota_A; class Polyangia; order Polyangiales; family Polyangiaceae; genus CAIQDA01. The sequence continues at coordinate 27,315 of CAIQDA010000504.1, forward strand.
GCAAACGCGGCCTGCGTGAGCGCCATGCGGAGCTCGAAGGGGGCGAGGGGCTTGCCGAAGGCGTGGCGATTCGCAGGGACGACGAGCACGTGGTCGACCTCGCCCGTGGCGAGAATCCACGTGCCGGCGAGCGCGTGACCGAGGTGAGGCGGGTTGAAACTTCCGCCAAAGACGGCGACGCGCATGGCTCCAAGGTTAGCCTCTTCGGAGGGCGATCGGGCGATCCGCATGCGCCGGCGCGAAAGCCTTTTTCTCTCCGGACGTAACGCGCACCCGCGCTACGCGCGAACTTGCGGTGTGGCTCGGGTCCGGCCAAGGTGCGCGCCATGCATTCCCGCGCGCTGCGACAGGCCCTCCTCCAAGCCCTCGTGCTGGCCGTGGCTCTCGTGCCCACGCTTGCGTTCGCAGGCGACGCGTCCATGTTCGAGCAGGCGCTCTCCCGCGGCCTCGCTCCAGCGTTTGCGCTCGCGTTTGTGAGCGGGCTCGGCCTCACGCTCACGCCGTGCGTCTACCCCATGATCGCCATCACGGTGTCCGTGTTTGGTGGCGCTGAGGCTGCGCCCACACGAGGCCGCGCCGCCGCGCTCTCGGCGAGTTTCGTGCTCGGAATGGCGTCGCTTTTCACGGGGCTTGGCGTCTTCTTCGCCATGTCTGGGCAGGTGTTCGGAAGCTTTCTTGGCAACGCGTGGGTGCTTCGAGCGCTCGCGGGAATCTTCGTGGCTCTCGCCCTCAGCATGTTCGGCGCCTGGGAATTCGCTCTGCCTTCGAGCCTTCAGAATCGCCTCGCGGCGGCGGGCGGCCTCGGTTTTGGCGGAGCGTTCATGCTTGGGCTCGTGACGTCGCTCGTGGCTGCACCCTGCACGGGTCCGTTCATGACGGGTCTCCTCTTGTGGATCTCGACGACGAAGAACGTGGCTCTTGGCGCGGGCATCATGTTCGTTTTTGCCCTCGGTCTTGGGGCGCCGTTCTTCCTCGTCGGCACCTTCGCCGTAAGCCTTCCCAAGGGCGGATCGTGGATGCTTGCGGTCAAGTGGTTCTTCGGCGTCGCGCTGGCGCTGCTCGCGTTTCACTTCTTGCGCATCGCCACGCCGGCCCTTCAACTTCAGGCAAAACCGGGCACCTTCGCCTTCGCGGTTGCGGGCGGTGCGGTCCTTCTTGGGCTCGTGCTCGCGGCCGTGCATGTCGCGTCCGAGCGTCGCGGTTCCACCATCGCGCACATCGGCAAGCCGGCGCACCTGGCGTCCATCCCTCTCGCGGTCAGCGGGGCCTCGTTCCTCCTCGCGGCGCTGCTCGTGCCACCCGCGGCGCTCGCATGGATGACGTCTGAACAAGAGGCTCTCGCGATGGCGAAGCAAGAGCACAAGCCTGTCGTGATCGACTTCGGTGCCGAGTGGTGCGCTGCATGCAAAGAGCTCACCTCGTTCACGTTCGCGGACCCGAAGGTACGAGAGGAAGGCCAGCGTTTTGTGGCACTTCAGATCGATGCGACCGACGACGACGACGCGCGTATCGAGGCGCTCAAGGGCAAGTACCGGGTCGTGGGTTTGCCGACGGTCGTGCTCATCGACAC
>CAIQDA010000505.1 GCA_903870415.1 uncultured delta proteobacterium
CTCGACGTCGACGGCAACGCGCAGTAACGCCCTCGCCCACAAATGACCAAAGGCCCCACACCCGGGTGGAGCCTTTCGCTTCGCGTTGCGCGTGTGATCAGTTGGCCGCGTGTGCGTGCGCCGACTCGACGGGAATTCCGTTTTTCTTTGCCCACCAAAGAAGGCCCACGAGGAGCATGCGCTTGTCTTCGACGAAGCTTGGCTTCTTGCCTTCGAACGCGTGGCCAATGAACTGAAACGTCCAGCCCGTGGTGAACATCGGGATGGCGAGGGGAAGTCCGATGAGCGTGGCCGCCAGGGGAATGCTGCCTGCGATGAGCGGGATGCCAACCTTGTGGCAAGTCTGGTTCACCGGGTTCTGGTGATCGAGGTCGTAGCTCGTCATGAGTGCGGACCACTCGTCGTTCAGCTGAATCGGGGACATCGCAGGAGCCTTTCGTTGCGTCGTTTGGGACCCGCAGAGGATGCGACTTCTTGCGCTTCGAAGCTACTCGCGTTCTGCTTTCACCATGCCACGCGCCGAACGCCCGCGCGCCGCGGCCCGAAAAACCCCGCGACAAGAACGTGCGGTCGCGACGGTGGACGCCATCCTCGAGGCCACTGCTCGCATTCTCGCGAAGGACGGATGGGCGAAAGCGACCACGAACCGCATCGCCGAAGCCGCGGGCGTGAGCGTCGGGTCGTTGTATCAATACTTTCCGAGCAAGGACGCCATCGCCGTCGAGATGCTGAAGCGTTACCGCGAGCGACTTCTCGCAACGGTCGCGCAGAAACTCAGCGACGCCGAACACGTCACCTTCGAGTCCGCGATGGGCACGCTGCTCTCCACGCTCTTCGCCGCGGAGGGCATCGACCCCAAGCTCCATCGCGTGCTCATCGAGCAGGTGTTGCGAACGCATGCGCGAGGCGAAATGCAGGGGTTTGAGGATCGCCTCGAAGGCGTCGTGGCGCTCGCGCTCGAGGGTGCGGGACCGTCTGTCCGTGTGCCCAATCACAAACTTGCGGCCACGCTCGTCGTGCGCACGGTGCTCTCACTCGTTCATGCGGTCGTGGTCGACAGGCCCGACCTCGATCGCGCCGAGGTGGCCGCCGAGGTCACGCGCATGGTGACGGGCTACTTGTCGGGAGCGTAGATCGTCGATGGGAATCCGAGCGCTTCAAACGGAGCCGCAAGGTCCATGGGGATGGGCGCATCGACGGAGATCATCTCTCCGGTGATCGGGTGCACGAAGCGAAGGTTCGACGCGTGCAACGCAAGACGGTGCAGGTTCCAATGCTCGCGGTAGTGGCGATTCACCCGTCCATCTCCATGCGCCACGTCACCGATGAGAGGATGCGAAAGATGGCGCAAATGGCGGCGAATCTGGTGCAATCGCCCCGTTTCGGGCTTCGCCTCAACAAGGGAGCATCGCTCCGTTGGCGATCGACCTAGGAGCCGCACGTCGGTCACGGCATGCACACGCGGCCCATCCTCTGTACGCGGTATGTCATACTCAATACGTACGTAGTCTTTGGCAAACTGACCTCGAACGAGCGCGACGTACGTCTTGTGGATGCGGCCGTCTTCGAAAGCCTTTGCGAGCAGCGGCGTGCACACCTTCGTTCGCGAGAACATGAGCGCACCGCTCGTGCCGCGGTCGAGGCGATGGACAGGGTCCACCTGAGCACCGAGCGCATCTCGAACGCGAAAGAGCGCGACGTCAGAGTCCCTTCCCCAGCCACGATGAACGAGGAGCCCTGACGGTTTGCTCACAATCACGATGTGCTCATCGAGGTGGAGCAGCTCGATGCCCGGCAGCTTTTTCAATGTTGAGACCTCGACGTCCATTTGTGCCGATATTTTACCGTGAACCATAACCCGAGGTGTTTCCGATCTTTTCCAAAAAAAGGTCCCAGCCTCCGATGTTTTCGCCCCTACGGAAACCGGTAAAAGCTTCGTTCGCTTCGCGCTCGTGTTACGCTCCGTGCAAATCGAGTGCGCGATCATTTCGCGCGTTTGCGGCTTTTAGATGACAGACAATCTCGCGATCGAATCCGGTGAGGTGAACGCGTCGGTGCAAGTTAGCCCCGA
>CAIQDA010000506.1 GCA_903870415.1 uncultured delta proteobacterium
CCCGATGAATCCCTTCGCGTCGGTCAAGTAGCGACGCGTGAACGCGGCGGCCTTCGCGTAGTGACGCAGACTCTTCTCGGCGGCGGCGACGTTCCACAAGAGGCGCGGGTCGTGGCCCGTTTCGTAGGCCTGCTGAAACTTGAGCGACGCGCCCGCGAAGTCACCGTCGGTGAACAGCAGCTTGCCCGTGTCGTACGCGACCTTCGCGGGACCTGTGAGCGCATCGGCGAGAGGCTTTGCTGGACGCGGTTCAGCAGCCCCCGCATGCGTGGCGATGGCGAGGAGCGCAAGGAGCGCGTGACGACGTAAACTCATGGAAAACCTCTCACTCCAGCTGCATCTCGAGCACGGACGAACGTTTGCGTTTTTCGGGCGGCGGGGGAACGACCACGCTGCGCGGCACCTCGGCTTCCGCCTTCACCGCGAGCGGCGTTGGGGTCAGCTCTGCGCGGTGGCCCGCATCGTGCGCCGTAGCTCCAATCGCGAACGAGGCACCCTTCGCACCCGCACGCGTGGCCGGAGTCGCGGGACGCACGGGCATTGGCGCAGGCGTCGCAGCGGGCTGTTTCACGTCGGGTGGCGGCGCCGGTGCCGCATCGACCGCAACCGGTAGGGCCGGGGCAAGCGCAGCAGGTGGCGAGGAAAAAGACTGGGCCGCAGGAGGTTCTCCGCGACGCGTCGCAAGAGGCACGAGCACGTACGCGGCGATCGCGAGCCCGGCGAAAAGCGCAAGGGGCCCGAGCCTGGAGCGTCGTGCCGGCGGCTTCACATTTGCCACGTCCGCATCGTGAGACGCGACGCTCGGCCTCATCGCGATCGCGATCGCGGAGGCGTGCGGAGAGTCCCCGTCGAAGGTCGTCTCGTCCGGGAGCACCTGCGTCTCCATCGCGAGCGTCGTCCCGCCGGAGCGCTCGCGCGGTGCCGTGTGCGCAGGCTGCGGTTCGGGGACGGAGCGCAACGAAGCGTGAGAAAAAGCAGATGAAAGCGGCGCCGGCGCACCCATCGCGGCGAGGCGCGCGGCAAGGGTCGTGACCGAGTCAATGCGTTGCGACGGGTCCTTCGTGAGGCATCCGTCGATGATGCGCTCAAGCTCCTCGGGCAACGCAGGGTCGCAAGCCCGGAGCTTCAACGGCTCCGTGTAAAGAATCTTTCCGTAGATCTCGCCGACCGCCTCGGCCTCGAACGGGTAGCGCTTCGTGAGCATGTGAAAGAGTGTGACGCCGAGCGACCAGACGTCGGTGCGCGCATCCACGTCCTTCGATTCGCGGAGCTGCTCCGGCGACATGTACAGCGGAGAGCCCACGATTGCCGAGGTTCGCGTGAGCTCGGCCCCACCGGCCGACGCGGCCTTGGCGATGCCGAAATCGAGCACCTTGAGCGAGGTCCGGCCACTTGCGCGCCGCACCAGAAACAGATTCGAGGGCTTGATGTCGCGATGGACGATGCCCTTGTGATGCGCTTCGGCGAGGCCCTCACATGCTTGCATCATGCACTCAATCGCGAACGCCGCGGGAAGAGGTCCGTCGCGATCGACGCGGCACGCGAGGTCTTCACCCTCCAGGTACTCCATGACCATGAAGGGCGTTCCATCAGGCATTCGCCCCACATCCGTGACATGGGCCACGTGCTCGCTCGTGAGTGCCGCAGCCGCGCGCGCCTCACGTTCGAAGCGTCCACGTGCCTCCGCATGGTCGGCGAACTCGCGCCGCAAGCACTTGATCGCGACCGGATGCCCAAGCTCCAGGTGGCGCGCAAACAGCACAATGCCCATGCCGCCCTCGCCGAGGACGCGCTCTACTTTGTACTTCCCGGAAATTTCAAGCCCTTGCCACATGCCTCAGCTCGCTCGGAGTTCCGCGAAATCCTAGCAGCAGCGTGTGGCAATTGGCTTGTCACGGGCCGGCGTCGCGCTCGTTTCGTGTGGCGAATCGCAAGGCCGCCGCGAACCGTCGTTTACGTCCGGCAAACGGCGAAGCGCGTCGTCACGGCTTCAACCTTCACGAGGCTTCGGCCGCGGCTTGCGCCATCTCTTTCTCGACGGCCTCCCACGCAGCCATGGCCGTTTCGATGGTCTTCGCGAGCGCTTCGTCTTCCTTCACGAGCCGGTCGATCTCGGCCTGGGCCGTGAGCTCGTAGAAGGTGGGTTCGGCATAACGTGCGGCGATGACGGCGCGCGCAGCCTCGGATTTCTCGATGGTGGCCAGATGCGCGTCGCGCTGACCGGGAAGAGCCGCGAGTCGATTTCGTCGCTTCTTTTCCTCGGCCCACGACCGCCCGCCGCTGATGGGCGCAACGGAAACCTGGCGCTCGACCTTGGCCTTGAGCACCACGGCGTCCGCGTCCAAGTGGTCGTCGCCGCAGCGTTCGAGGTACTCAGAGAACGTTCCAGGAAAGTCGCGCGGACCCTCCGGCGTGAGCTCGAGGATGCGCGTTGCGAGCGACGAAACGAAGTGGCGATCGTGGCTGACGAAGATGACCGTTCCGTCGAAGGTGGCGAGCGCCTCGATGAGCGCCGCGATGGCTTCCATGTCGAGATGGTTCGTCGGTTCGTCGAGGACGAGCAAATTCGGCTTCTCGACGGAGATACGTGCAAACAGCAAGCGTGCGCATTCGCCACCCGAGAGTGACGACACGGGCTTGTCCACGTCACGGCCCGAGAAGAGCGCGCGGCCGAGCTGCCCACGCACGAAACTCGTGCCTTCGCTTGGGCATGCAGTCCACACGTATTCGAGCGGCGTCGTCGCACCGGCGAGCAGTTCGCGGTGCTCCTGCGCGAAGTAACCGGGCATCACCGCGTGGCCGAGGTCAACCTTGCCTGCGTCGGCCTTGATGTTGCCCATGATGATCTTCAAAAGCGTGGATTTCCCCAAGCCGTTCGATCCAATGACGCCAATGCGCTCGCCGCGGCGAACCGTCAGCGACACGTTCGTGAGTACCTTCTTGGCGCCGTAAGCCTTGCTCACCGAGGCGATTGAAATCACGTCGCGGCCGCTCGCACGTTCGGGAACGAACTTGAACATCGGCGTGCGACGCGACGAGTCTGCGAGCTCTTCGACTTCGATCTTTTCGATCTGCTTGAGGCGGCTCTGCGCTTGCTTGGCCTTGGTGGCCTTGGCGCCGAAGCGATCCACGAACGCGCGCTTTTCGGCGATGATCTTTTCTTGCCGAGCGATTTGGACTTCTTTACGCGCGCGCACCGAGGCTTTTTCCACGACGAACGCGCTGTAGTTGCCCGGGTACTCGGTGACCGTTTCGTAGTCCACGTCGAGCACGTGCGTCACCACGTTGTCGAGGAAGCGCTGGTCGTGCGAGATGACCATCGCAGCGCCGCGGTATGCCGCCAGAAACTTTTCGAGCCAGCGAATCGACAAGATGTCGAGATGGTTTGTCGGCTCGTCGAGAAGGACGAGGTCCGGGCCCGAGAGGAGCACCTGCGCGAGGAGCACGCGAAGCTTGAAGCCGCCCGAAAGCGTCGAGAGCTTCTGCGGATGGCTCGTTCGAGGAATTCCAAGGCCTTCGAGCACGGCACTTGCGCGCGCTTCGAGCGTGCGACCGTCGAGCGTGCGGATGGTGTCTTCAAGCTCGGCGAGGCGCGACGGGTCACCCTCGTTGTGATCGATGATGCGCGTGCGCTCTCGAAGCGCGTCGTACGCCTGCTTGTCGCCGCTCATGGCGAGGTCAAGAATGGTCCGCGCGTCGTCGAGCGAGTGATCTTGTCGAAGCACACCCATGCGCACACGCGACGGGAGCGCGATGGTTCCGCCCGACGAAGGTTCGTCGCCCGCGAGAATTCGCAGAAGAGTGGTTTTTCCCGAGCCGTTCGCGCCGACAAGGCCGTAGCGGCAACCGGGCGTGAGCTGGAAACCGACGTCGTCGAAGAGCGTGCGACCGCCGAAGGACTTGGAGAGACCGGAGACGGCAAGCATGAGGGCCGCGGGTAGCACTGCGCGGTTGCTCCTGCACGCGAAAGGCTCGCGCCGGAGACCTCGGACGACGAGAGGCGATTGCCACCGCGTGTGTCGCGCACGATGAGCGAAACGCAACGCGCGTCGATGACGGGGTCACCGCATCGCGATAGGGGTCAAATGGGGACGCGGGGGGAGATGGCTCGCGCCCGAGCGTGTTCGCGCTTTGCCGAACGAATCTTCAGGAAAATGCCAATGAATGACTTGAGCGCTGCATCACCCTGGCTGTCGTTGCTTTTGGTGCTGATCCCCTTGGTGTTTTGGCGACGCCTGCTCCACGTCTTTGGCGTGGTCATCGTCCCCGACAACACCATCGGCCTCGTCACCAAAAAGTTCGTGCTCTGGGGCGAACACAAAGACCTTCCTCCCGGACGCATCGTCGCCATCAATGGCGAGGCTGGCGACCAAGTCGACACGCTCGCGTCGGGCGTCCACTACGGGCTGTGGCCGTGGCAGTACATCGTCATCAACCAGGCGCTCACGGTGGTTCCGATTGGGTGCATTGGTGTCGTCGAGTCTCGTGACGGAGCTCCACTTGCCGACGGCAACATCATTGGCAAACACGTGGCTTGCGACATGTTTCAGGACGCGCGCGCGTTTCTCGACGGCGGAGGTCAGCGCGGAGCCCAAGGACTCGTGATGCCGGAAGGGGCATACCGAATCAATACGCTGCTGTTTCGCGTTAAATCGGAGCCCGTCACGTCGATCAGCAAGGACCAGATTGGCGTTGTCGAGGCGCAGGGCGGCATTCCCATCGGCAACGGTCGCGTTCTTGCCAAGCATGTAGAGTGCAACATGTTTCAAGACGTCGAGGCCTTCATGGCAGGAGGCGGCGAGCGCGGTCCGCAGATCTCGATCATTCCGAACGGCCAGTACCGCATCAACCCGCGACTCTTCTCCGTGCGTGCAGTGCCTGTGGTGGACGTGCCTGACAACATGGTGGGCGTCGTCACCACGCGCGAGGGAGCGCCGCTTGCGCCGGGCGAAATCGCTGGAAAAGCAGTGGCCGATCACAACATGTACCAAAGCGGGCAGACCTTTCTGAACGCCGGCGGCTGCAAGGGGCTCCAAGAGCAAGTCATCTTGGCGGGGCGCTATTTCATCAACCCGATGTTCGCCACCGTCGAGGTGGCCGAGATGACGAAGGTACCGATCGCAAACGCGGGCGTCGTCATCGCGTACGTGGGCGATGAGGGCCACGACGTGACGGGCGCGGCGTTCAAGCATGGCAACCTCGTGTCGCGAGGCCAAAAAGGCGTGTGGGTTGAACCGCTCGACCCGGGCAAGTACCCGATTAACCCGTACACGCACAAAGTCGAATGCGTGCCGACGGCGAACGTCGTGCTCAACTGGGCGACGGGAAAGACGGAAGCTCACAACCTCGACAAAAACCTGTCGACCATCACGGTGCGTAGCTCTGACGGCTTCACGTTCAACTTGGACGTATCGCAAATCATTCATATCCCACGCTCCGACGCGCCGAAGGTGATTGCGCGTTTTGGGAGTGTTGCGAACCTCGTCACGCAGGTGCTTGAGCCGACCATCGGCAACTACTTCCGCAACGCGGCGCAAAGCTCCGACGTCATCGACTTTCTCAAGGGCCGTGCGCAGCGCCAGTCCGATGCGAAGAACTGCATTGGCGACGCGCTCCACGAGTACAACGTGGTCGCGGTCGACACGCTCATTGGCGACATCTCGCCGCCCGACGCGCTCATGAAGACGCTCACCGATCGCAAGCTTGCCGATCAGGAGCAGGTCACCTTCAAGACGCAACAGCTCGCGCAAGTGGCGCGAAAAGAGCTCGCGCAAGCGCAGGCGATCGCCGACACGCAGTCGAAGGTCGTCGCGGCCGAACGTGAGGTCGAGATTGCTCAGTTCAGCGCGAACGCCCTCGTGAAGAAGGCCGAAGGCGACAAGAGCGCGCGCGTGCTCAACGCCGAAGGTGACGCGAAGGCGAAGATCGTCAACGCCGAAGCCGATGCGAACGTTCTCTCGGTCGTGGGTCGTGCGAAGGCTGAAAATACGCTGGCCGTCGGAACCGCCGAAGCCGAGGTCATCCGCATGAAGACCAACGCGGTTGGCCAAGGCAACTACGCGCTCATCGAGGTCGGACGCGCCCTCGCGGAGGCGAAGATTCCCTTGGTGCCGCAGATCACCGTGGGCGGTAGCGGCGGCGGGGAGTCTGGAAATTCCCTCGTCAATGTTCTGCTCGCGAACCTCGTGGCCAAGGACCTGAAGTCGCCGTAGGTCGCCTCGGGCCGCAAGGCTTCTACTCAAACAAAACGAAAGCCACGGAGCGCGAACTCTCCGTGGCTTTTCGTTGGGCAGTCAGTGGCTTACGCTGTTCCAGCGATCGCGCTGAAGTCCGTCTCGGTTTCCGCTGCGCAGCGCCCGAGCTTGAGCAAGTGGCGGTAGTGCGAGGCAAGCGCGTGAGGTGTACTCTGCACGCGATACTCGAGACCGTGCTCCGTGCAGAATGCAACGAGTTCCTGCGAGAGCGCCGGGTAGTGGATGTGGCTCACCTTTGGTGAAAGGTGATGCACCGTCTGGTAGTTGAGGCCGCCGACGAGGAACGTCACGAGCGGATTGCCGCGCCCAAAGTCCGCGGTCGTGGCGATCTGATGTTCGAGAAAACCCAGGGGAAGGATGCTTCGACCGTCGTGCGCATCGGGCACCTGGACCATCTCGACCTCTTCGACGCAGTGGGCAAGCTGGAAGGTCACCGAGAGCACGATGCTGGCGATGGCGCTCGATGCGAGCCACGTGCCCATGACCCACGGCACCGAGTGCATCGTGAGCGGGATGGCGATGTTCCACAGCACGTAGGCGACCTTGCCCATGACCAGAAGCGACGTCTCGGTCGCGTCGGGCTTCGGCAACTTGTAGATGCCCACGCGGCGCGTCGCGAGGCTCACGTAGTCATCGAAGAAGACCCATTTCACCAGGAGAAAACAGTAGAGAATCCACATGTACACGTGCTGCGCGCGGTGCCACGGGCGCCAGCGTTGCGCCGGGCTCATGCGCGCCAGGTCGCCCACGCTGAGGTCGTCGTCGACGCCCTCCACGTTGGTGAACGTGTGATGAACGATGTTGTGCTTCGTGCTCCAGACGTAGGCGCTCGCGCCCATGAGGTCGTTCGTCCAGCCGAGGGCGCGGTTGACGCCGCGACGCTTCGAGAACGCCTGGTGGTTGGCGTCGTGCATGATGTTCATGCCGATGGAGGCGATGGCCATGCCGAGGACGATGGTCAGGGGAATTGCACTGCGCCAGCTCGTCGACCAGAACGTGAGAAGGGCCCACGACGACGCCCACGTGCCGAAGATGAGCGCGGCCTTCGCGTACATCGCGGGCACGTCTCGTCGCGGCAGCCCCGTGCGCTCGAAGTACGCATCGACACGCGCGTTCCAGGCTCCATGCAGTCCGCCGGCGGTTTGCCGCGGAAAGAGGGGAAGCGCCGCCACCGGGGCCGGG
>CAIQDA010000507.1 GCA_903870415.1 uncultured delta proteobacterium
CGGTGCTCGCCAACGCCGAATTCCCCGCGTTAAACTGCCGCGCCATGGCTCTCCGTCGCGCGCTCCTCGTCGTTCTCGTTGCCCTCCCCTTGCCCGCGGTTCTCGCCGCCGGATGCGCATCCGACAGCAGCAGTAGCGGCGGCACACCGTCCGTCACCACCGCCGACGGAACCGTCGTTGCGTTCGACCTCGCCAGCGACTTCGCGAGCCCGGATGCATTCTACAACTTTCCGTATCCCTCGGACCTGCGCCTGGGCACGAACGGCGGGCCGATCGGCGCAAGCTTTCCGAACCCGAAGAACAACGCGCTCCTGAAGCCCGTTCAGAAGATCATCGACGAGCACAAGGGCTTTCCTTTGGTTCCTGCCGCGTATTTCACGTTCTCAGCCCCGATGGCCGAGCGCGACGAAAACGTCTCCATCGCCGCGGAGGCGAACTCGCCGGTCTTGCTCATCGACGTGGACCCGTCGTCGCCAACGCGCGGGCAGCTCATCCCTACGGTGGCCACGGTGCTCCCGACCGACCGCTACGTGCCCGACAACGTTCTCGCGGTTTCGGCGCGGCCTGGCTTCATCCTCGAGGGCCACCGGCAATACGCGTTCGTCGTACGCACCTCGCTCAACGACGCCGAGGGCAAGGCACTGGCAACGCCTCCGCCACTCCAAGCGCTCCTCGACGGCTCGAGCCCTGGCGGCGACCGAGGAGCCGCGGCCCTGGCCAATTACGCGCCCCTCGCATCGACCCTCAAAGACGTGCTGCACATTCCGACGACGGACATCGCGGCGGCCACCGTGTTCACGACGGGCGATGTGGTGAGCGACCTCTCGAGCCTCGGGGACAAGCTCCTCGCGAAGTACGACCTCACCGTCGAAGGCCTCACGCTCGACACGGTCGAATCGACCAAGAACGAGCGTGTGTGCATTCTGCAAGGGTCCGTGATGTTCCCTCAGTTCCAGCACGGGACGCCGCCGTACGACACCGATGGCCTCTTCGTGACCGGCGCCGATGGACTCCCCGTCGAGCAGCGACTTGAGCGCGCTCCCGTGGTGATTTCCTTCCCGAAGCAAGCGATGCCCGCCGACGGTTTCCCGCTGACGCTTTACTTTCACGGCTCCGGTGGCGTGAGCCGCGCGCTCATCGATCGCGGACCCTGGAAGCCCATGGACCAGAGCACCTGCGCGGAGCACGACAAAGACGACTGGGAGAAGGTGCTTGGCTGCTTCACGACAGGCCAAGGCCCCGCGTGGGTCTACGCGCCCGAAGGCATCGCAATGGCGGGCACGGCGCTGAACACGAACCCCGAACGACTTCCCGGCGCTTCAGCGTATGCGTACGCGAACGTGAACAACCTCGCCGCCGTGCGCGACACGTTCCGACAGGGCGTGCTTGAGCAACGACTCTTCCTCGAAGCCCTTGGAAAACTCCGCGTTCCGGCATCACTGCTTGCAGAATGCAGCGGCATTTCGCTGCCCGCCGGAGCGACCGAGTACCGCTTCAAAGACGCGCCCATCTCGGTCCAAGGTCAGTCGATGGGTGGAATGTACACGAACATGTTCGGTGCCACCGAGCCCAAGGTCGGAGCCGTCGTCCCGACCGGTGCCGGCGGGTACTGGAGCTACATGTTCATGCGCACCACGGTGTTCGGAAACACGCGCGGGCTCATCTCGTTCATCCTCGATGCCGACGGAAAGCTCTCGTACATGCACCCGGCCATGCACGCGATCGAGACCGCAATCGAGAGCGCGGACCCCATCGTCTTCACGCCGCGCTTGGCCCGCAAGCCGCTCGTTGGGCACCCGGTTCGCTCGATTTACGCGCCCGCAGGCAAGAACGACAGTTACTTCCCCATGGCCGTCTTCGACGCCATGGCGATCGCGTATGGCACCCCGGAGGCCGGTTCGCTGGTGTGGCCCGAGATGCAATCGGGGCTCAAGCTCGCAAGTCTCGACGGCCTGCGCAGCTACCCGCTCGTCGACAACCTCACCTCGTCAACCAGCAGCACGAAGTACACGGGCGCCATCGTTCAATACGAGGGCGACGGCGTCTTCGATCCGCATGCACTCTACTCGCAGTTGCCCGCGGTCAAGCACCAGGCGCGCTGCTTTCATGGGAGCTTTCACAAGGCCCAAAAGCCGGTCATCGTTGCCCCGGGCGGCGTGTCGGACAGCTGCCCCTAACAGGGTAATGAAAAAGGCTCGTCGCTCTGGCGATCACGCGTTTGAGCGGGTCGCCAGGTCGCGAGCAAACTGTTGCGACGCCGTGTCGAGAACCTGCGCTTCGGACGCAAGGCTCATCGCTACGCGCGCGAGTTCTTCCATCGCCGACCGCGCCTGCATCATGGACTCGTGCAACTCGGACGCACGCTTGGCCATGCGTGCGCTCGCCTCGCGTACAGCCACGGTGCGCTTGTCGAGGTCGCCAACCGCCGCATGTTGCTCGTGAACCGCCGTGGCCACGCCCGCTGTCACGATGCCGATCTCGCTCAGCGCCGACACGACCGCGCCAAGGCCCACCGCCGACAGCTTCGTCGCGCTTCCCATCCGATCGAGAAAGCCGGACACCTCGCCCATCGCGGACGTGGCCTCGCGCGCCAGCTCTTTAACCTCGCCTGCGACGACGCCAAAACCTCGACCCGCAGCACCTGCGTGCACCGCTTCGATGGTCGCGTTCAAGGCAAGCATGCGCGTTTCTCGAGCGATGCCGTCGATGAACGTGATCGAGCGCTTCACCTCGGCGAAGCTCCCCTCAAGGTCGTGCATGCGGTCGAGCGCGGTACGCCCGTCGTCGCACGATCGAACCACGAGGATTTCCGCGCCCGACGCACGCTCTCCGATTTCCGACGCGGTTGCATGAAGCTGCGTCGTGGCCGTTGACACACCGCCAAGGTGTTCGTCCACGTGACGAACTTCGTCTGCGAGCTCGTCCATGGTGTTCGCGGAGCGCCCAAGGTCGACCTGCAAATCGTTCATCGCGCCCACGAGTCGCGACGCGCTTTTTCCCACCTGCGAAAGAAGTTGGCCGACCTGGTCGTTGAACGCGCTCGACGCTTCGTGCTGACGCCGTTGCTGAAGCTCAAGGTCCGTGGCCTGCCGCTCAAGAACCCCAACCGCTTCGTCGACGGCAAAGAGCATTCGAGCGGCGTCACCTGGGATTCCCCGGCGAATCGGGCGCCGAGTGTACTCACCGTGGGCGGCGGCCGTCGTGGCCCCATGCGCCTCTTTGAGCGTCGCATCCACAAGGTCGAGAAAGCGGTTCAGCCCGTGAGCAATGCGTTCCTCGGCTCCGTTTCCGTCTCCGATGGGCACGACCCGCGCTTCGAAGTCGCCGCGCACAACGGCCTGAATCGTCGCGTCGATGCGTTCGAGAAGCTCATTCATGGTGCGGCCTTCCAACTCCAGCGGTCGTACGAACGATCGAGGTCCCCGAACGCCGCGCGCATGGCTGCGAGGCCCGCGCGCACCTGATCGGCCTTCGTGAATTCACGCGCCTCGATGGCGAGCACGTCGCGATAAAGTTTCTCCGCTTCATCGATGCTCGAGCGCCGTGCCTTGCGCCGAAAGGAGTGATGGCCGCGGATTGAACCGTCCGCGCCGAGCGAGGGCGTCACGTGCGCGTGAACCCAATAGTGGTCGCCATGCTTCGAGCGATTCAACACGACGGCGTAGACTTCTTTGCCCTGTTCGATGCGCTGCCAGAGGAGCGCGAAGACCGAACGCGGCATCGCCGGATGACGCAGGATCGCGTGCGGAGCCCCGAGGATTTCGGACTCCGTGTAGTCTGCAATCATCAGGAACGTGTCGTTCGCATACGTGATGCGGCCTTGCGGGTCCGTCTTGGAAACGATGATGGCGTCATCGGCGAGGACACGCTCGACACCCGTGAGTTGAATCTGCGAAGAAGCGATGGACATGCTGCTCGCGCGACGTAGCAAAGCACGGTCCACGGCTTCGTCGGTCTGACTCACCGGCGCGGCATGGGGGATGATCTGCAAAAACCCACGCCGAGCGTGAACACCCCGTTCATCGTTGCCGTTCAAGACCACCCCGCCGTGTGCATAACCTGCGCATGAGCCGCACGTCTTGCGCCCCCACCGATGAGGCGCAAACGCATACACAACATAGCTCACGTACTTCAAAGTACATAACGCGTATGCACGCTGTTCAGGTGCATACGCGTCACGAGTTTCGTCGCGCCGCTCACGATCCGCGGGCGAGCGAGACGACTAGCGGTTCAGCTTGTGAATCGCGTGACCGAGGGCAGCCATGGAGGCCTCCATGAGGCCCTCACCGAGCGTCGGGTGCGGGTGGATGCTGAGCCCCAGGTCTTCGAGGAAGGCGTGCATCTCGACGGCGAGGACGCCCTCGGAGATGAGGTCGGTGGCGGAAGGTCCACAGATATGAACGCCGAGGACCTCGTGCGTCTTCTTGTCGGCGATGACCTTGAACAGGCCGTCCGTCTCGCAAACGGCCTGCGCACGGGCGAGGGCCGCAAACGGGAAGGTGCCGATGAGGACGTCGATGCCCTTCTCCTTGGCCTGCGCCTCGGTGAGGCCCATGGACCCAACTTCAGGCGTCGTGAAGATCGCGCCTGGAATGGCGACCCAGTCCTTCGCAGCCTTGTGCCCTGCGATGACCTCCGCGACGACTTCGCCCTCTTTGCTCGCCTTGTGCGCGAGGAGCGGTCCGCCGGAAACGTCACCGATGGCGTAGATGTGCGGCACGTTCGTGCGGCCTTGGATGTCGGTCGTGATGAAGCCGCGCTCGGTCTTCACGCCCGCAGCCTCGAGGCCCAGCGTGCTCGTGTTCGGGCGCATGCCCACGGCCACGAGAAGCACGTCGCAGACGACTTTTTCCATCGCTCCAGCGACTTCGACGTTCACGACGATTGAGCCGTCGGCCTGCTTCTCCATGCTCTTGGCCATGGAGTTTTTGAGCACCTTGGCGCCGTGCTTCACGAACGTCTTTTCGACGATGGTCGCAAGCTCGGGCTCGGTGCCTGGAAGGAGCTGACCGGTGGCTTCGATGATCGTGAGCTCGGCCCCGAGCGCCTGGTACACGCCGCCGAGTTCGCTGCCGATGACGCCGCCGCCGATGACCGCAAGGCGCTTCGGAACCGCCGCGAGCGACACGGCCTCACGCGCGCCGATGACCTGCACGCCGTCGAACTTGAACGAGGGAATCTCGATGGTCTCGGCGCCCGTGGCGATGACGATGGCCTTCGTCGCCTCGACGATCTCCTTCGTGCCGTCCTTCGAGGTGATTTCCACCTGCTTCGGTCCCACGAGCTTGGCCGTGCCCATCGCGAGCTCGACGCCGTTGCCCTTGAAGAGACCGCGGATGCCCGTGGTCATCTTCTTCACGATGCCGTTTTTCCACTCCTGCATCTTCGCGACGTCAACGCGCACGTTGTCGGCGAGCAGGCCCATGGTCGCGCCTTGCTTCAGCTTCTCGTACGAGTGGCTCGCGCTGATGAGGGCCTTCGACGGCACGCAGCCCCAGTTGAGGCACACGCCGCCAACCTCTTCGCGCTCGACCACGAGCACCTTTTGCTTCAGCTGCCCAAGGCGGATGCCGCACACGTATCCACCGGGTCCGCCACCGATCACGATTGCATCGAAGCTTCGCTGAGCCATGAGAATCTCCTGAGTTGCAGAGCGATGAAGCGCCCTTTACGCGTGGCCGCGCCTCCTACCATGGCGGGGGCAAACGGAAACGCTCCATTCGATGACGCGTCGAGCCATTCCCCCCAAGTGCGCGAGGGCGTTATGCTCCGGCCGATGCTTCTGTTTCGTCGCCTCGTGCTCGTGCTCCGCGTTTATGCGGTCGGTCTCTGGCTCTTTGGGTGGATCGTCCTCGGCGCCATCGTGGCCCCGGTCCAATTTCGCATGGTGCCTTCGCCCTACGCCGCCGAGGCCATGACGACGATTTTCCGTCGCTTCGACACCATCGCCCTCGCCTGCGCCGCCGTCGTGTGGATGACCGACGTGCTCCTCGGCTCCGGAGGTGATTCGCGCGTTCGCACGGCAAAACGCTCGGTGAGCGCCATCGCCACCATCGCGCTTTTTGTTGAGTCGTTCGTCATCGCACCACGCATCGACGACCTCTTTCACGCAGGTGCCATCCGCGGACTCGGCCCCGAAGGTGAAACGTTGAACGCATGGCATCGCGCGGCGGAGGGTGCGGGTAAACTGCAAGTACTTACGCTGCTCTTGCTTCTCGCCCTCGAGCTCTACGAACTCGTCGTCACGAAGGCGGCAGGCGCCGTCGCACCCGTCGTGCCCGTCGCACCAAGTCCCGCGGAGTCAGCCTCGTTGCCCGCCGCCGAAAGTGCGACGACGACGCCCGACGAACCGCTCGTTCGCTAAGCTTTTTCCAAGCCGTTCGAACGCAGCTCGTCGAGAGCCTCCGCCACCACGGGCCCTGCGCTGCCGCGATCATCGAGCCACTTCGAGGCCGCCGTCACCCGTGCACGCGCACACAGCAACGCGAGCGCGTCGAGGTTCGGCCCGCGCGCTTTCTGGATCATGCGCTCAAGCTCCGCGAGCGCCTTCGTGTCGCCGAGCGCCGCGAGAGAAACGAGAGCCTCGGTCGCGCACGTGTCCGCAAGAAAACGTCCAATGCCGCGCGCACGACGCAAGAGCGCCGGAAGCAGTTCAACCCAGCGAAAACGCCCGGCAACCAAGATCGCTTCACGATCGTCTTCGGTCGGAACGGCGCCTGGAAGCGGCCTTCGATTGACGAACCCGCCCACGACGCGACGCCCCTCCGCATCGCCA
The DNA here is from genome assembly GCA_903870415.1 of uncultured delta proteobacterium. Classification (GTDB taxonomy): domain Bacteria; phylum Myxococcota_A; class Polyangia; order Polyangiales; family Polyangiaceae; genus CAIQDA01. Next base: position 6,776 of record CAIQDA010000507.1, read on the forward strand.
AGCTTCGCGAGCACAATGGCCCCGAGCAGCGCGGTGCTGTCGTCCTCGAGAGCCTCGCGCAAGACCTTGTCGAGATCGTGGGGCGCATCGACGAGAGCGCCTCGCTCGACAACCTCGTCGATCACACGGAGCACCATGAGCTTCACCTCGCGATGCTCGTTGGCGCGACGAAACGCTGCCAATATGGGGCTCACACGCTCCTCAACGCTCGCGTGCGGAAGGCGGCTCCACGCAGCCACCGCTTGGTAGCGAAGCGCGGGTCGATCATCGTCGAGAAGCCTGCGCACCTTGGGCAACGCGCGCCCGTCGCCGAGTTCGCCCAACGTGCGCACCGCAAGCTCTCCCACGAACGGCACGTCGTCTTCGCACGCGAATAGGAGCGCCGGCACGAGCTCGGTCGCCTCAAGGTCCGCAACGGCCATGATTGCCGCCATGCGCACGCGCGCATCGTCTTCCCGGAGAATTCCTCGCTCGAGGGCGCTCACGGTGCGGGTGCGCGTCAGGCCTTCGACGAGAGGATGGCGCGCCAAGTCGGCAAAGGCACTCGCACGAACTTTGGCATCGTCCGAGGCTGCATCGCGAAGCGAGGCGTCGAGCGTGCGCGGCAATGGCGTGGGACCAAACACGCCCTCAACTTACCACGGGCGGTGCGTGCGAGGTCATGCGCGACGCCCAAGACGCAAGAGGGCCGCGTTGAGAGCGACGATCGCGAAGGCCGCCGAGAGCAGCACGTGCGGGGTGCGCGCAAGGCAGGCGACGCCCTGTTCGACCAGCGTTCCAAGGGACGCTTCGTCACCGGGGCCGAGACCAACGAACGCGAAGGCGGCCTCACCGAGGACCACCGCAGCCATCGTCGCGCCAAGCTGAACGAAGGCGACCGGTGCAAGATTAGGTGCAAGATGCACCCATGCGATCGACATGGTCCCGCGACCGAGAGCCCGCGCCGCCTCCACGAACGGAGCGCGACGCAGCACGCGAACCTCGGCAACAGCAAGTCGCGCGAACGGGGCCCAAGCGGTGAGAAGGAGCACCGCGCCAATGTGCATGCGCGACGGAGTTCGAACCGTAGCAAGCACCGCGAGTGCGAGAAAAAACGAGGGAAACGACTGGGCAAGGTCGCACGAACGCTCGAGGAGATCATCGAACGGCGCGCCGCGAAGGCCCGCGAGAGCCCCCAGCGCAACCCCCACCGACAGCGCGAGCACGCCCACGATCGCGGCCAAGAGGATCGAACGAAGCACCGCAAGACCCACCGCATACGACAGATCGATTCCGGCTTCCCCAAACCCAAGGGGACCATGCCACGACGGAAGCTCGAACGCGTGCGACGGCGAAAGCCTCAAGCCCACCGGCGCGAGCGCCACAAGAATCGCCGCCAGAAGCGCGACGACTGCGAGGGGAAAAGCCCGAAGAACAAGGGACTTCATGATTCTTGGCTCCGCGCATCGAACGCGAGCGAGGCCAGGCCCGCCACGAGCTGCGTCAGGACGAAGATCACGCCGGACCCGAACACCGCCGCTTCGAGCATCGGTACGTCGCGCGCTTGCCACGCTTCGAGGGCGAGAAGCCCAAGGCCAGGACGTTCGAAAAGACGCTCGAGAACGACCGCGCCCCCGAGCAGAGCGCCGAGCTGAGCGCCGATCACGACCACCAGCGTGGAGGCCACTTGGGGCAACGCATGGCGGGTCCAGACGCGAAGTTCCGTGGCACCTTTGGCGCGCACAAGACGCAGCGTATTTCCATCGCGGAGAGGTTCGAGCAAGGCGATGGCCAAGCGAGCCAGATGCGCTCCGAGCGGCAACGCCAAGAGCCCCGCGGCAAAGAGAAGACCCGCAAAGCCCGCGTCCGGATCTCCGGGCAACGGAACGACGCGCACCTTCCACGCGAGAAGCCAGGTGACGATCGGTGCGAAGGCCAAAAGCGGCGTCGCGGCCACCACATCGACCGCGCGACGAAGGGCCAAAGACCGCGACGCGACGGCGAGGATCGACGCCGAGAGACCCAAAAGCGCACCGAGGCCCACCGCGAGAAATGCCAATGCAGCCGTGGGTTTTGCCGCACTTAGAACGCGATCGAGGCAAGCTTCTTGCGGCCTTCGAAGCGACCGCCCCCACGTGAGCGACGCGGTGTCTTTGGCGAAGTATGCAAACTGCACCCATCTCGTTTCATCGAGATGAAGGCGCGCACGCAACCGGGCGCGATCGCTTGGCGAAGCCTCGTCGCCGAGCACGATCGGCGTGATGTCGCCGGGAAGCCAACGCGTGGCAACGAAGACGAGGGACGCGAGAAGTGCCAGGGTTCCGAGAGCCCCGGCGAGGCGCCGGACGAGAAGCGCGATCATCCGGAAATCAGGGCGCGGACGCATCCTCACGACGCACAGGCGCATCGATCGGAGGCACGTCTGGACCGGCGGCGGAACATACCGGCGCTACTCCGGCGTCGGAGCTCGGGCCTGCGTCAACGGAGCTCATGGGCGAGGCCAGGCAAACGGCCTGCGTGGGGTGGTCGTCAAGGACGGTTCCGGCCCATGGAAGCGCGGCCGGATGAGCGCACGTGTAGCTTCCGCGGCAATCGCCCGTGCTCTCGCAGGTGGCCATGCAGTAGGTGCGCGCGAGGCGTGGCGTGGCGCGGTCGTTCGTCGGACAACCTGGTTCTTGCGCCTCGAAAAGCACGCAAACCGACCCGGCCGGGCACGTGCCGCGGTCGCAGTTGCCGAGGGTGCAGTAGCCGCCGGGTTGCGTGGTGTCGCAGGTGCGCGTGCCGTTCGCGGCGCATTCGGTCGCGTACGAACACGCGTCGCCAATCGCGGGCGTGCAACCCGCGAGGCCGAACGCAAACACAAGCGGCACGAAAACGCGCGCGAGCAACGAGAAGGCATCGAATCGACGGAGCGCGTTCACCGCTCGCCCCTTAGCGAACCTTCGTCCGCGATGCATGAACGCGCTGATCGAATTGCGCGATTCGACGGGCGCTTCGCCTTCAGAAAGAGGCGTGCTACGCCCCAGGGCATGGCCACGCACATCACGACCGACTGCATCAACTGCGGCGCTTGCGAGCCCGAATGCCCGAACGAGGCGATCAGCGAGGGCGAGGAAATCTACGTCATCGATCCGGAGCTTTGTACCGAGTGCGTCGGCTTCTACGACCACGAGGCGTGCCAAGCCGTTTGCCCCGTCGAGTGCTGCCTCCCGGACCCGAAGCACTTGGAAGTCGAGAACGACCTCCTCGAGCGCGCGGTGCGCTTGCACCCGGAAGACGCGACGCTCAAGCAGCGCGTCACGGCGAACGTGTTTCCGTCGCGCTTCCGCAAGTAAGTCATTGTCGGGGTCCGAGGTCCGCCGATCCGCGGAGTGGGTGATCGCCCGTTGTCGCCGCGCGCGCGTCCGTCTCCGATGGCTGACATGCGGCGCTGCGCTTGCCGTTGCGCTCGTCCACGAACGGGCGCACGCGGGCCCGGCGCTTTCGACGCCCAAGGCCGCCGCCTCGCCGCGACCAAAGGCCGGCGCTCCTGCGCCTTCCGCTTCGCCGCTCAACCGCCCGAAGGAGACGCTGTCGCTCTTCTACCGTGGCGATCGGCAGCAAAAGAACACGGCACCACCGGCCACGCGGCCTGGAATCTTCTCTCCGAAACGCGCGGCACCGCCTCCACCGAACCGCGTTGTGGTCACCGCCGAATACCGCGAGAACGTGCGGCACTGGCACGAAACGAGCGACCATGAAGCCCCCAAAGGGCCGAACGGCTTCGCGTGCCTCGTGCTCGTGAACCTCAACACGAAAGAGCGCGCCGAGCTCTGTCCGCTGTCGCCCTCGGGCACCTTCGATGCGTCAAGTCGTGAGCGTGCTGCCCTGCTTTTTCGCGAGCAAGGTAGCGACAACGCTCACGCGATAAGCCCGCGGCTACTGGATGTACTTTACAACATTCAGGAGCACTTTCACGCGGGAGAGGTACGCCTCCTCTCCGGTTACCGATCGCCGTGGGAAGGCAATTCGAACCACGGCAAGGGGCGCGCCGCGGACATCGTGGTGCCGGGAACCACCGACGATGCGACCGCGAGCCACGCGCGGTCTCTCGGCTACATTGGCGTGGGCATCTACCCCACGAGTCACTTCGTTCACGTCGACGTTCGTGAGGCGAGCTACTTTTGGGTGGACGCTAGCGCCCCGGGCAGACCGCACCGCGAACGCGGAATTCTCGCGAACGTGGCAAAAGACAGCGACGCGAAGGCGCTCGAACGCGGCGTGCGACGCACGTTTGGACCCTCCATCGGCCACGACGCCACGGCATGGCTTGCAGCGCGACAGCCCGCTCCATCGTCGGTCGGTGCGGCATCAGCGTCCGACGATCCGCCCGCAGAGGAAGTTCCGGTTGGCCCCGCAGAGGACTCGGAATCATCGGAGGACGGACGGGACTGATCGGCGACGCTCCGTGCGGCTCCTGCAATTCTGCACCCTCGAAAGAAAACTTCTGCACGCCTGACTTCAGGTTGGTCACAGGAGCGCCTAGTGTTACGGTAGCGGCGCTATGGAAAGAGGGCGGGGGGAACACGTAGGCCGCGGGCCGCTCGCACTTGTTGCGTGCACTGCCCTCCCATCCGTTGCGCACGCCGCGGACGCTGGAAGCCTACAGCTTTCGCCACTGCAAGGCTTCGTCACCGCCCTGCTTGCGGTCGCCGCCATCGTTGCGCTCGCCCCTCACACTTCGTCCGCTCACCGAAGCGCACGCTTTGCGGTCGGCCCCGAACTTCTCGCCGCGCTGGCCCTCCTCGTCGCCTCGGCGTCGGGACATCTTCTACCCGCCGCGGCGGCTTTTGCACTCGTTGCGACGCTTCGTGCGCTGTCGAAGGAAACGCCGTCGGTGCGCTCGGCTCCTTGGTGGTGCGGGCCCTCGCTCGCCATCGCGGCCCTGGCGTGGCGTGCGGACGTACCGAAACCGCTCCTCGTATGTGGGGCAGCTTTGGGCGTGGTTCTCGCGGGCGGCCTTCTCGTCGTTTGGGTTCGTCGCGTGCGCCTGACGCGCGAGCCTTTCGCGGTCGCGGCACTTCTGGCCTGGGCGTTCGCCGTTTTCTCCGGCATCGAGTCCGCGGTGGCCATTGCCATGACACGCGCGCCGCATCTCCCGGTTGCTTGGCCCCTCGCGGTGTTCGCGTTGGCGCTCGTCGCGTTGCACGTGGTGCGGACTCACGACGCCGGTGACGAAGCGGAAGCAAGCTCTATCGCCGCCGGAGACCTCGCGCGATCTCTCGACAGCGCGCACGCGGAAATCCAGGCTCTTGAGCGTTCGCGAAACGACGTTCTGACCCACACGACCGCCGCGGTGCGCGAGCCCGTGGGTCTTTTGCTCGCGACGCTCGACACGCTGCTTCGCTCAAGCATGCTCAACTTTCAGGCTCGCGGCCCCGTTGAGCAGGCCGTGCGTCTCGGAAAAGAAGCGTCGTTCGGCGTGTCCGCCATCGCCGACGCGACGGGGCTTCGCAACGGAACCGTCGTGCTCGAGCCGATGGCCGTCGACCTGCGCGCGGTGGTTGACGAGGCGCTCGATACCATCCGGCGACGGCAAGAGATCGTCGCTCCGACGTTTCACATCGATGCGGAGAGCGATCTTCCTTACGTCTTCGCGGATTCCGATCGCCTGACGCAAGTGCTCACGACGCTGTTCAGTCGCGCGGCGATGCTCTCGCCTGACGGCGCGACGCACGTGCGCATCGTTCGCCTGAAAGAGCTCGTGCAGCTCACGCTCGAGGATCGACGCACGAGTTGCGAGCCCGACGCCTCGCTCTTGAGCGCCCCCGCCCTCCACGATCGCCGCGGAACCACGAGCCACATCGACACGCTGCGCCTGTGGATCGCCGGTCGCATCGTTCAGCTTCACGGGTACCCGGTGACGTGCGCGCCTCGCAGCGATGGTGCGGGCTTTCGCTGGACCATCCGGCTGCCGCGTTCGAAGGTCGACACCCTCTCGCTCCCTGCTGAAGGTCGCGCAGACATCACGCACACGATGCCGCCGCCCGCCGGTCATATCGCCGCAGCGGTGCAGTTCACGGTGCCCTCGCCGACCCGCGTTGCCATCGTTCCGGGCCTGAAGCGGTCGCCTCTCGCCGGGGCGCTGGTCCCCGCGTCGCTCCCGAAGCTCGACTTCGGCCACGAAAACGAAGGTCCGCATTCGACGCGCCCGCGCATCAGCCTCATTCCGCCCGCTTCGGTGACGCGCGGCGCGTTCGATTCGGGAGGCGGGTTTGACACGATCGTCCCCGCGTCGCTCAAGCCACGAAGCATCCAAACGCCGCAGCCCTTTATTCCCCCTGCCAATCCGCTGATCCAGCGCCCGCGCGTCCTCGTCGCCGACGACGACCCGGTCGTGCGAAACGTCATCGCGGCGCAGCTCGCGGAACTCGACGTGGACGTCACGATGGCCGTCGATGGTGTCGACGCTCTCGCTCACATTCAATCGCAAGCGGCCTTCGACCTCGTCGTGAGCGACGTGCTGATGCCGCGCCTCACGGGCCTGCAGCTCTGCAAAATCGTCCGCGAAACCCACACCGCTGCCGAACTTCCCTTCGTGCTTATGTCGAGCAATTCGTCGCAAGACGACGTGACGCGCGCGTTCGAATCCGGCGCCAGCGACTTCATGGTGAAGCCCACCGTGAAGGCGGAGCTCCTGCAGCGCATCGCCACCCACTTGCGCATCGCGAGCGAGACCACGGCCCTCACGCGGTTTGTTCCCCGCGAGTTTTTGCGCCTTCTCGGACGCGACCGTGTGGCCGACGTGCGCCTCGGCGACCACGTGGCGAAGGACCTCACGATTCTCTTCGCGGACATCCGCGGCTTCACGTCGATGAGCGAGTCGCTCGGCCCCGCGGGAACGTTTCAGTTCCTCAACGACTGCCTCTCGCGCATCGCCCCGCATATTCACGCAAACGGCGGCTTCATAGACAAGTACATCGGCGACGCGCTGATGGCTCTTTTTCCAACGAATGCGATCGGTGCGGTGCGTGCGGCGGTGGCGATTCAAAACGAGGTATCCGCCTACAACGCCGAGCACCAGCTTGTGAACGACGAGTCCGAGGGACTGGCCATCGGCGTCGGCATTTTTCGCGGCCCCACGATGCTTGGAACGATCGGCGAACCACGTCGCTTCGAGGCCACCGTCATCAGCGATGCGGTGAACGTGGCGGCGCGACTCGAAGCGCTCACGCGACGGCTTGGCGTGCGTGTCCTCATCGGTGAATCGGTCCTCACCGACCTGTCGGACGCAACCTTCGCGCTGCGCCCCCTTGGACGCGTCGTGGCGCGAGGTCGCGGGGAACCGGTCGCCGTTTGGGAACTGCTCGACGCGGAATCCGAGAACGGTCGCCGTGAAAAACTCGAGACGATGGAGAGCTTTCTGACCGCCATTGAGGCCTTCGATCGCGGATCGTTTTCCGAGGCAATCGCCGCGTTCGACGACGTGCTCGAGCGCAGCCCGAACGACGGGCCAAGCTGGGTTTACCAGCAGGCATGCCAGCGCTTCTTGACGAACGAGATCCCGTTCGGATTCCGCGGCGCCCTCGACTTTGGCGGCGAGAAGTAAAACTTCGTTCGGCCTAAGACTGCGCCCTCGTGACGGGTTCGATGTAAGGTCGCCCCATGGCCGAAGGCGTCGTTCAGGCAGGAACCGTCCTTGGCGGGGATTTCGAAATTGTCGAGCTCATCGCGTCCGGCGGCATGGGCGCGGTTTACCTCGCGAAGCAGCGAAGCACCGGCGCGCTACGCGCGGTCAAAACGATGCACCTGCATCTGTCGACCGACGATGACTTTCGCAGGCGATTCGCTCAAGAAGCCACCATCGGCACGCACATTCAAAGCGAGCACGTGGTGCAGGTTCTCGCGGCCGGCATCGACGAAGCAACGAACGTTCCTTGGATTGCGATGGAGCACCTTCGCGGCGAACACGTCGAGAGCTACGTGGAACGCAAGGGGCGCCTCTCGCTCGTCGAACTCGTCGAGCTGTTTTCGCAGGTGTGCCACGCGCTCGCGGCCGCGCACCGCGCCGACATCGTTCACCGCGATCTGAAACCCGAGAACGTCTTCGTGAGCCCGTCGCAGCGCGTCGGCGAACCGTACTCGGTGAAGATCCTCGACTTCGGCATCGCGAAGATTCGAAAAGCTGGTGAAACCCAAGCAAAAAGCACAAGCGCCCTCGGCACGCCGCTGTGGATGGCACCCGAGCAATTGCGCATGGGCGGCGACATCGACGCGCGCGCGGACGTGTGGGCTCTCGGCCTCATCGCGTTCTACTGCCTCACGGGCAAGTACTACTGGCGCGCCGCGGATGCGGAAGACATCGACCTCGCGGAGCTCGTCACCGAGATCGCCTTCAAGCCGCTTCCGAACGTGAACGTCCGCACCACGGAGCTCGGGGTTCCAGGCGTTCCTACGGCGGTTCGCGTCTGGTTTGAGCGCTGCGTGGAGCGCGACCGTGACCAGCGATTTCCCGACGCCGGCGCCGCCTTTGACGCGCTCGTGGTCGCCGCGAAAACGGTCGCGAACTTCATGACCTCCGCCAGCCCGGCCGCGCTCACCGAGCTGTCGGCCGGACGCACGGTCCTCGCGGATCAACTCAATGCAGTTTACACGGAACGCTCGACGACGGCGCCCGGGGACAAGGCAACGCTTCCGAAGTCGGTCCTCGTGGCCGGCCTCGCCGCCGTCGCTGGACTCTGCCTCTTCGGGCTCTCCAAACTCAGCCCGGAACCCAAAGCTCCCGTGGCGACGACGATCCCCGACATCCTGCTAAAACCCGCTCATTTCGTCGACATGGTGCCCGCCGCAACCGTCGCTGGCGGCGCAATGAAGCAAGGCCGAAGCGGCGGCCCCGCGGACGAAGCCCCGGCGCACGGCGTGACGGTCGCGTCCTACAGGCTCGACGTCCACGAGGTGACGGTCAGCGCCTACGAGGCTTGCGTCGCGAGCGGTGAATGCTCGACTGCGGGCCAAGGCGACGAATGCAACAGCGGCCGCTCGGACCGCCTCAACCACCCGATCAACTGCGTCGACTTCGCGCAAGCGAGCGCCTACTGCGCCGCGCAAGGCAAAGAGCTTCCGACGGAAGAAGAGTGGGAATTTGCAGCTCGTCAGGGGCACAACGCGCTCTTCCCTTGGGGCGCGCGAGCACCCACGCCCGCCGACGCGTGCTTTGCACAACGCGAAGGCGCCGAAGGCACATGCGAAGTGGGCTCGCATCCAGCGGGTCGAACCCCCAGCGGCATCGACGACCTCGCGGGCAATGTTTGGGAGTGGACCGACAGCGCCTTTTGCTCCTACGCGCACCCGGATTGCTTCGACCCACGACGCGTGGCCCGTGGAGGCTCCTTCGCGAGCAACAGCCCCGACGTCGTGTCGACGACGGTGCGCGTCCCGTTCCCGCCTGCCACGCGTGGCGCAACCCTTGGATTTCGCTGCGCGAAAACACGCTGACCTCGCGCGCAGGTCGCGGACGTGAACGACTCGTTCGCCTCAGCCTTCGGCAAGAACGTCGAGGAGCGCAACGGCGGCTCGCTTCACCTCGGCCGGGTCCGTCAGCAGGCTCACCACGAGGAACCCCGCACCGGCAAACGCGAAGAACGCGCCGGGCATCGCGTAAACCCCGTGCGCGTCGAGAAGCCGCATCGCGAGGTGTTCGTCGTCATCGCACGGAACACGCAACACCGCACACCAGCCCGCTTGCCGCTCGAGCACCGACACGATTGTCCCTGAAAACGCTGAACGAAGTGCACGTTCGGACTCGGTGATTCGGAACGCGAGCGCCTCGGCCGCGTTGGCTTCAAGAGCGAGCAAATCGATGAGTGCATGTTGCACAGGAACTGAAAGCGCAAGTTGCGCGTCGAGCGCGTACTCAAGGCGCGTGCTCAGCTCACGTCGAAACGCTTGAGGGCCGCCAAGGAGCATCCAGCCGCACTTGACTTGCGGAAGTGCGAGCCGCTTGGAGAGCCCGTCGAGCACCACATGCGCATGGTCGTGGAGCACCGTTCGCGCCGACAGCGTTCTCGCGTTTCCCTTGGCGGGCGCCTTACAAAACACCTCGTCGGCGATGATCGGAACGCCGAACCCCGCGAGCAGGCGCAATTCGTCCTCGGTTAAACAAGACCCCGTGGGGTTGTTCGGTGACACGACAAGAATGGCCCGCGTGCGTTCGTTGCAGGCTGCACGTACCGAGGCGAGGTCCACGTGCCACTCGCCCGCGTACGCAAGGCGGTAAGGCCGCAGCTCGATGCCCTCCCACCGCGCGAGCTCGTCGAAGAGCGGGTAGCTTGGAGCGGGAACGAGAACGTTGTCGCCCGCATCGCAGAGAATTTTGAAGAGATTCGCATACGCTTCGCTCGTCGAGGCCACGACCACCACGTCGTCCGCGGTGATGGAGAGCCCTTCGCGCGCAAGGTGTGTCGCGAGCGCTTCACGCGCATGCGGAAGTCCGAGCGGCGCCGGCTCGTAGGCAAGCCATGCATCTTTGGCGAAGGCATCGACCACCGCCGGTGTCGGCCAACCGAGCTTCGCGGTCGTTGGGTTTCCGTGGGACCAGTCGAGAACCTCCCTGCCCTCGCCCGCGAGCTTCTCACGAAGGAGCGCAAGAGGATGCGTTTCTCCAGGTAATTCACTGCGTTTCGATAGACGCATGGTACTCCGCACGGAAACGCGACGCCCGGCCTTCCATGCATACTGCACGGACACACGGAAAGCGGGGCACCGGGTTCAATCAGACATTGGGCAGGTCGCGGAATCGCACGCGCGTCGGACGGTCGGCGGCGCTCCCGAGACGCTTCTTTTTGTCGGCCTCGTAGGCCTCGTAGTTGCCTTCGAAGAAGACCACGCGGCTGTCGCCCTCGAACGCGAGGATGTGCGTCGCGATGCGATCGAGGAACCAGCGATCGTGACTGACGACGACCGCGCAGCCGGGGAACGAAAGCAGCGCAGCTTCGAGCGCACGCAGGGTTTCCACGTCCAAGTCGTTCGTGGGCTCGTCGAGCAGGAGCAGGTTTCCGCCCTCACGAAGGAGCTTCGCGAGCTGGAGTCGATTGCGCTCTCCGCCCGAAAGATTCTTCACGAGCTTCTGCTGGTCGCCGCCACGGAAGTTGAACCACGTGCAGTATGCACGCGAATTGATCTCCTTCTTGCCGAACAGAAGAGACTCTTCGCCGCCGCTGATTTCCTGCCACACGTTGTTCGCGCCCGTGAGGCCGTCGCGCGACTGGTCCACGTAGCTGAGCTTGACCGTGGGGCCGAGAACGAGCTCGCCGCTGTCCGGGGTTTCACCGCCGGTGATCATGCGGAAAAGCGTGGTTTTTCCCGAGCCGTTTGGCCCAATGACGCCAACGATACCCGCGCGCGGAAGACGGAACTCAAGGCCCTCGAACAGAAGCTTCTGACCGAACGCCTTCTTGAGCTGTCGACCTTCGAGGACGAGGTCGCCGAGACGAGGTCCCGCGGGAATATGAATCTCGTTCGCGTCGCCGGGGCCATTGGCCGCTTCGGCTGCGAGCTCGTCGTAGGCCTGAAGACGGGCCTTGCTCTTCGCTTGGCGGGCCTTGGGGCTCGCACGGACCCACTCGAGTTCTTGCTTGAGTTTTCGCTGGCGCGCCGACTCGGTCTTCTCTTCGATGGCGAGACGCGCGTGCTTCTGTTCGAGCCACGACGAGTAGTTGCCCTTGAACGGGTGAGCCATTCCTCGGTCGAGTTCGAGAATCCAATCGGCGGCGTTGTCGAGAAAGTAGCGGTCGTGGGTCACCGCGACGACGGTGCCCTTGTAGCTTTGCAAAAACTGCTCAAGCCAGTGCACGCTCTCGGCGTCGAGGTGGTTTGTGGGCTCGTCAAGGAGCAGCAAATCGGGGCGTTCGAGAAGAATGCGGCACAGCGCCACGCGTCGCTTTTCGCCACCTGAAAGATGCTCGATGCGCGCTTCGGCGGCGGGCAAGCGCAATGCCTCCATCGCGAGGTCGACGGTGCGATCGAGGTTCCATGCATCCTGCACGTCAATCTCGTCTTGCATGCGCGCCTGCTCGTCGAGGAGCGACTGCATGGCGTCGTCGTCCATGGGCTCGCCAAGCTTCGCGCTTATCTCGTCGAAGCGAGCGAGCAGCGAACGGGTCTTGTGCACCGCTTGCTCGACGGCCTCGCGTACGGTCTCCGCACCCTGCAAATCAGGCTCTTGCGCGAAGTACCCTACGCTCGCGTTCGGGTGCAGGCGCGCCTCGCCCGTGAACTCTTTGTCGACGCCCGCCATGACGCGAAGGAGGCTCGACTTGCCCGACCCGTTACCGCCAATGACGCCAATCTTGGCGCCAAAGTAGAACGCGAGCGTGACGTTCGAGAGGACCTTTTTGTCGGGGGCGTGGACGCGCGTGACGTCCTGCATCTGGAAGATAAATTCGGCCATGGCGCCGGTGGGCGTATCACGAAGACGCGCGGAGATCCGCCGCGACTTCTCCTGGATGGACGCGCGATTCGTACCTCGCGAGACACGCGCTCAAGAGGCGTCCCTGGGCCGCGGCCACGAGGTTCGTTTCCGCTTCCAGCGCCTCGTGCACGAGCGACTGAGCCTTCTCCAATCGGGCGCCGTAACGAAGCGCGTCGGCGAGGGTGTCGAGCACCTGCGCCCAACGCGGAAGCGAGGTCGTCGTCGCTTCGATGAACGCGAGCGGGGCGACGACGTGGAGCATCTCGTCGAGAAGGTGAACCTCGGCGATGGCCTCAAGGGCCTCGCGCCTCGCCCGCGCAGCGCCTGGAAAAAATGCCTCGCGCGCCGAGTCGCCAAAGTCGAACGAGGCTTCGGCGATGACCGCAAGCGCATGGTGGTGCGCACCAATGGCCGCATCGCCCGAGAGTTTTTGAGCAAGGTATTGCGACCGTGCTCGCAGCGCTTCGGCCGCGGCTTCACGGGCGATCGAGCGACGACGACGAACGATCGCCGGGCCCATCATCGCCGCGGCGACGGCATTGGTGAATGATGCCGCAAGCACGCCACACGCGACCGCGCCCATGCGCTGTTTGAAGCTGTCGAACCCCGTCGCAAACGGCATGATGAAGACGTAAAGTGAGGAAAAACCCGCGGTAAAATACGCCGACTCCGAGAGAAACTGGAGGCAGAGCACGAGGCTTCCGAGCATGGCCGGCGCGATGGCCAGTGGCATGAGCGGGCTTGAACGAACGGACGGAACGGCGGCCACGACGAGCATCGACACAAGGGCTCCGACGAAGCTCGCCGCGAGTTGCTCGAAGCCGCGTTTGAGTCCGCCGTACGCGCTCGGTGCCACGCAAACGAGGGCGACGAAGCCCGCCGAAAGCGCATCGTCGTTGTGCACGACCCCCGCCAGAAACACTGCGAAGGCGCAGGCGATTGCAGCTTTGGTCGCCATACGCTGCACGTCGAGCAAGCGAAAGCGCCGGGGCGGTGGGGCGTCGAGCACGTCGACGGGAAGCGGGCGAGTCATGGCGAGTTCCTCGATAACACCACAGGGCGCCCGGAACGCTGCCGCACGATTGACCGGCAGGCCCAAGGCCGGCAACCCCGTCGCATGCGTAAGGTTTTTCGCAGCAAAAAGCCGCCAGCACCTTCGTCGCAACGCTTGCCATACGGGGCGCCCTTCCTGCATAGGAACGCCCATGCTCTCGATCGATATGCAAGGGAAGCGCGCCTTCGTCGCAGGCGTGGCCGATGACGGCGGGTTCGGTTGGGCGATTGCGAAGTCGCTCGCGGAGGCGGGTGCGGGCATCTCGGTTGGCACGTGGCCGCCGGCCCACAACATCTTCACGACGATGCTTCGCCGGGGAAAACTCGATGCTTCGCGCCACTTGTCGAACGGCTCGATGCTTGAGTTCGACGGCGTCTTCGCTCTCGACGCCGCGTACGACGTGCTCACGGACGCGCCCGAAAGCGTGCGCACCGATCGCCGCTACGCCGACAAGGGTGACTTTTCCATCGAGGGCGTCGCCAAGGCGCTGCTCGACAAGCACGGTCCGGAAAGCTTCGACGTGCTCGTGCACTCGCTCGCGAACGGCTCGGAGGTGAAGAAGCCGCTGCTCGAAACCTCGCGCGCCGGGTACCTCGGAGCCGTGGGAACGAGCGCCTATTCGCTCATTTCGATGCTGCGCGCCTTTCGGCCGCTCTTGCGTCGCGGAGGCAGCGTGCTGTCGCTCACGTACATCGCGAGCGAACGCGTGATTCCCGGTTACGGCGGAGGCATGTCGTCGGCAAAGGCCGCACTCGAGGCCGACACGCGCACCCTCGCATTCGAGGCGGGGCGCGCGCACGGCCTTCGCGTGAACACCATCAGCGCGGGTCCGTGGGCCTCACGCGCGGCGTCGGCCATTGGCTTCATCGACGAAATGGTGCGCTACGCCGAGGCAAACACGCCGATTCCCGAAGCTCTCGACGCAAAAGAAGTGGGCAACGCGGCCGCCTTTCTCGCGAGCCCTCTCGCAAGCGGCATCACGGGCGTCACGATGTACGTCGACAAGGGCTTTCACGCGATGGGCAAGGCCGTGGCCTTCCCGGCAGCCCCCGAAGCGACGGCGAAAACGGCAACGGACGAGGCCTAAGCCGCCGCGCGACACCGTTCCGCAAAACGGAACAATGTTGTTCCAACTTCGAGCCCTTCGCACCGACCGATGGCGCGTAGGGTTCCTTCCAGGGCTCACCGCCCTCCCTCATTCATTCATTCATCTGGAGTTTTTCTCATGATTTCGAAGCTTTCCCGCTCCGCCCGCGCCTTCGCTGTCGTCGCCCTCGCGTCGCTTCCCGCGTTCGCCGCCAACTACACCCTCGACGGCGCGCACAGCCGCGTTGGCTTCGGCGTGAAGCACATGATGGTCACGAACGTGAAGGGCCAGTTCAAGGCGTTCAGCGGCACCGTGTCGATCGACGACGCAGACGTCACCAAGAGCGTCGTGAAGGTCGACATCGACGTCGCCAGCGTCGACACGAACAACGAGAAGCGCGACGAGCACCTGAAGAGCGCCGACTTCTTCGACGTGCAAAACCACCCGAAGATGACCTTTGCCTCGACCTCCGTGAAGAAGGCTGGCCAGAAGCTCCTCGTCACCGGCGACCTCACGCTCCACGGCGTCACGAAGCCCGTCACGCTCACCGTCGAAGGCCCTTCGAAGGAATGGACGAACCCCTGGGGCCAGGTCGTTCGCGGCGCTTCGGCCACGGGCAAGTTCAACCGCAAGGACTTCGGCATGACCTTCGGCAAGGTGACCGAGGCCGGCGGCGTGCTTGTCGCGGACGAAGTGAATCTCGACTTCGACCTCGAACTCGCGAAGGTCGCCGACGCAAAGCCTGCCGACGCCAAGAAGTAACGCGAGTACGCAGGCTCTGCGTCAAAGAGGGAGAAGCGCTTTTCGAGCGTTTCTCCTTTTTTTTATACCTCGAGGCATGCAACAACGCGCTCCTATGGCCACCTCGTTGACGAACCTCTCTTTCGCTGCCCTCGCCCTTTTCGGCGCGCTTTCTCTCGAAGGTTGCGCCCACCAGCACAGTGCCCGCTGCGCTTGCGACAAGCCGGCCGCCGCGTCCGCAGGTGTCAAGGCCCCAGGCGAGGCCACCATTGGCGACAAGACCACGTGCCCGGTTTCCGGCGAAGAGTTCACGGTCACGGCTAGCTCGCCAACGGCCACCGTCGAGGGAAAAACCTACTACTTCTGCTGCCCAGGCTGCGACAAGAAGTTCGCCGCGAACCCGGCTTCGTTCCTCAAGAAGTAACGCTCAGCCGCGTTTCGACGCCCGCGCGCCGCATGGTTTCCCGTGCGGCGCGTTTCAATTTGCAGATCCATGCGAGCCGCCTCTTGTTCGGGCAGCGATCCGATGGCAGCATCGCCGAAGGAGATTGATGACCCATGAGCCGATTCGTCGTTGACGAAACCGCAGGTACCGTTCGCGACAGCTACTCGAGCCTCGTGTGGAAGCGCACCACGGAGCCAGGCAAGTTCACCCTCGCCGAGGCGAAGGAGTACGTGACCAAGGCTGGTGGTGGTTGGCGCCTTCCAACGAAAGAGGAGCTGAAGGGCCTCGTCGATAAGAAGAACCGCCCCACGATCGATACGACCGTTTTCCCTGACACCATCGCGGATCCGTACTGGTCGAGCTCGCCGGTCGAGGTCGACGACGGCATCACGTGGACGTTCGATTTCGGCCACGGTTACGCCTACGACCGCGCCACGGTCGGCGACAAAGCAAGGCTTCGCCTCGTCAAAGGCTGAACACCGTTTCGCGTCGAACGATGCGTCGAGAGCGGGGCTATGAACGCTCCGCTCTTTTTTTGCGCCCGTGCACACGGACGAGGGTTGTCTGCATGGTGCACCCACATGCGCAGACGGCTGTGCTCATGCGCATTGCGGGAGATGCCGCACGCGTATCGTAAGCGGCTCGTCCGTGTCTTGGTCATACAGCATCGACCTTGAGGCGGCGGCGAGGAAGCCCCATCCCCGCCCTTTCACGTGGCCCTCGCGACCCGCGCGGCGCCCCTTTCGCGCAATGTGACCGTCTTCTGATAAGTCCGTGACCGCGCCTAGGCCCGGAGTCTGCAAGCGTGGAGGCCATGCCAAGTCCTTCGCCTTCGACGCGCCCGGCCCCGGTGGCGGCGCTTCCCCTCTTTCCGCGGCAAACCGCCGGCGGACTGCATGGAGCCTGGAACGCGCGTGTCGATGCGTACTTCGAGCGCACAGGGCTGCCGCGACGAGACGTGCCCGCGATGTACGCGAAGGCCGCGCTCATCTTCGGCACGTGGGCGTCTTCGTGGGCCCTGCTCACGTTCTGGTCGACGAGCTGGCGCAGTGCAATTCCCCTGACCATCGTCCTCGGCATGGCCATCGCCTCCATCGGCATGAACATCATGCACGACGCCAACCACCAGGCATTCTCGAAGCGTCGCGGCGTCAACCGCGCCCTCGGCTGGACGAACGACCTCATGGGCGCGAGCGCCTACGTCTGGAGCACGAAGCACAACATCGTTCATCACACGTTCACCAACGTGGAGGGC
>CAIQDA010000508.1 GCA_903870415.1 uncultured delta proteobacterium
CTGACGGACGCGTACGACGGCTTTTTGCTGCGTGCGCGGGTCCTCATCACGGACCGCGACCCGCTCTACACCGCGCGTTTTCGCGAGACGTTGAAGGGGACGGGCGTGAACGTGGTGCGCGTTCCGCCGCGGAGTCCGAACCTCAACGCGTTCGCGGAGCGCTTCGTCCGGTCGATCAAGAGCGAGTGCTTGAGGCACATCGTGCCGCTCGGTGAGCGCCACCTGCGCGAGGTCGTCCGCGAATACGTCGAGCACTACAACACCGAGCGGAACCATCAGGGCATCCGCAACGTCATCCCGATGCCTGCGCGCGGGGCGGGGGAGGCGGGGGAGACCCCGGTGGTCCGGCGGAAACGACTCGGAGGGCTCCTCAGCTACTATCAGCGGGAAGCGGCTTGATTTGCTGGGATCCTGGGTGGGACACTACGGGGTCCTGCGCAAGAACCCCGAGCGTTTGTCCAGCCCGCAGAAGCAAACGCTCGCGGCCATCGAGCGGGAGAATCAGCCGCTCTACCGCGCGTATCTGCTCAAAGAGGCGCTACGCGAGTGCTTCCATCTCGAGCCATCGGCGGCCCGTTCGCAGCTCGCGATGTGGCTCGCCTGGGCGCCGCGGTCGCGCCTCGAGCCCTTCGTGAAGCTGGCGAAAAGCGTCTGCGAACACCGCGAACGCATCGAAGCCGCCTTCGACACCGGCGCCTCGAACGGCCTCGCCGAGTCGACGAACACGCGCGTCAGGCTCCTGCACCGCATGGCCTTCGGCTTCCACTCCGCCGAGCCACTCGTGGCCCTCGCCATGCTCAAACTCGGTGGCCTGTGCCCGCCGTTACCCAGGGAAAGGTACCCACGGATGCGTCAATAGCGCCGGATTCCCTGGGTCACCGCTTTGACGCCTTACGCGCCCCGTCTGTCGGGAGCGCCACCGTGCTCCACTTTCGCCAAAGTCCTCGTGGTGCGAACTCGCTATCTATGCCGTTCTCCCAAAGGCATTGCTTCGAAAGTGCGGCCGTGTCTGCGTGTCGAACGCGGGCACAAGCGATCGCTAGAAACACGGAATCAACCGTTCCACCGCTACAGGTGGAACTGATTCGAGCGCACTGCTCCGCGACATATTTTAAACCGACCTGCTTGTCTCCGAAGTCGTACCCAGTGCCCCGATGTAGGCCAACGAATTCGGGGCCTTTTGCCGGAAAACTACCATCAAGCGGCCCGCGAGGATTTCGAAGTTTGACGAGGCTCCAGAACGGCCCATACGTGAGTACGTCCCTGCGCCCATCGCCGTCCACGTCACGGACATCCGTCAACACGAACCCTCGCGACGCGTCCGACAGCGAGACCCGCCCGTCACTGAATCGAAAGAGTTGCCCTCGCCTGGTCCGCGGCCCCCAGAGTTCGTCCACGCCCCAGGGTCCAGGTTCACCATCCTCATAGGGGTCGGGGTGTCTTTCGTGGTGAGCGAATACGAAGAGTTCGGCGGTGCCATCGCCGTCAACGTCTTCCGCCACCAACTCGGGCAGCAGATAGTCGAGCGTACTAAAGAACAGCACGGGAGGAAGATCGGGGCCCTCCAACCAAGGTTCCAAGACGCCACGGAAAAGCGGCAGTCGCGCGCGCGCGCCATCGCTGCCGACATGGTAAACGCCCCATTCGGCGGCAATGGCGTGGTCAACCGTGAGCGTGCGGTCCAGGCGAAGCACCCAAAGTCCGCTCCCCGTTCCATCCGAAATACATCGTCTGTCCGGCGCCATCAACGCGGTCCATCGAGTACGCGCACGCTCTGCCTTCCTTCGCCACTCAGCCTCATGACGCTGAGAAATCGGTCTGGCAGCGCCCTCGCCGAGGACCGGATTCGCTCGAACGAAGGCATCGAAGGCAGCGGCGTCGTCAGCGAGTTCGACATCGCAGGAACGGCGATCAGCAGCGTTAAGAGGCGACACATTAAGCGAGGTCGCCATCAGAGCGGAATACGCCAAACGGTCCCAAACGGTGTTCTTCATCGGCTAATCCCCATCGGGGTCGGCGGACTGATAGTGGACGTGGTGCGGACCGTCGATGTAAGTCACCACCACGTTTCCGCCTCCGTGTTCTCGATTGAGCGCAGCAGCCACGGGCATCCAGATCCGAGCTAGCGGCCCCATAAACTTCGACGCACTCGCTAGCGATTCGGCACCAGGCATCGCGCGTGAATTTTGAATCGGCGCTCCATTCGCCCCCGGCGCTCCTTCGACGAGGAACGCGTTGTGTGCCGGCGTCGCGTCGGAGGTGCGTCCGCCAGGGTCTTCGGGCGCGTTACCCGCACGGGGCAGCCCCACGCTCCAGCGACCCGCCGGAAGCGCGAGAAACTGGCGAAAGACCGAA
Source organism: uncultured delta proteobacterium (assembly GCA_903870415.1). Taxonomy (GTDB): domain Bacteria; phylum Myxococcota_A; class Polyangia; order Polyangiales; family Polyangiaceae; genus CAIQDA01. The sequence goes on from CAIQDA010000508.1 coordinate 2,356, forward strand.
AGTGTGGTTTCCACGACGGCCGAGACCCACCCTCCCTCTCCGAGGGGATCCAATCGACGCGATTGTAGGTTCGCTCGCGCGCCGCGGAATGCTGCCACGTTCAGAGATTCGACTCGCCGATCCGTCGGCCCACCCGGGGTCGGCCGGGAGTGCCCGTCCATGCGCGCCGCGGACATGATGACGACGGGACTTTCCACAGTCGATTCCGACCCGAAGGCCACGAGCAGGCGAAGAGTCGCGCGCGACAATCTGAAAGTCGTCGGGTTCCCGTATTTGTCGAGTTTAGTGGTCGAGCCTGCTTCCGTCATCTGACGCAGTTCTTCCGTTTTAGCGTCCGTCGATCCGACGATGCGTCCTTCGCCGATCAACCCAGCCGCGAGCCCGCGAAGCTCGGCGGTCGACCGCGGGTCGGCGTCCTCCAGCCCCAAGGGATCCACCGCCACAAAAACCCGCCCGTGCACATACGCATACACGTTAAGGTCCGCTTCTCCTGGCGCATGCACCGCGAGCGGGTCGGCGCTTGCCCACCTCGCCATCGCGGGTACCAGGTACCTCTTCCCGAAGTAGACGAGCCCGACCTCGACGTCCTCTTCCTTGCCCGTGAAGCGCTCATCCTCGCGGTTTGAACCGAAACGCTCCGGGCGCAGGTCGCTCTCGGTCTGTCCATACGCCGTATAGGTCACGGCTTCCGCGAGCTCGCCGGTTTCCCGATCCAGCACGATTCCCGCGCTTCCGAGCGCGTCGTGGAGCACGAGGAGCACGCGCTGACGCGGCGTTGCCAGCGTGGATGCGCTCGTCGCCATCGTCTCTACGCGTCCCACCGTCAAGCCGTGGCTCTGGAGCTCGACCCGCTCCGTCGACGCATCGAGCGCGTAGTCCATGCC
>CAIQDA010000509.1 GCA_903870415.1 uncultured delta proteobacterium
CCCCAAAGGCCCTCGGCGTGCGCGAGTCCATCGAGGCCACGCGCCGCATGGCCTCGGCAGACCCGCGAATCTTTCTCCCTCGTCAGTTCGAAAACGAACTCAACGCGCTCGCGCACCAGCGCACCACCGGGCCCGAACTCATCGCGCAAGTGGGCGGGACCATCCACGGCTTCGTCGCCGGCGTGGGTACGGGCGGCACCTTGATGGGCATCGCAAGGGCCCTTCGCGAGGCCGGCCACCGCACCCATATTGCGCGCGCCCTGCCCGACTCGAGCCTGTGCTTTCCGAACGAGCCCGAAATTTGCGGCGGCGTGCCGGGAGTCATCGAGGGGCTCAGCACCATCCTCAACCCGGAGGCCGTGGGGCTTTCGGCGAACATCCACGTGAGCCAAGGCGAAGCGTATCTGGCCGCTCGCGAACTCTGCCGCCGCGGTTTTCCTGTCGGCCCATCGAGCGGGCTCAATTTCGTCGCCGCCAAGCGACTCGCGGCCACGCTCGGACCTGGCCACAACATCGCCACGGTTCTCTGCGACCGCATGGAGCGCTACTTTTCAACCGAGCTCTTCCAGGACGTGGACCTTGCAGCCACAGAAGCGTAGCCTCAAAATGTTCAGCGAACGGCGGAGGAATTCATGGCGCTTAGTCCCGAGGTACTGACGGCGGTCCTCACGGAGGTCGCCGAGCAAGTGGCTATCCTCCAAACGGAACTCGTCGAGTCGGCCATGCCTCTCGTCGACGAAGACACGCTCGATCATCTCTACCGCGCCTCGCACACGATGAAGGGCCTCGCCGGGGCCGTCGAAATGCGCGAGCTGCACCTTCTCGCAAACGCGATGGAACTCGTGTTCTCGCAAAGTCGATCCGGTGCACTCTGCATCGATAGCCACACGGGCGCCATCCTTCGCGATGCGAGCGTCGTCTGCGCGCAGCTGGCCGGTGGAGAAATATCCGCCGATGCGGACCTCACCGGAATCGACGTCGCGGGTGTGATCGCCCGCCTCGAAGCCATCGAGTCGTCGGCTGCTCCTACGCGGCGGGTCCTTTTTCACACGACCTCGGCGCCCATCTACTCAAAGCCGTCCGCTCCCCCGTCAACGCCGACGGACGAGTCCTGACCCATTCGTGGCCCTAGCAGCCACGCCGTTTGCAGAGGTTTCGCTCTATGCCCACCCCCGCTTGGCTCATGGAAGCTCGCGCGAAAACAGGCCGCGCTTGGCTCGCAACCTATGGCTGGACCATCGACGGCGAGGCCCCCAACGTCGCGAAGGCCGTGCTCTGCGCCGCGCCGCACACGACGAACTGGGACCTTCCGTTCACGCTCGCGATCTGTTGGGCGCTCGGTATCGAGCTCGCGTGGATCGGCAAGAACTCGCTCTTCAAGGGAGCCGCAGGGCCATTCATGCGCGGACTCGGCGGCATCGCCGTCGATCGGAGCAAACGCTTGAACCAGGTTCAAAGCGCCGCGGCTCTCTTCGAACAAAACGACCGACTCTTGTTGCTCGTTCCGCCCGAGGGCACACGCGGGCGCTCGGATCGCTGGCGCACAGGCTTCTATTACATCGCGCTCGAAGCGAAGGTGCCCATCGTTCTCGGCTACCTCGACTACGCGAAGAAGCGAGGCGGCTTTGGCGAGGTGTTCTGGCCCACCGGGAACATCGTCGATGACGAGGCGCGCATCCGGGAGTTCTACGCGGACAAGCAGGGCAAGTATCCCGAGTGCACGACACCCGTGTACTTTGCACCGACCAAGTCGGACTGATCCTCGAACAGCCCGATGAGCGGCGTCCCCGCGAGCTCGCGCGCGTGTCCAATCGCCCAAGCATCGGCAAGCGTCGCCACAATGCCGAAGGGATGCTACGGCGCCAGCAAGCCATGACGAAAAACCCGAGCAACCGCGAGGCCCGTGCCACGACCATCGTCAAGCGGAAGCGCTCGTTGACGCACGTCGGCGGTGAAGTCGAAGCCAAAGGCGGAAGCGCGCTCGTCGACCTTCTCGTGCGCGCGCTCGCGGTGGACGCGGCGCCTGAGCCGCTTGGAGACGCAGGCGAAGCGAACGACGACAGTGACCGCGGCGATGTGCATGGATTCCACACGTATCCCGCGCGCATGCATCCGCACACGGCGCGGTCGCTCGTCGACACGCTGACACCGAAGCGAGGCATCGTTCTCGATCCGTTCTGCGGCAGTGGAACCGTCGTCGCCGAGGCCAGCGCTCGAGGCCTTGCGGCGCATGGTTCGGATCTGAATCCCCTTGCGGTGCAGCTCGCGCGCACGAAGCTCCAGCGGTACACACCCGAAGAGCTCATCCTCCTCGCGAGTGAGGCCTTGCGCGTCGCGGAGTTCGCGGACGAGCGTCGAAAAGCCCGAGCCGGAGCCACGCATCGTTACGGCGAAGAAGACGTCGCGATCTTCGATCCGCACGTGCTCCTCGAGCTCGACAGCCTTCGCGCCGCCATCGGGTCGAGCGAAGCCGGTCCCACCATTCGACGAGCCCTTTCGCTCGTTCTCAGCGCCATCATCGTGAAGGTCAGCCGCAAGAAGAGCGACACCTCCACGCAGCTCGAAGCCAAGCGCATCGCTGCGGGGTTCACCGCCAAACTCTTTCGCCGCAAGGCCACCGAACTCGTTGAGCGCCTGACCGCCTACCGCGAACGTCGGGAGGGCAAGGCTCGCTGGCGTGTTGAGCTCGACGATGCCACGCGGCTCGAAACGGTTCGCGATCGTTCGGTCGGCCTCATCGTGAGTTCGCCGCCTTACGCGGCCACGTACGATTACTTTTCGCACCACGACATGCGCCTGCGCTGGCTCGAACTCGACGCGCGAAGCTTTGCAAAAGGGGAGCTCGGCGCGCGGCGTCACTTCGAGCGTCTCTCCATCGACGAGGCCCGCGCACGCTGGCAGCACGAGCTCGGCAAGCTCCTCTGGTCTCTCGCACGCGTCACCGCAGAGCAGGCCAGCGTTTGCCTGCAGATTGCAGACTCCGCGGTCGACGGCCAGCCCCTCTTCGCGGACGAAGAGCTTCGCGTCGCCACAGCGCGTTCGGCCTTCGTTTGGCTCGCGGAAGCGTCCCAGGCGCGACCTCACTTTCACGGACCCACCAACCGCGCGTTCGATCGATCCCCAAGGCGCGAACACCTCTTTCTCCTTCGCCGAGTCGGCTGACCGACGCGCGGCGGTGGCCCGAGCTGCGCCCGAAAGGCGCCGGGCGAGAGAAACTGTCGCTTCACGCCGGGCTCGAAGTCGCTAGGGTTGCCCCATGGCCCGTGTGCGTTTCGTTCTCGACGACGGCTCCACCTTCGAAGCTCCTTGTGAGGACGGAGGCTCGCTCGCGGACCTCTGCGACGCCGCCCCCAAAGCGGTCGTACCGTTTTCATGTCGGAGCGCGAACTGCGGCACGTGCCGCATCGTGATCCTCGAAGGGCAAGAGGCGATCCATTCGCACGATGACGAAGAGCTCGACCTGCTCGAAATTTTTCGAGCGCCGCCGACCCACCGCCTCGCGTGTTGCGCCAAACTGAAGCCCGGCAATGCGCTGGTCGTCCTGCGGCCCGCCCGCGACGATGAATAGGTTCCCTCGATGATCCATCCCCTCTCGCTGCGGCGATGGGCGAGCCTCGACGTGCTGCTTGCCTCGTATTACGGCGTATTCGTATTGGCTGCATGCTTTGGCTCGGGCCCGAACCACGCACTGGCCATGAAAGGCATGTCCGCGAACCTCGTCGTCTTCGTCGCGACCGTTGCGTTCCATCGAAGCGACGTCGCCGAGCGATTCTCGCTTTTCAAGTCGGCGCTGTACCGAACCGTGCTCTTCGCCGCATTCCTCACGAGCTACCTGCAGCTGCAAATCGTGCTGCCATCGGTCACGAGCCGCATCTTGGACGCGCAAGTGTACGCGGTGGACCTCGCGCTTTTCGGATTCGAGCCCGCGCTCGCGTGGGACCGCTTCGTCACGCCCGCGCGCGTCGAGTGGTTTGCGTTTTTCTACTACTTGCACTTCTTCGTGCTGAGTTCGCACGTGGTGCCCCTGATGCTCTTCGGCGGCCGCGGAAAGCTCCTCGCGAGCTTCACGCTCGGCATTCTCATCGTGTTCTGCACCGGGCACCTCACGTACCTGCTCGTGCCGGGCTACGGACCGTTTTGGCTCTTCCGCGGCCAGTTCACGCACGAGCCGCTTCCGGGCGGCACCTTCTGGCACATGGTGCAGACGGCGGTTGCGGCCGGGGGCGCGGGCAAAGACATTTTTCCATCGCTCCACACCGCGGGGCCGAGCTTCGTGGCGATGTTCGCGTTCGTCCACCGGCGCACGCGGCCCTTCTGTTGGACATGGCCCGTGCTCGTGTTCATCGCGGCGAATATCATCGGCGCGACGCTCTTTCTGCGGTGGCACTACATCGTGGACGTGGTCGCAGGCCTGGCGTTGGCGGCGGCGGCGACGGCGGCCTCCGTGCATATTTCCAGCAACGAAGCAGTTTGGCGTGCGAAGGCGGGCCTAGCTCCCGTGTTCGATGAGTTTCTTCCGAATCCTGCGCCAGCCGTTTTTGGTGCCGCCGAAACGCCACGAAAAAGTCTCGGCGACCCACGCAATCAGAGCTAAAAGACGCCCCATGAAGACGCGCTACTCGATTCTCTCGGCCCTTTCCCTCGCCGCCTTTGCGGCCACGGCGTTCGTTGGCGGCTGTTCCAGCGACGACGCCGCGAGCACGCTTCCGACGACCGTGAAGGACGCGGGCACGACGAAGGACGCAACGGCCGCAACGGACTCGGGCAGCACGACGGCCGACGCCGGAACGACTCCCGTGGTCGACTCGGGCACCACCCCCACCGTCGACGCGGGCTCGTGCTCCAATGTCTCGACGCTTCACCCGCCAAGCCCCGACGCCGGCACCGCGACGATTTATTGCCCGTTCAGCTCCGTTGGCGATGCGGGCAACCAGCGCTGCCAGTCGGGCACGCAACACTGCTGCGAGACCCCAAGCGGTTCAGGCTCGCCATCGTCCTGCGAGAGTGCGGCGACCCCGTGCGCCATCCCTCGCTCCGTGGACTGGGGCTGCCAAGACCCCGTTGCTGACTGCAAGGACGGCGCGAAGCCGGTCTGCTGCGCAGCGGGCGCAACAATCGGCCTCGGCGCCCCAGGCTGCGGCAACTTCGCGCGCTCCATGACCGGCACTGCTTGCGTCGCGGCTTCGGCGTGCACGGGCATCGTGATGTGCACGGACGATTCCGAGTGCCCCGCGGGCAAGACCTGCATCCCCTTCTCGAAGGCGGGCGCGCAAGTCGGCGGCTGCAACTGAACAGGCGCAACCCGTGACGACGAAAGGCTCGGCTTCATCGCCGGGCCTTTTTTTCGTACTCGTGGCGCATAGCTAACGCGCATACGCATCACAGCCTAAGCACATCCAGCGAGCCCCAACGACAACGCGCCCGAACCATGAAGGTCCGAGCGCGGAGTGAGGCTCAGTCGTCGCGGGGATCGTTCGCGACGGCTCCGTGAATCAGAGGTTTCCGCGGCGCTGGTACGCGGGCACGTCGAAGTCTTCTTCGACCGTCGAAGGAAAGCTTCGAACGGTGCGTGGCGCTTGGACGCGGAACTGGCTCGTGGGCGCAGGCTGACCGGCGCTCGCTGGGCGTGCGTCGAAGGGCTGAGGACGGCGCGAGGCTGGAGCTGCGGCGACGGGCTCAGGCTGGTGAATCGCGCGGGCCGCTTCCATCGACGCGCTTTGGCGATACGACGTGGAGCCGGGAGCGGTTTGGCTTCGCGGCATCGTCGACTCCATCGGACGAGAGAACGGCGACATCTCGAGCGATGCGTGCTGGCGCATTTGCGGCTGCGCCTGCTGACGCGTGTCTTCGGCGACACGGCGCTCTTCGAAGTCAAAGCCCGTCGCGATGACGGTGACCTTGACGCTGTCTCCGAGCGACTCGTCGATGCTTGCACCGAAGATGATGTTCGCATCCTCGTGTGCCTGCTCTTGAATGAGCTTCGCAGCTTCGTCAATTTCCTTCATCTTGAGGTCAGGGCCGCCGACCACGTTGATGAGGACGCCCATGGCGCCGTGCACCGAGATGTTGTCGAGAAGCGGCGAGCTCACGGCCATTTCGGCTGCGAGACGCGCGCGGTGCTGGCCCTTGGCGATGCCCGTGCCCATGAGCGCGCGGCCCATGTTCGACATGACCGTCTTCACGTCGGCGAAGTCGACGTTGACGATGCCTTGGACCTGAATGAGGTCGCTGATGCCCTTGACGGCTTGGTAGAGAACTTCGTCCGCCTTGCGGAACGAGTCGATGAAGCTGAGGTCTTCGTCCCCGAGCATCAGGAGTTTTTCGTTCGGGATCGTGATGAGCGTATCGACGTGCTCCGCGAGAGCTGCGAGGCCGTTCTCGGCGCGCTTCGAACGCTGACGTCCTTCGAAACCGAATGGCTTCGTGACGACACCCACGGTGAGGGCGCCCTCTTCGCGGGCGATCTGCGCAACGATCGGAGCCGCTCCGGTGCCCGTGCCTCCGCCCATGCCGGCGGTCACGAAGACCATGTCGGCGCCGCTGATGAGCTCCTTGATGCGCTGCACGTCCTCGAGAGCGGCCTTGCGACCACGCTCCGGATCCGCGCCTGCACCGAGTCCACGCGTGAGCGCCGAACCGATGTTGAGCTTGGTCGGAGCCGCGTTGACGTTGAGCGCCTGCGCATCCGTGTTGATCGCGATGAACTCGACGCCTTCAAGGCCGAAGTTGATCATCGTATTGACGGCATTGCCGCCGGAACCACCCACACCAATGACCTTGATGCGAGCTTGATATTCTTGCGTATCGTCAGCAAATTCGATGGAAAACATCTCTCGATCCTCCCGGAGCGCCGCCTGCCATTGTGCCTCGGCATGAGCGGCTTCGTTTTTTTTCGAAAGTCTCCGGTCGCCTCTTACCGAAGAGCTTCATCAAGTGAGTCGCAAGGAACCACGCGGGCCATCGTCGGGCCAAATTCGCGATGGCTTTTTTTTACCAGGCTTGGCGAATCCAATTCCAGATGCTGCTCGACGCCTTCGGCTCGATGATCTCGATGGCACGCGTGCGCGAGCTGGAGCTCGGGTGCCCGTGCAGCGGAGCGTTTCGGTCGCGTGCGTTTGCGAGTTGTTCGGCGCCGTACTTCACGAGGCCGATGCCCGTGGCGTACTGGGGTCCGTTCACGAGAGCGACCATGCCGCGCACGCCGATCGGGTATCCGATGCGCACGGGCATTCCGAGAATCTCTTCCGCGAAGTCCGTCATGCCGTCGAGCACGACCGAGCCACCCGTGAGGACTGCACCCGATGAAAGCTGCTCAAGCAATCCGGTCTCTTCGATGCGGCGACGAACCACAGCGAAAATTTCTTCGACCCGTGGCTCGATGATGTCCGTGAGAACGTGTCGCGCAACACGCCGAGGCGCGTGCGTACCCACGCCGGGCACTTCGATCTCTTCGGACTCTTCGACGAGACGACCGAGCGCGCAGCCGTAGATGCGCTTGATGCGATCGGCTTCGCCCATGGGCGTGTGAAGGCCCGTGGCGATGTCGCTCGTAACGTTGTTGCCGCCGACGGGGATGCTCGACGTGTGAGCGATGCCGCCGTTTGCGTAGAGCAGGACGTCGGTCGTGCCGCCGCCGATGTCGATGACCGCCGCGCCGATTTCCTTCTCGTCTTCCGAGAGGACCGCGTGCGCGCTCGCAAGGGGTTGCAGGACGACGTCCGCGACCTTGAGGCCAGCCCGCTCGGCGCAACGCACGACGTTCTGCACGCACGTGGTCGCTGCGGTCACGAGGTTGACGTTCACGCCGAGGCGAACGCCGCTCATGCCGATGGGATCGAGAATGCCATCTTGGCTGTCCACAACGAACTCGCGAGGGAGCGCGTGGAGGATCTGCCGATCGACGTCGATGGGGATCGCACGAGCGCCTTCGAGCACGCGCTCAACGTCCGCCCGCGTAACCTCTCGGTCCGCGATGGCCGCAACGCCGTCGCTCATGTGCGCGCGAATATGGCTGCCCGCGATTCCGGCGTAGACCGTGTCGATCTTTACACCGGCCATCTGCTGGGCCGCGTCCACGGCGTCACGGATCGCGCGGACCGTGAGCTCGATGTTGGACACGATGCCCCGCTTCAACCCTTTACACGGCACATTCCCGACCCCGAGGATCGTGATGCCATCCGCGTCCACTTCACCGACAATCGCACACACTTTCGTGGTGCCAATGTCGAGCCCGACGATCACTTGTCCATGCGCACTCATCGCTGCTGGTGCTCGCATGACGATCGATCCGGGGCCAACAAAACGCGGCGCTTAATTCCGCGCGCGTCACCTCATTCGTCGACGTGGCTCGCGCATTGGGAATTTGCAACCTTTTGGGGCATCCCGCCCGCGCGAGAAAAGGACTGCCGATCAGCGCGTGCGCACGACAACACGGTCGCTCGTAGGAGCGCCGTCGAGCAGCAGCGCAGAGGCCCGTCCTCCGCGCCTGTCGACCTCTGCCAGCACCTTCGCGGCCATGTCGAGCTTGTGTCGATACGGCCCCTGCCCAAGCTCAAGAGAAACCCCTTGCGCGCCCACGCGCAGCGCCATCTCGCCACTGTGTTCGATGTGAACTTCTTCGAGCGGCATGGACTCCGCAAGCTTGCCGCGCTCGTACTCCGCCGCGAGATCAAGAGCGCGCCGAAGGAGCTCGCGGCCATGACCCGTCGAATCGTTCACGTCTTCCGTCGTGAGGCCCGTGATGACCGGCCGGTCCACGACTTCATCGGCCTCGATCGTCTTGAACACGTTGCCCGTCGACGTCACGAGGTACGGCTCGTCGAGAGCGACGATCGCAAGCGGCTCGCGTTCGCGCACCGTGACGTCGATGCGCGAAGGCAATCGACGCACGACCATCGCCTCTTCGACCCACGGCTCCGCGAGAAGTCGGCGGCGCACGTCCGCGAGATCAAGCGCAAGAATGTTTCGCCCTTTTTCGAGCCCCGCGGCCGCCAAGTAATGTTCGCGCGTGCGATGCTCGGCGCCCTCGATGCGAACGTCGCGCAGAGAAAAATAAGGCGTCGTGACGAGCCACTGACGAGCGCCAACCACGATCAAAAGCGCAAGTGCCACGAGCCAACCAATGGACGCCGCGTTCGCCTTCGGCTCGTCGTCCACGGCCTTCGGCGCAAGAGGAAGCGGCGAGTCGCCTTCGAGAAAGACGTCTTCTCCCTCGGGCTCCGCAACGCTGTCGTGCGCCTCATCGCTCATCGCGCGGCCTCGTTCGCGAGAAGAATCGCGAGCTCTTTCACCGACTGGTTCACGTCGCCCGCACCGAGCGCGATCACGATGTCATTCGGTCGAACGATCTCGTGGAGGCGCTTGGCGAGGTCGCGCTTGTCCGCCACGAATTCGCACGCGTGATGCCCGTGAGCGCGTACGGCCTTTGCGAGAGACTCGCCCGTCGCGCCTTCGATACGCGACTCCCCCGCGGCGTAAACCTCGGTCATGAGCAGCACGTCGGCGACGTTGAACGCGCGCGTGAACTCCTCGAACAAGTCGCGCGTTCGCGTGTAGCGATGCGGTTGAAACGCGACGACGATGCGGCGGTCGAAGCCGTTTTGTGCAGCGGAGAGCGTCGCTTCGACTTCCGCCGGGTGATGTCCGTAATCGTCGATGAGGATCGCGTCGCCCGTCTGGCCGTCACGCGTGAGCGTCGGCTGTGCGACGACGGTGAAGCGACGCTGCACGCCGTGAAAGTTTCCGATTGCTTCACGGACCACGTTCATCGGCACGGCGAGTTCGTCCGCGAGCGCGAGCGCCGCAAGAGCGTTGAGCACGTTGTGCACGCCCGGCATGCGAACAGCGAATTCGCCGATGAGCTCGCCCGACTTCAGCGCTTCGAAGCGCGTGACGAGGCCCTCTTGGCGAATGTTTCGCGCGCGGTAGTCGGCCTGACGCGAGAGCCCGTAGGTCACGTAGCGGCGGGTAATCCGCGGCAAGATCGCCTGCACGTTTGGATGGTCCACGCAGAGGATGCCGAGGCCGTAGAAGGGCACCATGTTCACGAAGTCGACGAAGGCGTCCATGACCTTCTCGAGGCTTCCGTAATGATCGAGATGCTCGGGGTCGATGTTCGTCACGACGGCGATCGTGGGCGTCAAGCGAAGGAACGATCCGTCGCTCTCGTCCGCTTCGGCCACGAAGAGATCACCCGCGCCAAGGCGTGCGTTCGACCCGAGGGCGTTCACCTTGCCGCCGACGACCACCGTTGGATCGAGGCCGGCTTCGCGAAGCACCGTGGCCACGAGAGACGTCGTCGTCGTCTTGCCGTGACTGCCCGCGATGAGCGCCGCATATTTGACACGCATGAGTTCTGCAAGCATTTCGGCTCGAGGAATTGCAGGTATCGAGAGCTGCCTCGCTCGTTCGAGCTCCGCGTTCGACGACTGAATCGCGCTCGAATACACGACCACGTCCGCGCCCTCGACGTGGCGAGCGTCGTGCCCCTCGAACACGGTCGCCCCGAGCGTCTCAAGGCGGCGCGTCGTATCGTTCGCCTTTCGGTCGGACCCGGTCACCTCGAACTCAAGGGTGCGCAGAATCTCCGCGAGACCGCTCATGCCGATGCCGCCGATGCCGATGAAGTGAACGCGCCTGACGTGACCTCGGAACAAGACTTCTACCCTTTCGTTTCTTCGAGCTTCGCGAGAGCCGCGACCTCGCGCGCAATCACGTTGGCCGCATCAGGTCGTCCGGCGTCGAGGGCGGCTTTGCCCATGGAACGCAGTCGATCGTGGTCGGCGAGCAGTCGCTCCAGTTCTACCGCGAGGCGCACCGGATCGGCAGCCTCTTCGCGGATGCAAACGGCACCGCCCGCCTCCTGGAGAGCGAGCGCGTTTGCCGCTTGGTGGTCGTCGGCGGCGTGAGGAAACGGGATGAGGATCGATGGTCGACCGATCGCGCAGATTTCCGCAACCGTGACCGCTCCAGCGCGACCGACAATGAGGTCCGCATTCGCAATGGCCGCCGCCACATCGTCGATGAAGGGAACCACCTGCACCGATGCGAAGCCCGCGTGGCGATACGCCGCTTCGACGGCCTCGGCGTTCTTCCCGCACTGATGCACGACGTGAAGCCGGTCGCGCATCAAGCCCAAGCGAGCCACCGCTTCAGGAACGCGCTCGTTGAGCGCACGCGCGCCCTGACTTCCGCCAAGCACAAGCAGGTGCACCCCGTCGTGAGACTCCGGCGCTTTGGGACGAAATGCCGCACGGAGCGGAACGCCCTCCACGCGCGCGCGTCCTTCGCGACCGAGCGACGAAAGGTGCGGCCACGCCACGAACACGCGGTCCGCAAAGGGCGCAAGAAGACGATTGGTGAGCCCTGGATGACCGTTCGGTTCCACGAGCGCGAAGGGCACGAAGCCGGCGATGCACGCAACGCCGATGGGGCCCGCAGCGTAACCGCCGATGCTGACGAACGCCGCAGGTCGCTCCCGAGCGACGAGTGCCATTGCGCGAAGGCTTTGCCATGCCGCAATCGACCCGCCTCGAATCGCACGTGCGACGCCGCCGCCCTTCATGGGTTCGACGTCCAAAAGCTCGAGACGGTATCCACGCGGCGGAATGACCTTGCCCTCGATGCCGCGCGGCGTGCCGACAAAAACCACCTCGCACGCCCATCGCGCCCGGAGCGCGTCGGCGAGAGCAAGACCTGGAAAGACGTGACCACCGGTGCCGCCCGCGGCGACGATGATGCGCTTAAGACCTTGAGCCATGACGTGCCCCTCGCGCTGGAGTTGAAGGCTTCGCGTCCGCAGGTGCGGCGGGCGGCGGGTCGCTTCCCTGGCGAGAAATGTTGAGCAAGATGCCGGCGGCGGCGCAGCATACGAGGAGCGACGATCCGCCAAAACTTACGAACGGAAGCGTGAGCCCCTTCGTCGGCGCGATCGCCAGAATGACGGACATGTTGAAAATAGCCTGAAACGCGAAGAGCGCGCTGATGCCGTACGCGATGAACGTGCCGTAATCGTCGGGCGCACGAAATGCCGCACGAAGGCCGCGAACGAAGAGTGCAACATACAAGCACACGAGGAGCATCATTCCGACGAAGCCGAGCTCCTCACCGACGACCGCACCGATGAAGTCCGTGTGCGCCTCGGGCAAGTAGAGGGTCTGGTAGCCGTGGCCCAAACCGAGGCCCGTCTTCTCGCCGCTGCCGATGGCGATGAGCGATTGATAAGCTTGGTAACCGGTGTCGCCGCGGTGGTGTTCGAGGTCCATCCACGCCATGAGGCGGTTCCAGCGGTATTCTTTGTGGCGCAGCGCGAAGTACGCGAGCACCACGCCGATCAAGCCGGAGACGCCAATGCCTTCGCC
>CAIQDA010000510.1 GCA_903870415.1 uncultured delta proteobacterium
CACGAGATCGACGCTCGGACGAAGCAAGTCGACGTAACCCTGCACGACGTCACGCGTTCGAAGCGGCATGATGCCGAGCTTGTTCGGCTGGTCGTAGATCGACGAAAGGCTTGACAGGTTGCCCATGCCGATGACCGCGACCTTGACGCCCTGCAAGTCGAAGATGCGATAGGGCTCGGTGACGGTGCCGACGAGCGAGGACTGCGGAGCGTCGAGCGGCGTGTACTTGTAGTTTGCAGCAAGTACCGGGAACGAAGCCCACTTCTGTACCTGACGCGCGACGTTCAACGGACCCAGATCGAACTCGTGGTTCGCGAGCACCATCGCGTCGACGTTCAGCAGCGATTGCGCTCGGATTTCCGGCTCGCCAAAGAAATAATTGAAGATCGGAGCGCCCTGAAAACAGTCGCCTCCGTCCACGTGAAGAATGCGATCGGCGCGGGCTTTCTCGCGGTCGATGATCGTCGCCATGCGCGCGACGCCGCCAACGTTCGACACGACACCCGTGGTGCCAAGGCCGAGATCGCCGTCAACCTGGGTGACGAGCAGATCGTACGGCAGCAGCCGCGAATGGATGTCCGCCGTGTGGAGGAACGCGATGCGAGCCTGGCAGCTGGCACCGCCGCCGCAGACGGCAGAAGGAACCGCCTTCGCCGACTGACCGCAACCGGAGGCCGAAACGGCTCCTACGGCGACCGTGAAGGCGATCACGAGACCTGAGAGGATGCGATACCTGCGCGAGACCATGGGCGCGGGACGTTGCCAGACACCGGCATTTTCGGGAAGCGGTCATCGCGAGCGCGCGTCCGATTTCACACTTCCGCAGGAATGATCACTCGGCGTCGAAGAGTCCGTCGAGATCAACTGCCTCGCCCGCGAGAATGTCGAAGAGCTCCGTCGCGTACGTGCGCGCCAGGAGCGCCTCGACGGCCTCCGCGCTTTCGCAGTGCAATGCCGCCTGCGCGATGCGCTCCATCGTGGCGAGATCGAAACGGCCGAGCGTCTCTTTGATGTCGCCGATCGATGTACTTTCCATGGAAAGCTCGCGCAAACCGAGACCCACGAGGAGAAGCGCGGCCATCGGGTCGCTCGCCATCGCTCCGCACAACGAAACGGGAATGCCGCGCCCGTCGGCTGCGGCCTGAACCATGCGAATCATACGCAAAATCGCTGGATGAAACGGAGTTGCTTGCGCCGCGAGCGTCTCGTTCGTTCGGTCAATGGCGAGCGTGTATTGCACGAGGTCGTTCGTGCCAACGCTGAAGAACGCAGCCTCGCGCGCGAAAATATCCGCGAGCATCGCGGCAGCGGGAACCTCGATCATCATGCCGAGCGGGATGACGTCGGCGCACGGAATGCCTCGCGCGCGAATGTCGACGATCGCCTTGTCGAGCAGCGCTTTGACGTCACGAAGCTCCTGCACGGTCGTCACCATCGGCACCATGATTCGAATGGGGCCGAACGCGCTGGCTCGAACCATGGCGCGCAATTGCGTGAGGAGAATATCAGGACGCGTGAGCGCGAGGCGGACCGCTCGAAGGCCGAGTGCCGGGTTCATTTCCGGCGGAACCGGGAAACAGGAAACGAACTTGTCGCCGCCCAGGTCGAAAATGCGGAGCGTGATCGGATGCGGCGCGAGGGTCGCGATGACGGACTTGAACGTTTCGAATTGCTCGTCCTCCGACGGCGGCACGACGCGATCCACGAAAAGAAATTCCGTGCGGTAGAGGCCGACCCCTAAGGCGCCGCGCTCCTTCGCGATGATTGCCTCCGAGGGCAACTCGAGGTTCGCCCGCAGCACAACCGACGCGGTTCCGCACTTGCTTCGGCATGGCTCGTCACGACGCGCGTTCAAGCGCTTCTCGTGGATGTCATGGCGGCGGGCGCGGTCTTCCGCATCTTCGATTTCGATAGCCGTGGGGTTGACGACAACCACGCCGCGCAGACCGTCCACGATGACGAGATCGCCGTTCTTCACAGTGTGCAGCACGTGACTTGCGCCAAGGACCGCAGGGACCGCCAGAGCGCGCGCCATGATTGCCGTATGGCTGGTGCGCGAACCGACCTCGGTGACAATAGCGACCACCGGCTCGCGTGCCATCGATGCTGTGTCGGCTGGCGAAAGATCGTGCGCAACAACGACGGTCTTTCGCTGGAGGTTTTGGACGAGGGTCGCCGGCTCCCCCATGAGCTCGCGAAGGATGCGATCGCAAACAAACGTAATGTCGTGGCGACGCTCTGCGATGTACTCGTCGACCGAGCCCGCAGGACCGAAAAGGTTGGCGATTTCCTCACCCGCGGAAGCAACGGCCCACTCGGCGCAGCGAAGCTCCTTGCGTATGTAGAATGCAACCTTTTTGGCAAGCATAGGGTCGCCACACATGACGACGTAGGCTTCGAGAATCGCTCCGTGCTCGCGGCTGTCGGTTCCCGCTGCGCGTTCGGAGAGCTCGATGAGTACCTCCTTCGAGCGCGACACGGCCTCCTCGAAACGCTGATACTCGTCGTCCACGCGGGCGTCGGACACCGCACGACGAACGTAGCTCGCGTTTGGATTTCCAATGACGAGCGCGGGCCCAACGACGATGCCCGCAGACGCGGCAATGCCTTCGATCGTGATGCTCGAAGGGCTCGTGGCGGACGCCACGGGAATAGACTCACGGGGAATGAGCGAGACTCGTTTCACCGTCCCTCGCCAAACTTGTCGTTGAGCAGCGCCTCGATCGCCGTGAGGCATTCGGACGCGCGCTCGCCCGTCGCCGTGACCTCGATGCTCGTGCCTTGCGACCCGCACAAGAGCAAGAGGCCCATCACGCTCTTTGCGTTTGCGACTTCACCTTCGCGCGAGACGTCGACCTCGCATGGAAACTTGGATGCAAGCTGCGCGAGCTTCGTGGCTGCGCGCGCATGAAGGCCGAGGGCGTTCTGAATGATGAACTCGCGGGTGATCGAATCGCTCATGGAACTCTCGAAGAAGATTGGGGAGAACTCGAACGCTCGACGTCACGGTGCTTGACGAGGATTGAACTTGAGGTCGTCGCTTGAAGGTCCTTCGCGAGCGCCTCGGCGATGGCGACCGACCGATGCTTTCCCCCAGTGCATCCGATACCGATCGTTAGATAGCTTTTACCCTCGCGTTCGTAGCGAGGCAAAACAAACGCGAGCAGCTCGCGCGTTCGCTCCATGAAGCCTTGCGCCTCCGGGCGAGAGAGCACGAAGTCGGAAACCCGAGGGTCGGTTCCGGAGAGCTCCTTGAGGTCCGGCACGAAGTACGGGTTGTCGATAAAACGAACATCGAGGACCACGTCAGCGTCGACGGGCGGACCGTACTTGAACCCGAACGAAACCACGCGCGTGGTCATGCCTGGGGCTCCATGGGCACCGGAAAAACGCTCGACGATGTGGCGACGCAGCTCGTGCACCGAAAGGCCCGTCGTGTCGACGACAAACGAGGCCCGGGCACGCAGCGGGGCAAGACGCTCACGCTCCGCCTCAATGCCCTCAAGCACGCCCCCGGCGCCGTCGCGCTGAAGCTCCTGCGGCAACTCGGCAGAAAGCGGATGTGGACGCCGCGTCTCGCTGAAGCGCCTCAGCAGCGCCTCGTCGGTCGCATCGAGGAACGTCACGATGAGCTCGCGAGCTCCTCCCTCCTCAATGCGCGCCAACATCTCTCCCATTTGAGGAAGGAACGCACGAACGCGCACGTCCATTCCGAGCGCGATGCGGTCGATGCCGCCGGCGACGCAGACGGCAACCGCTTGCGCGGCGAGCACCGTGGGAAGGTTATCGACGCAGAAATAACCGAGGTCCTCGAGCGCCTTCAACGCGGTGGATTTTCCCGCGCCGGACAGACCCGTGACGACGACGACGACAGGCTTTGGCAGCCGAGGCGGAAGAGACGTGCTCATTCGTTGTCCGTCGGATTTCGCACGACCCACGCGTGACTCTCGGAGGACACGCCAGGCCCGTCGTCGCGCTCGTTCGTATCCCACGCGACGTCGTGCGTGCTCACGTCGAGGTAGCTCGGAACAGGTGGCGGCACGGCACCGTGAACCGCAGCGACGGCGGGTTGTCGGCTCGTGCGAAGTCGCTCGATGAAACTCTGAGACGTGTTGATACCACGACGACGCAAGAGTTCATTTCGCGCGGCGATTTCCAAGATAGCACCGAGGTCGCGCGCCGGGCGCACAGGCACGGTTACCTCGCGAACGGGGACCTCGAGAAGCCGATGGTACTGGTCGTCGATACCGAGTCGCTCGTATTCCTCGTCCTCGTTCCATTCGACGAGACGAACGACCATGTCGATGCGCTTGCGCTCGCGCGTGGCCGTGATGCCGAAGATCTCTTTCACGTCGAGAATGCCGAGACCGCGGATCTCAAGATGATGCGCGAGGCGCGGATCGGGAACGCCGAACACGAGTCCCGGCGGCCGCCAATCGCAGTGCACCACATCGTCGGCGATGAGGCGGTGGCCACGCATAATGAGCTCGAGGGCGCACTCGCTTTTGCCGATGCCACTCTTGCCGAGAATGAGAAGCCCCACGGTGAACACGTCGACGAGCACCCCATGGAGCGAGGTGCGCGGCGCGAGTCGTTCGTCGAGCACCGCATGGACCGCGTTGATCGTTCGGCTCGAACGCGCCTCGGACAGAAACAGCGGAACGGAGAGCTTGTCGGCCTCTTCCAGAATCGCCGGATGAGGGCGGTTGTTGCCCGTGACGATCACGCACGAGAGACCAAGGCCATAGAAGAATCGCATCGCCTCGCGCTTGCGTTCGTCGTCGAGTGTGGCGAGAAATGAAAGCTCGGTTTCCCCGATAATTTGCACGCGTGTCGGCACAACGCCGTAGCCATGCCCAACGAGCGCGAGTCCCGTTTTTTGCACGCGCGGATGCGAGATGAGTCGCTCGCTCGCCGACGCTGTGCCCGCAAGCGGGAAGAGCTTCAGACCCACGAGCGGATCCGCCACGAGGTCCGCCGTGGTCATCCGCGGAACCTGCGGAGTGCGACTCGCGCGCGGGGTCAAGGCTTCACGGTCCCTTCTTCCGCTGCGATGAGCGCGAGGGCTTCTTCACCCGTCATCGTTTCGAGAAGGCGGCCACGAAACGCGGGCGTGCGCAGAAGGCGTGAGATGCGCGCGAGCGTTTTGAGATGCTCACCGGCCGCGCGCTTGGGGCTCAACACCGCGACAATGATGTGCACGGGCTTGTCGTCGATGGCCTCGAAGTCGATCGGCGGTCGCGAGAGGATGATCGCGGCAACTTGGTGATCGAGCTCTTCAAGCGAACCGTGGGGAATCGCGACGCTCTCGCCGAGTCCGGTCGACTGAAGATCTTCACGCTCCGCGAGTACGCGACGCACTTCATCGCGCGGCAGCGGGGTGGTGCTCGCGACCACATCGGCAAGGATCGAGAGGCACGCTTTCTTAGCCAACGGCACGGACTCCGCGAGCACGATGTGAATGCGACGCGGATGGAGAAGATCGACGAGGCCCATGACGGCTCCACTTTTAGCAAATGCGCACGCGCTTGACCCCGAGCTTTGCGCATCAGCTTGCACGAAAAAAAAACGCCGCAGCCCCATCGGACCGCAGCGTTCTTGAAATCGGACGCGCCCGCAGGCGCCCCCGTCACACCTCACTCTTCGTCAGCAACCTCGGGAAGCATGCGCGACGACGCACGTTCGGCTCCCTTGACCTTCGCGCCCGCGGCGTCTTTGAGCTCGCGAATCTGCCGTTCGAGCTTGTCGACGACCCGGTCAATCGAAACGTACATATCCTCGGATGACTCGGTCGCGTGGTAGCGCTCCGGTCCCGCGTGAAGCTCGGCTTCGACGTGGTGGGTGCGGTGATTCTGCGTACTAAGCGTGAGCTGCGCCTTCATGGGCTGGCGCAAGAATCGCTGGAGTCGGCCCAGCTTCTCTGACGCGTGGTCTTTGATCGCGTCGCTTCCATCCATCTGCCGAAACGTGAACGAGATGTTCATGGTCTGCCTCCGCAAGCACAAGGGCGCTTCTTAACGATTTCATGCGCCCGACTACAGAACGCACCGAGCCTCGACACACTTCCCATCCACGAACGATTTTTTGGTGCTCCGCGCAGTGCGTGTATTTTACACCCTCGCGCGTCCTGTGAAGTTCGTGGTGAGTGAGCGACCTGATTCCGCGACGAACGCCAGGGGAACCGTGATGATCGCGCAACGTGTCTGCGAACCGCTCCTTTCTCCGTCGTGACGAAACCAGCCGTCAGAATAGCTTCTTTCGCTTCGTCGACGAGAGGATTCGAAGCTCCTCACGGTACTTCGCGACCGTGCGCCGAGCGATGTCGATTCCGGCGTCTTCGCGTAGTTTTTTCACGATGTCCTCGTCGGAATACGGCTTCCGCTTGTCTTCCGCTTCGACCAAGCGTTTGATTGCAACCTTCACGCTTTCGGAAGCGATGTCCTCGCTCGTCTCGCTCGTCTCGCGGCGAATGGACGAGTTGAAGAAGTACTTCAGCTCGAAGAGACCAAGCGGCGTGTGAACCCACTTGCTCGTGGTGACGCGGCTGATCGTCGACTCGTGGAGCTCGAGGGGAATCGCAACGTCCTTCAACGTCATCGGGCGCAAGTTTCCTCCGCCGATGTCGAAGAACTCGGCCTGAAGCTCGACGATCTTTTCGGTCACGCGAACGATCGTTTTCCTGCGTTTTTCCAGAGAGGAAAGCAAGTAGAGCGCGTTGCGAACCTTCTCGTCGATGAACTTCTGCGACTGCTTGTCGTTGCCGCGCAGCTGCTCGGCGAGGGCCTCGTTCAGGTAGAAGCGCGGCATGCCGCGGTCGTTGTCTTGCACGACCCACTTGTCGCCGTCGCGAATCACGAACACGTCGGGCGTGATGCCGATCGACTTGTCGTCCGTGTTCGAGAAGTTGCGCGCCGGCGTCGACTCAAGCTCGCGAATCGCCTTCACGGCCTCGTAGACGTCGTCCACGGGAACGCGCAGATCCTTGGCAATTGCCCCGTAATTCTGCTTTTCGAGGTTGCCCATATGGCGCTCGATGATCGCAAGTTCGAGCTCGTCGTAATTGAGCACCGTGGCCTGCACGCGAAGGCACTCCTGGAGGTTGCGGCTGCACACGCCGAGCGGATCCCACAGCTGCATCTCCGCAAGCACAGACTCCGCGTCGTCGGGGTCAAGCCCCGTTTGTTCCGCAAGCTCTTCGAGGGTGACTGCGTTGTTCGACTCGCGAAGCGAAGGGCGTGGCCTGTTGTCCGAAAGACTCTCGATGCGCCCAAGCGCCCGCAACTTTTCATGCGGCTCAACGTCGAGCGCCGACACGCGCGCGAGGTGGGCAATTGCAGACTCCAAGAGCCCATCTTGAAGCAAGTCCACGGCGCGATTTCGAGTCCGCGTCTTCAGCTCGCGACCCGCCCGCGGCATGTATTCCTGAAACGATCGCAACGCGGTTTCAAGGCGCTCAGAGACGTCTGCGCTCAGACGCCCAATCTCGCGCACGCATCCGATCGCGGCTCGATAAAAGGCCCCGTTCGGAGTCTTCGACTCTCGAATCATCGCGAGGACGTCGCGCGCCGGCGGCTTCGTCTCCGACAAACGCATGACCTCGGCGTGAACCGACAGCGCGTCTCGAAGCGCCTGCTTCGCGAGCGCCGTCAACTCGTCGACTTCCTTGGTTTCTTCCGCGGAAAGATCCGTGCCGGCGAATCGCTTGAAGGAGTCTCGCGCTTCGTCGAATCGCCCCACGTTCTCAAAGAAGACCCCGAGGTTGTAGACGAGAAGCTTCGCGGTGAGGTCGCCCTCGATGGACTCGATAAGCTCGTCGATCGACTTGTCGTACGAAGTTCGGAGATCGAGGAAACCCTTCTCGTCGAGGTTCGCGATCACGAGCTCGGCGAAGTCACGCTCACGCTCGGTGAAGTCGCTCGTTTGCAGCTGGAAGCGCAAGTGTTCATCGAGCGTTTCCGCGCGCGTGTACGTCGCTTCGATGGGTGGAGCCTCGCCCTCGCCAAGGCGCACTTCGCCGACTTTTTGCTGCGAACGGTTCTCAAGAAACGCTTCCCAGTCGATGTCGTTGACGTGCTCGTCTTCTTTGCGCTTCGTCAGATCGCTCGCATCGATGCGCTCGGACATCGCGGACGCCGAGTCGGACTCGGTGGGAGAACCTGCTTCACGCAGCACGCGCGCGGTCTGACCGTCGTCCTCCGCGAGCACCGGATTCGACTCGAGCTCGCGTCGGATTTCCTCGACCAATTCCGCGCGTGACAACTGCAGCAAGCGAATCGCCTGCTGAAGCTGCGGCGTCATCACGAGGTTCATCGACTGCTTGAGGGACTGACGAATCTCCATCGCGCTCCTGGAAACCTGCGCACGAAAGTGCGACGACGGGAGCGTAACGGAGTTGGCCTGACTTTCGCTAGCAATCCGCGCAACGAAGGTTCTTCGCGCGGAGTGACTCACCGGATTGGGGCAAAAAGTACTGGATAGTCGCCAAGCGGCAGCGCTGTCGACGCCGCACCACGCATTGGCTACGGTCCCGCGCCATGGCCACCGTCTCCCGCGAAGAAGTGCGCACGCTCCTTGACCTTCCTCTCTTGCCGCTCCTCGACAAGGCCCGCGCGGTCCACCTCGCGCACCACGGCGACAACGAGGTGCAGCTGTGCACGCTGCTGAGCGTGAAGACGGGAGGGTGCCCGGAGGACTGCTCGTACTGCCCTCAGTCGAGCCACCACGACACGGCGGTCGGCGCCGAACGGATGCTCGACGTGGACCAAGTCATCGCCTCTGCGCGACGTGCAAAAGACCTTGGATCGACGCGTTTTTGCATGGGCGCCGCGTGGCGTGAGGTCAAAGACGGACCGGCGTTCGACCGCGTCGTCGACATGGTTCGCGGCGTGAAAGACCTAGGCCTCGAAGCCTGCGCCACCCTCGGCATGCTCACGGGACCGCAAGCCGAGCGACTCAAGGAAGCGGGCCTTGACGCATACAATCACAATCTCGATACGAGCCGCGAAGCCTACCGCTCGATCATCAAAACGCGCACCTACGACGATCGCCTCCGAACGCTCCAAAACGTGCGTTCTGCAGGTATCTCGGTATGCTGCGGCGGAATCATCGGAATGGGAGAGGCGCTCGAGGATCGCGCGGAGTTGTTGCGCACGCTCGCGAGCCTTGAGCCACAACCCGAATCGGTTCCCATCAACGCGCTCGTCGCCGTGGAGGGCACGCCGCTTGCGGACATGCCGCCGGTCGACCCGTTTGACCTCGTTCGCATGATTGCCGTTGCGCGCATCCTCATGCCGAAGTCGCGCGTTCGGCTTTCGGCGGGCCGTTCGTCGCTCACGCGTGAAGCGCAGGCCATGTGCCTCTTCGCCGGCGCGAACTCCATCTTCTACGGAGAAAAGCTGCTCACCACGGCGAACCCCGAAGAGGCGGCCGATCTCGAACTGCTGCGCACGCTGGGTCTTACGACGCTGGCGCCGGTCGCGGACGCCTCGGGCTCACCGCGCCATTCCGAACACGCATGCGCGAACAAGGGTGCGGGCTGCGGCCACAAGCACGATCATGAGCATGCGCATGCGCACGGTGAAGCGGTCGCCGAATAGGTGATCGCGACGACGTGATGCGTCTCGACCAAGGGCTTTCCGATTGCGGAGGGCCCTTGTTTCGTTCGTAGGAGAACGCCTGGACCGGGCGCCGTACGAGCTCAGAAAACCTGCGTTTTCTCGGACCGAAATGCATTGAGGTGCGCCGGTTCACGAGCCAGTCGACGCGCCACAGCGGAACGGATGAACAGCGGAGCGCGATCCGAACGCGGCACGTGTTTAGACGTACGGTTTGCAGATCGTTTGCGACGTTCGTCGTATGCACGACGGCTGCGTATGGTCCGCGCCTTACCTTGTCGTTGGCTGCGACGCCCTCGCCACGAGCGATCCCAAACCGACTGCTCCACCGCCCCTCGAACGTTGGCGCGTACGCAACCAAGCTCATACGTTTACGCAAACCATACGTTTTCGTGAGCAGCTTCGCACGAACGTCTTATGTCAACTTACTGAAGCGCGTACTTGGCGTGAGGCTGGGAATTTCCCCGTGGGCCGTTGACGCACGGCATCGGGACCGCGAGCTTTTCTTAAGGCGCAGGTCTCGCCGTCGACGGGTCGGCGTCCGTCTTGCCCGCCATGCCGAGCGTGGTGGCCCCCGCCTTGCGTGCCGCATCGAGCGCTTTCACGAGACTCGGGTAAGGCGCGGCGTCGTCCGAGACGAAGAAGACGATGCGCTCAGACACCTTGCCGATGCGGTCCATGCGCGCGGTGATTGCGGGAACGAGGTCCTCCGGCCGCGTGGCGACATCGTTCAAGGTGAACGCTCCGTCGGGCCCGATGCGAACGACCGTTTGGTCCGGAACGACGTCGGGCAATGCCTCGGCTTTTTCCGTGGAAGGAAGCTGAACGCCGATGGTTTTCTCGAGAAGCGGCGTCACGACCATGAAGATGATGAGAAGCACGAGCACCACGTCGACGAGCGGCGTGATGTTGATGTCCGCCGGACGACTCCCCTGCCCCGGCCCGCCCAAACGAACGATGCGCACGGTCATGGTTGCTCCTGCACCGCGAGTCCCACGCCCTTTGATCCGGCCCTCTGCAACGTGTCGAGCACGGGGCGCATGTCGCCCACGGTGAGACGAGCGTCGCCCTTGACCATCACCTTGCGCCCGCGCTGTTGGGCCTCGACAACCTTCGCGGCAAGCTCGTCGAGAGTCACCGCGTTCGACTCCCAATAGGCCTGTTTTTCCAGGGTGACCGAGACGACCGCCGGATCCGCTTTCGCCTCCGGGGTTGCGTCCTTCGACGCCTTCGGCAACTGCACGTCTTTGCCACGCTGAAGCAGCGGCGTGACCACCATGAAGATGATCAGCAGCACCAAGACCACGTCGACGAGCGGCGTGATGTTGATGGTGGCGCGTACGCCTCCGCTCGGTCCGATTTGCGCGCCCATCGCGTTGCCTCAGCGGCCGTGTTGAGCTCGGACCTTGCGGGCCACGAGGTCGAGAAGTTCGTTCGACGATTCGGCAATGTCGACCTGACGCGAATCAACCCAACCTTGCAAATAGTTGAAAAAAAGCAGGGCCGGAATCGCGACGAGCAAACCGAACGCCGTCGTCACGAGGGCCTCGGCGATGCCGGCGGACACGGAACCCAGTCCACCGGAGCCGCTCGCGGCCATGTTCTGAAACGCCGTCACGATGCCCATGACCGTGCCGAGCAGGCCGATGAATGGCGTGGACGATGCGACCGAGGCCAAGAGCCCAAGCCCTGTCTTCAACTCGGCGACCTCGCGCGAACCCTGACGCTCAAGCGCGCGCGCGACCGACTCGATGCGGCCCTCGAGAGGCTGGTCGACCGCTTGCACAAAACTCGTCAGGCCCGCATGCAACGTGCGCCCGAGATAACCGGCCTCCGCGCGTTCGAACGGCAGTGCCGATGCCGCATCGAGGTTGCCACTCTTCAGCGCTTCGCCGAGGGCGCCAACGAACTTCTCAGAGTCGGCCTTGGACTTCTTGAAGTGGAGCATGCGCTCAGACACGACGAAGACCGACAAGAGGCTCATGAGCAGCATCACGACTACAACGCCCTTCGCGAAGAGGCCCATGTTGCCCCAAAGCCCGCCGAGAGAAAAATCGGGAGCGCCGGCGGCGACGGCTTCGGTGGAGAGCGAGACGAGGGTCGTGAGGGTCATCGGAATGCCAGGAGAAAGAGGGACGAAACGCTGAACGTTGACAGAATTAAGGTGCGACGAAGCGAAGGTTGAACGTGTAGTCTACAAGAACCGCGTGCCCTTCGAACATCACGGGCGTGTAACGCTGCGTCGCGAGAGCTGCGAGGATTGCCGAATCCATGTGCGCGAGCCCCTTGATGATGCGGCAACCTTCAAGGTGCCCGTCGAGTTCGATGCGGCACCGAACGATGGCCAGGCCACCCACGTGGGCCTCGGCTGCTTCGCGCGGGTAAACGAAGTCAGTCTTGAAGTCGACGCCTGACGTTTGCTTCGGGCGGGTCATTCCCTCGCCAAACGCCACGACCTGCGTGCCGGTTCCGCCGAGTTCGCCGCCGACCACGCCGCCGAGCGTACCGCCGACGACGCCACCCACCACGCCACCCGCAACTCCGCCTTCGACGCCGCCCACCACGCCCCCGACCTCACCCTTGGGTGAATCGGACTTGGGTGAATCGGAGGGCTTGGGCGTTTCGTCGACGGGCTTTTTGTCCTTCACGTCGACGAACGTGTCGGGCTTCACGATGGGTTTCACCTCGTGCTTCACGACTTGAACGCTCGAACCCCCGGCCGGTGGCGGCGGTGGTGGTGGTGGCGGCGGCGCCTGAAAGAAGGTCACCTCCGGCCCGTCGTCCTTGGACTTCGATGCATGATGCAACGACATGTACACGGCGCCTGCGATGATGGCTCCGTGGACGATCAACGACGACACCGCTCCCGCGCCGAAACGCGAAGGAGCGATGCCGTTGCTTTGAAGGACCGAGTCGAACACCGTCGAACGTCTTCCGTTATTGACCGAAGGTGCTTGCCGCGAAGTCCGTCGCAAGCATGCAGTAATACGCTGCGCCCTTGGAAAACTCCGCGCAGACCGTTTTGAAGTTCGGATTGATACCCGAACCGGTGGCGTGACCGTGGGCCGGATCGGCTTCCGCGTTGCACGCCGCGACGTCAGGCTTCTGCTCGAACGTTGGATTGCCGTCCGCGTCGAGCGCAGGCGAACCGTCGGTGTTCGTGAGCGGCTTGGTCTCGTCGTTCGCGTTGCAAGGAATGGCCGGGTAGAGGCCAACGGCCTTGTACTGGATGGCGCATGCAGCACCGTCTTCGTCAGGCAACGACATCTGCACGTTCGCCGCGAAGGCGGTTCCCGCGGCGTCAGGCGTGTTGATGAGACGAAGGTTCGACCACGTCCAAGAACCTTCAAACGCCGGAAGCCCTGGATCGGACTCGTCAACGTCTGCCGTTGCGGGGTCGTCCGGAGTGGCCGCTACGGCAGCAAAGCTCATGTGCGCGGCCTGAAAGGTTGGCGCTGAGCAAATGCCCGAGCCGTTCGGCGTGCTTGAGGCGAAGTTGCCGAGGCCATACGCGTGATCGGTCGTGGCGAGCGTCGCGCTGTAACCGTCCACGTACGCGGACTTTTGGTCGCCTGCGCTTGTCGGTTGAAGCGCCACGGAGCCAGGAACGTCGTAGCGAGGAAGCTCACCGGCAGCACCCGCCTTGTTGAAGCTCGTGAGACCGACGATGTCCCCGCTTTGAACGATGGCCTGGCACTTGGCCGAAAGGCCCGTCGTGACAAGTGTGTATTGTACAGCGAACTCGCCGTTTGCCGACTGGCACGTGATGCCGACCGGGTCACCGCACGCGGCCGCGAAAACGGCGACGAGGGTGAACGAAAGAGAGGAAACAGCCTTGTGGATCGTATTCATGGGGTTTCTCCGCTTTCCGATCAAAAGGTGCCGCGGATGCCGAAGCGGAACTGGCGAGGGGACTGGTACGAATTGGGACGACCGTGATTCGCGTTGATGTCGGCCTCGGCGATGGGGGTGCCGTCGGCGTTCTTCAACTGGCCCGGGTTGTAGGCCGCGGTGGGGGTGGTCTTCACGGGAAGGTCCGCCTTCGAGCCGCCGATGATCGGCTGGACGTCCGCCGTCGTGTAGGTTTCGTCAACCGACGTCGCCGACTGCAGGTTGATCAGGTTGAAGATGTCCGCGGTGATCGATAGGTCGACCGCCTTCATCGGCTTGAAGCCGTAGGCGAAGTTCATGTCGAAGCTATTGACCCACGGCGTCTCGCCGGCCGACCCGCGCGGCAGAATCTGGACCTCGCCCGGGCCGTAAAGCGGGTGCGAGCCGAGGTACCCGTAAGGCGACCCGGAGGACGAGCGGTAAGCGCCGCCCACGTTCACGTGCTGCACGTCGTCGATCTTGTAATCGTAAGAACCGTAAACCTTGATCGAGTGCGTCGTGTTGCCCGGGAGGAGACCGGTGTTGTTCGCCAACAACGACTTCAGGTCGAACGACGACGTGATGTTCGGGTCGAGCTGGCCGGTCTCGGGACGAACGAGTCCGGCGTAGTTCCCTTTGAGCTCGGAGAGCGTGTAGCTTGCCTGGAGAAACCAGTCGCTCGAGAAGGCTTTTTGCAGGTAAGCCGTGAGTGCTCGGTAGTCGCGCGTGGCCTTCGGGAAGCTTGAGGCAATGCCTTTGCCCGGGTTGCCAATGAAGTAAGTCGACGCTTCGTCGTTCGACATGTCTTCGATGACGTCGTTGTACCAACGCATGGTGCCCGTAACGCCCGCGCGCGCGTTCTTAAGGGAAATCGCGCTGAGTTCCGTTTCGGCACCTGCGACAATTTCGTCGCTGGATTGCGGCACGAGGTTCGGGTCGACCGGGGTGACACCGGCGCCGTTCAGCTGCCACTTCGAGGAGGGGGTGCTGGAAGCGCTGGTGGGGTTCGTGACCCGATTGCCAGCGTTGCACGCGGGGTTCGTGAGCGAATCTCCTGACAAATTGCAGGTGCTCGACACTTGGTGGTACGACAGAATACTTGGCTCGCCAGACGCGGCGCGGTCCGCAATGTCGAGCGACACCTGCTGGTAGAAACGCGAGTAGTTCGCGAAGACCTTCATGCGGCCTTCGTTCGTCGGGTCCCACACGATGCCCGCGCGCGGCGCCCACTGGTTTGGCAGCGCGATTTTCAGCTCGCTGTTGCCGTTGTAGAGGTACTGCGCGTCGTAGCGAACACCCACGTTGATCGTGAAGAGGTCCATGACCTTCCACGAGTCTTGAACGAAGCCGCCGATGGTGTGACTCGACGTCTTGATGCGCAGCTTGTCGAGGATGACGGCGGTGTCCGGGTCGGTCAGGTAGCCGAACTGGCGGTAGTCGCTGTAAAGCGTCCCGCGGGAGCTCTCGCGAAACAGGTCGGTCCCTGAATACGCCTTCGTGTGGTCGTAGCCCGCGAGTTCGTAATCGACGCCGGCCTTGATGACGTGGTGACCGAGGAGCTCAAGGAAATACGTGCCCATCGTGCGCATTGACACGCGGTCGAGCACCGAGTCTTCCATGTAGCCCGAGCCGCCGGTGTAATAGTTATTGACCGGGCAGCGCATCTGGCTGCTCTTCGTGGCCGATTGGGGGTCGGAGCACGCGGCGACAAGCTCAGGGCTTGTCTCAAAGTCGAGAATCGAGTGGTTTCGAGGGTTCGACCGGCGCCAGGCCACTCCGGGCGTCGCCGCCAGACCGCCGCCGCCGATGGTGGAGCCGTCCGTTGGCAAGCGCGATCCGACTTCGCGGTGGTAACCCACGGTGGTCTCGAGAAGCGCCCGCTTGTTGTCGAAGTCGCTCGTCCACTTCAGCGTGGTGTCGTACGAGCCCGCCTTGTACTTCATGGCGAGCGAGTCGAAGTTACCGATGATGTTGCCGACTTCGGCCGAGTCGGTCTGTGGATCGATGCCGAAATTGCCGTTGCCGCCCGAAAAGCGAGGGGTCGCCGCAAACGTGAGCGCGATGCGGTTTTCTTTGTCGGCCTGCCACGTGAGCTTCGCAATGGCTTGAATGTCACGGCCGAGCGCCGAGTAGCGCTTTGCCGCGACCTGCTGCGTGGAGAACGGCGCGCCGTCAGAGTCTAGAGATTGCTCTCCGTCGGCCCCGATCGTGAACGGGTTCACGCTTCGGTCGAGGCTCCACTTGGTCTCCGAAAGCTGGACACCGGCGTAATACCAGAGCGCGTCCTTGATGATCGGACCGCCCACGTCGGCGCCGAGCGTCGCCATGTGGTCGAGATTCGTCTTCGTCCGGATGACCGATGCGCTGCTTGGCACGCTCTTACGCGGGCCGTTGAGCGCGCCTGGCGAGTATTGCCCCCACCAGTGGCCGCTGACTTCGTTCGAGCCCGAGTTCGTGACCGCCGAAAGGATGCCGCCGGTGCTTCGACCGTATTCCGGCAAATAGCCGCCGGTAATCACGTTGACTTCTTTGACGAACTCGATGCTGAGCGGCGAGCCAAGAATGCCGTACGCCGTGTTGCCGACCGAGAGACCGTCAATCTGGTACGCGTTTTCTGGCGAGCTCGCGCCGTTGAACGAAACGCCGTACCCGTCGCCCTGCGCACCGGGAGCCATTTCGGCGACCGACTCGATGCTTCGCGTGGCAGCGCCGCGTGACGACGGACGAATGAGCGGCACGCGCTCGGCGGTCTTTGCGTCGATGGTGAGCGATATCGAAGACGACGTTGCGTCGACGGTTGGCGCACGACCGGTGACGACGATTTCTTCGCTCTGCATACCCTCGGGGCGAAGTCCGCCGTCGATTTGGAGCGTGGCACCCGCGCGCACGAGAATCTCGCTGAGTGCGAACGGCTTGAAACCGTCCTTATCAAAGCGAATCGAATACGACCCTGGCGGCAGGTTCGGGATTCGGTAGAAGCCCTTCGCGTCGGTCACCGCGATTTGCTCACCTTGGAGCGCGGCACTGGTGACCGTGACGACGACGTCCGCTTGGGCCTGCTGCGACGACGCATCGACAACGCGCCCCGTGAACACGCCCGTCGTGACCTGCGCTTTTGCTTCGACCACCACGCATGTGAGCGCGGCAAGTACGAGCGACGGCGATCCTACTCTGCGAAATGTCCTCATGCGTGCTTCTCCCTCGGGCACGGCACGCGAAGCCTATTCGCTGCGGTTCGCCCGATTCCGTTCCTTAAGGAGGTACCTGAACATGCGGACGGATCGCAACAACCAGGTGACGCGCGGCGCGCCTATTTCGCTACGAGGGAAGAAAACGCCAGGACTCGATTCTTCGTTACGGGTCCGGCGGCCCCTCGGGCCCACGGGGCGGGGCGAACTCGGGCGGCGGTGGCGGCGGAAAACCCCGGCGATGGCGCTCGGCCAAGTGCTCGGCGAACGCGTCGAATGCGGGACGCTGTTCGGGCCGGAGCGCATCGCGAATGCGCGCTTCCGTCTTCTTTCGCAACGCATCGAGGGCGGGCTCCGCCGGTTCCATCAACGCGCGGCGTTCGTGTTGCGACTCGCTGAGGATCGACGCGACCTTGTCACGTTGCGTGGCGTCAAGATCCACACGTCGGTCGATGGCGTGAAGCAGCATGCGCTCCATGCCCTGCCCTTCGCGCCCTTCGAACGCGTGGTCCATGCGCCGGTGCGCAAACGTGCGAAAACCGAGGGCTCCGACGGCCATTCCGCCAACGAAAACCGCAAGCACCAAGGCCGCGCCGCGGCCAGAAACGGTTGTCATAGCGAGGCCTCCGCCACGTCGAGCGAGAGCGCGGGTTCAACATCGCCGTCGGCCTCGGTGCCGCGGCCCGACTCCGCATGAACGGAAAACCAAAACACGATGGACGCCGCCAAAACCAGAACGAAGAAAGCGGGCCCCTCGACCTCGCGGGCCGCACGCGCACGAGCAAGCACGCGCGACGTCAACGCCGCATCGGGGACGAGATTCGCCGTCGCTTCTCGCAGGCAATGGGCCAATTCTTCCGGCGACTTAGGCGTCATCGCGAAGCCCTCGTTGAAGCGCGGCCCGTGCGCGAAGAAGTCGCTGCTCGACGGCACCTTCGCTCACCTCGGTAAGCGTCGCAATTTCCGCCCCTGAATAACCTTCGACCTCTTTGAGAACCCAGGCAATGCGCTGCTCGGGCGTGAGCGCATTCACGAAGCGTTCAAGCTCCGCCATCGACGCCGAAGCCTCGACCGTTTCAACGCGCGCGTGGTCCGGAAAGACGTAGCGAAAGAGTCCCGCCCACCGTCGGCGACGGCTACGTGCCCGCACCACGTCGAACGCTTGGTTCACGACCACACGCACCACCCAGCGCGACGATTCGCTCGGGGCCATCGTCGGAGCGCTTCCGTCGGAAAAGCCGATCCACGCTTTGACGAGCGCGTCCTGAAGCACGTCCGGTCCGTCGCCCGCCCCCGCGAGCCGCACGGCCAAACGCAGCCAACCGGCTCCCTCACGGTCAACGAGCGCGCGAAACTCCGACGCGGTCATGGAGCCACGACGTGCAAGAGGAGCGGCTTCGGCGCTGAAGGCAGAGCGGGTGGCGACGGCAAGCATCTCTCTTGGAAAACGTGAGCGAAGGGGAAGATCCTACGCCCTATCGTCCAAAATATTTCGCTTATCTCTCGCACGATGACGTGAGAACCCTTCCCTTTTTCGCCCCGGTCGTTAACCTCTGCCTTGTCATGGAGAAGGCGATCGAGAACACCCCGAACATAGGCCCCACGCTCGCGAGTCACCTGCGAGAGGTCGGCATTGCAACCCTCGACGACTTGGTCGAGGCCGGCGACGCGCTCGCTTACGAGCGACTCGTGGCGAAATTTCCCGACGACGGCAACGCGCAAACGCGCCTTGAACTCGCGGGCGCCGTGAGGTCGGTGCGGTGGAGCACGTTGCCGATGGCGCTGCGACGCGAACTCTCCGCGGACTCGCTGGCCAAGCGCCGCAAGCCACTCTGAGGCCATTCTGAGCCTTCGGAGACGGATGAGACGGAGCACCCCTGCGTGCGCATGAGTCCCCGCGTTCCACAGTGCCCGCCATGCGACCGCTGATGGGTCGTGCTTTTCCTGTAGCGATTCGCGTCGCAGCTTTTTTGCTCGCGCCCGCTTTCCTTTGCGCGCGCGCCGATGCGCGACCGCTTCGCTGGGCGGTTGATCCAACGGGCGGAGCGCCTTACGCCTTCGCCGATCCGGACCACCCCGAGTCGATCATTGGCTTCGAGGTCGAGCTCGTCGAACGAATTGCCGAACATCTCGGGCAGAGGCTGCACGAACCGGTCGGCGTCGAGGTCGTGCGCGGGGACTATGCTCGCCTCGCGGGCCTCGTGGATCGAGGCGACGCGGACCTCGCACTCAACGGCCTCGAAGAAAAAGCGATGGCGCGACTCGGTGCTCGAACGACGCCGCCGTACTACGTCGCCGCCGAGGTCTGGACCCTGCGCGCGGACGGAAGCCCGGTGCCCGATGCGCGAACGCTGCCTGGCCTTTCGGTCGGCACGATCCCCGGGACCTTCGCCGAGAGCCTTCTGCGAGAAGGCGGTGCCGAGGTTAAGACGTACGACGGTGGTCAAGGCGAAATCTTCGATGATTTGCTGCTCGGACGAAGTGCCGCAGCCCTCATCGATGAACCAGTGGCGCGGTATTACGGAGCGGTTCGCCAAGGGCTCCGCCTCGCGCCCTCGACCTTTGCAACGACCCGATATGTTGGCGTGGTGAGGGGCGACGCGTTCGCGGATGCGATTTCCGCAAGCGTGAGCGACGTGCTCGTCAGCGGTGAAGCCGCCTCTATTTTTTCACGCTGGGGTCTCTTGTCGAAGGACACGCGTGCACTCTGCACGGTTCCTGTGTCGCTCCCCGAACCATCGGCGCTGGCGCGCTGGGATGAAGCGCATCGCGCTCCAAGCACTGCAATTACCCTTACGACGATGCTTGTTCGTGCAGCGCCAACCCTCGCGCGCGCGCTCGGCACCACCGTCTTCATTTCGTTGATGTCCATGGTCGGAGCGGTCGCGCTCGGCAGCCTTCTCGCCGTCGCATCGCTCGCCCGTTCGCGCGTCCTTCGCTTCGCATCGCGCGCGTACGTCGAGGTGTTTCGAGGAACCCCACTCTTCATTCAACTCACGGTCATCTACTTCGGGCTGCCTCAACTCGGCCTCACGCTCGCGCCCTTCACCGCCGGCGTCCTGGGCCTTTCGCTGAACTATGCCGCGTCGGAATCCGAGAATATTCGCAGCGGTTTTCTCGGTGTTCCGGCGGGGCTCGTCGAGGCTGCGCGCGTACTCGGACTCTCGCGTCGCGCCACGTTGCGGCACCTCATCGCCCCCCTCGCCCTTCGCGGCGCGCTGCCGCCGATGACGAACGACTTCCTTGCACTCCTCAAGGACAGCGCACTCGTCTCCATCGTGACCGTGACCGAACTCACGCGCGCGTACATGACCCTCGCCACCGCCACGGGCGCGTTCCTCGAAATGGGCATCGTGATCGCCGCCATTTACCTCCTCGCGGGGCTCCCATTCGTGGTCCTCGCTCGTCGACTCGAGTCGTCCCTCGGCAAGCGCATGCGCACCCTTGGAGATTCGCGATGAGCCTTGAGGTTCAAGACCTCGCCCATCGGCATGCAGGCGCGGCCCGAGCGTCGTTCCGAGACGTGACCTTCGCGGTGCGCGCCGGAGAACTTCTCTTGCTTGCAGGCCTCTCCGGCTCAGGGAAGAGCACGCTTCTGCGCACAATTGCAGGGCTTGAGCAAGCCTCCTCCGGAACTGTTCGCGTTCGTGGCGAAGCGTTCGTGCCCGGAGATGCGCACGCACTTGGACTCGTGTTTCAGACGCACGAGCTCTTTCCGCATTTGTCGGTCCTTGCAAACTGCACGCTTGCGTTGACGGCGGGGCGCAACGTCTCGTCGACCGAAGCGAAGAACGTCGCCCTCGCTGCGCTGACCGAGCTTGGAGTCGAGGACCTCGCGGAGCGATCGCCCGACCGCCTCTCGCACGGCCAACGTCAACGGGTCGCGATCGCCCGCGCCCTTGCGCTCTCTCCGCAAGTGCTTCTCCTCGACGAACCGTCCGCGAGTCTCGACCCCCTCGCGCGTCAGGACCTCGCGCATGCGATAAGGCGCCTCAAGCGCCGAGGCATCGCGATGCTGCTCGCCTCCCACGATTTCGCGCTCCTCGACGTCGCCGATCGGCTGGGGATTCTCGCCGACGGGCATCTCGCGGAGGAGGGTGTGACGAGCGAGGTTCTCGCGGCGCCGAAGCACGCGATGACGCGGTCCGTGCTCGAAGCAGCGCGGGGCTCGTGGTCCCAGTCGCGGACCCCATCGGGCAACGGCTAGGGCGAAGGCTCAGCGAACGAGCGAACCTTCGCGACGAGCGCGTCGACGACCGAAGCAGGCAAGTCAAACTTCGGCATGGCGCCACGCCCCTTCGCGATCGATGCGGCGAGCTCGGCATTGGAGCGGCTTTTTTGCCACGCATCCGCGGAGAAGTTCGGCACCGGTGCGGAGCCGTTGCCTTGACCGTTTGCAGCGTGACAGCCGACGCATCGCTGCGCCCAAACGAGCTCAACAACCGCTCCTCCGCTTGGCGCTCGTTCGACGGGCCCGTCGTCTTCACCCGGCAACCGCTCGTGGTCCGCGGGACTCCACGGGGTGGCTTGCGACACCGGCGGCGCCTTGTCGCAGCCCGCGACGGCGACGAAGCAAAGGGCGAAAAAGGCGACGAGCACCGGGCGCGAAAGCATGGGCCGCCTCGATAGCCCAGAATCCGATGCGGAGGCCACCAATGCTCCGGCGCGCTTCCCAGGACAACGAGCGTGAGGGCTGAAAACCTGCCACGTCGCGCGATCATCTTGAGGCGATTCACGACACGCGCGGCGTCGATCTGGCACGCCGCTTGTAGCGATTCGCTCATGAGTACGGACTCCATCGCCGCAACGTCACCGGATGCGGACCCGATCGCGCGCTTCCGAGACAGCTTTACGAAGGCCGTTTGGCGCTCGCCCGAGACGGGAAATGCCTGCGTCCTCGCCACGGTGAATGCGGAAGGCTTTCCGGCTGCGCGCGTGGTGCTGCTGAAGAACTTCGACGAACGCGGTTTTGTCTTCTTCACGAACCTTTTGTCGCGCAAGGCGCAAGACCTGCGTCAAAACCCGCGGGCGTCGCTCGTCTTTTTTTGGCCAGACTTCGGAGAACAGGTGCGCATTGAGGGCGTCGTCGAGGTCGCGGACGATGTGGAAGCCGATGCGTACTTTGCCACCCGGCCCCGGCTTTCGCAGCTCGGGGCTTGGGCCTCGGAACAAAGCCAATCGCTCCCCTCCCGCGAGGCCCTCGTGGACCGGGTCACGACCCTTTCGCGGGAATTCGACGGCGTGCCGATTCCGCGGCCACCGCACTGGGGCGGGCTTCGTTTGACCCCGCGCCGCATCGAGTTTTGGAATGCCGAGCCGCACCGCCTGCACGACCGCGACCTCTATGAGCGCATGGAGTCCGGTTGGCTGAAGTCGCTGCTGTACCCGTAGCCCGAACACAGGCGCAGCCAACGGCCACCAACGCACTTCTTGCGCGTCGCACACCGCAAAAAGACGACCCGAGCACGACCATGAAGCACAACACCGTATCGCTGCGCAAAAGCCCCTATGCGCGGACCCTCGCCGCACTCGCATTCGCAAGCGCGACCATCGCGCGCGCGGGCGAGCCTATCGCGGACTCCATCGAAGCTGCCCCAGCAGAAGCAGCCCCTGCCCCTTACGCCGCGCCCTTCCAGTTGCGCGCAGTGATGCCGGCCACGGTGCTTCGCCTCGACAGCGCCGTTTCGTTTCATGACCGCGACCTCTCAAAATACGAGGGTCTCGCGAACGTGACCATTTTCACGGCCGGCTTCAAGCTCGCGCCCACGACCGGGATCGCCGTCCGGCTGCCACTCGTGTACAATGCACCTTCCGGCGTCGACGCCCCCGGAGCCCAGCTCCAAGTCGGGAACGCTCAGCTTTTGCTGACCCACACGCCGTTTCCCAAGGACACCGTTCGTGTCGCGTTCGCGGTCGCCGGGGCCCTTCCCACAACCGCGGGTAGCGGCCCGAGTCCGTCCGCTGAAGCCAAGGCGACCAACGCGTCGGCTGCCCTGACGCGCCTCAACATGGACAACATGGTCTTTCTTCCAAACGACGCCGCCGTCGCCCTTGGTACATCGGTGGCATACGTTTCGAGCGGACTCACCGTGCAGGTCGATGCGACGCTTCTGAACACCTTCAAGGTGCGTGAAGCCGCCGGCGATGCGAACCGAACGAACTTTTTGGTTGGCCTCGGGGTCGCCTACTTCATCACGCCGGAGGTTTCGGTCGGTCTGGAACTCACGGGCCAGCATTGGCTCAGCACGCCGGCAGCCGTCGCAGCCGACGAATCGCTGCGCCACACGCACGCGGCCCTCGTCGGAGGCCGGTACCACCACAAGTTCGACGCGGGCTGGTTCCGCCCAGGCGTCGCCATCGCCCAAGGCCTCGACGGCCCTGTGAGCACGCACAAAGAATTCCGCGTCGACCTTCCCTTCGTTTTCTAACAGGGAAATAAATAAGGCTTTTCGCCCGAAATCGTCCTTCGGCGTCCTCGCCATACTCGCCATTATCCCGTCTGCGCGCCTTCGAAGCGCGAGGAGTCTCGTCTTGAATTCCAAACCCGAAGACCCTCACGCCGAGGTCGCTCAGGCCCTTGGCAGCGCATTCGCTGCGCGTCTCCGCCCTCTCGGGAGCACCATCGCCGACGTCCTCGAAGCCGCCGGCGTGCGTCGCCTCTACGGCGTGGGCGGGGATTACGCTGCCGCGCTGCTGGGAGCCCTCGATCTGCGTTTCGACGTTCGACCGGGGGCGAACGAGCTTCATGCCGCCTACGCAGCCTGCGCGCAAGCAGAGCTCGGCGGTCTGGGCGTTTGCGTGACGACCTACACCGTTGGAAGCCTTCCCGCGCTGGCAGCCGCAGCACTTGCACTTACCGAAGGCCTTCCCGTCGTATTCCTTTCGGGGGCGCCCGGTGAGGCGGAGGTCGGCACGCCGTCGTGGCTTCACCACATGGTTGCACCGGCCCATGCGTGGGCGGTCGATCCGTCTGCGGCGCTGCGGGCATATCGCGCGATGGGACTTCGTGCCGAGCGCCTCCAAGGCAAGCGCGGAACAGGACAACCCTCTATCGCAGGCGAACAATTTCGAGACCTTGTGGACCACGCGCTGTCGCATTGCGAGCCGGTCTTCGTCGAGGTTCCGAGGGACCTCATCGCTCAACTCGTTCAGCCGCTTTCCCCGCGTCGGCCCTCAACTTTCACCGACGTCGACGCCGAGGGCGCGGGAGCCATCGCGGAACATATCGTTCAGGAACTCCGGAACGCACGACACCCGGTGCTTCTCGTGGGCGAACGCATGCGGCGCAGCAAAGCGCTTCGAGCCCTCACGCGAACCCTCATCGATCGCTTGCAACTTCCCTACGCCACGAACGCCTTCGCGAAGGGGGTACTCGACGAGCGCGACCCGCTTTGCGTCGGCGTTTACAACGGCATCTTCGGCAACAGGCGCGCCCGCGCTTACGTGGAAGATCGAGCCGACTATGTGTTTGAACTCTGCACGTCGGTGGTCGCGCAGGACACGGCAACGGCTTTTGGGACAGGAACGTATCGTCCCGCGTCAAAGGCAAGGCACACGGTCCTTCGCGGATCGGCGGCGGACGGCTCCGATGTGGAGCGTGTGCTTGAACATATTCTCGCGACGATGACATCAGAGCCCGTCGGATATCGACCGTCGCAGCCGCCCGAACGCGTGCCCGTTTCGCCTGACGAACCTCTCGGATTTCATGTACTAGCGTCCGCTCTCGACGAGTGCCAGGACGCGTGCGAAGACGCCTTCGTGTATTTGCCGGAAATCGGCAATTCGTATTTTGCGAGCTTCGGTTTGCACACGCGCGCCTCAAGCCTCGGACGAAGCTGGCTGACGAATCCGTGGTACGCGGCAATGGGGAATGCGATTCCCTACGCGCGCGAAGTGGCCCTCTCGCTGCGCGACCGCGGAGCAACCGATGTACCTATCGTGATGATCGGCGACGGCGGCTTCCACTTTCAGTCGTCGGAACTCGCTCGAATCCAGGCCGACGGCCTCTTTGCTATCGTGCTCCTCGTGCGCAACAACATTTTCCACTTGGGAAAGATAGGCGACGGGGCCATCTACAAGTCGAGTTCGGAACACTTCGACGCCTCGGCGCTCGCGAAGGCATACGGCGGAAGTTACCGCCTCGCGAGCCGTGCATCGGACCTTCGAAACGCGTTTAAGGACGCGACCCGCGATCGCCAACGATGGCACCTCATCGAAGTGCCTGTCCCCACGACCAACGAGACACAGAGTGAGGAAATTCGCCTCCTCAACCTCTACATTCAGGCGCGCGGAGGCAACGCTCAAGCCCAGGCGAACTGGGAGCAGCTCGTCGAGGGACCGAAGCGCAACGCGAGTTCGCGAACTTCCTGAAACGACAACGAAGCGAGGCACTGTCCCCTTCTGAGACTGTTCCTCGCTCCGTCGATCCACTTCGCTGGATTCGGGCCGCCTGCGTTTACACGTCCGCGTGCGAAGCCGGCGTTGCCGCGTTCGCAAGGCGCGCTTCGACGCGAGGGAAAAGCACGTTGTTTTCGAGATGAATGTGTGTATGGAGATCGGCCGCGAGCGAGGCCAAGCCCGCGTAAAGAACCCGGAAACTCGTGCACGCTCCCGGTGGGGGCTGGTACCCGCGCGTGACAATTCGCATATCGTGGAGCAGTTTTCCGACCGTTTCGTGCTCGCTGCGCATCACCGCGAGAGGACCGGCGAAGCAACGCGCCATAGGGTGATTTGGGTCCGCCTCAATGGCCGCTATCGACGGGAACAGAACGCGTTCCTCCTTCGCAAGGTGCGGCAGCAAGTCGGCCGCGAGCGCTTCAAATAGCCGCTGAACGTCGGAAAGTTCGCGATGGCGCTCGCCGTGCACATTCAGAACCTTCGCGACGAGAGGCGTGAGATGGACGAAGGCTTCGCGCGTGTAATCATGGTGCGTTGCATTGATTTGATCGCAGAGCGCCGCCATGGACATGGCGTCCCAATCACACGCTTTTGGCTCCTCCGCTTCGAGCACGTCTTCGATGGCGGCCACGACGTCGTCGACGGAGAATCCCTCGGTCTCGCACGTCGCGGCGAGCGTGCGCCCTCCGCTGCAGCAGTAGTCGATATCGTAGCGCTCGAGGACACGAGCCGACGCTGGGTATTGGAGAACGATCTTAGCGATGGGAAGAAATGCGTCGATGGCCATGAGAACCTTTCGAGGTGATGCCCCTCCCCATGCAAACCGATCGCCAAACTCGAAGGCGCCCCTGATAACCGTCACCGAGGCACACTTTCTCCTGCCGTCGACAACGTGCATCCTGCATCGATGGGTGGTGCTCAGGAGCGGTTGATGCCTTGCGATGCGCAGCCTACGCGTTTTCACGCAAGCTGCGCAGCAGTCCGAGAGGCAACGGGCACAACGTCCGATCAGGTCCTCTCGACCGATGTCAGTAACCGCGCGGCAAATGCAGCACGCGCTCGGCCACGAGCCCGAGAAGGAGGTTGTCGAAACTATGCACGGTGCTTTCGCGCAGTTTTCGCTCAATGTGAGCTTCAACCGCGAGCGCCATGCCGCCAAACGTCGTGAACGCCGCTTTCACGGCCACTTCTGCGGCCGATCCAGCCAAAAGGCGAGCCATTGCAGAACGTTCGTTCGCGCGGTCTCTTGTCTCAAATGCGACGAGCGCATCCTCGAGGGCGAGTTCCGCTGCGTGAATCGCGACGGCGGCTTGCGCGAGCGGGTATTGAACGCCTTGATTCGCGCCAATCGGACGGCCAAATACTTTTCGTTCGATCGCATACGGTGCCGCACGGCCCAGGCAGAATTTCGCATTTCCAATCGCCTCGGCGGAAGCGGCAATTCGCCGTAGCGAAAAACCATCCGCCAGCTGCGTCAGGCCCTTACCGACGGGCCCAAGACGGAACGCGTCGGGAATCGACACATCGTCAAGAAACACCATGGTCGTGTGACGGTTGGCAATCATCGCCAGCGGGCGAAGCTCGAGGCCCTTCGTCCCCTCTCGAGGTACAGCAAAAAGCGTTGGCCCGGCCCCGTTCGCATCTGCGAGCACCATCAACCAATCGCTCTGCATCGCGAACGAGATGTAAATCTTCGCGCCACGAAGTACCCAGTTGGAGCCATCCGCGACCGCGGTCGTGGCGAGTTTCGACACCTCTAGGCCCGAGTCGGGCTCCGTCGCCGCGACCGCCATCATCCGCACAGCGCCCGTTGCGACGCGCGGGAGAGCCTCGCGAAGCGGTACCTCCGGTCCACCCCGAAGCACAATCAGCGGCAGCAACGCCTGCGCCGAGAGGCTTGTCGCGTCCGCCCCCGCTTCGTGCAAACGAAGAACCAGGCGCGCGATGGCCCTAGGCCCAAGCGCGGTGCCGCCCGATGATTCGGGGAGCAACATGCCAAAAACCCCGAGTTCACCCGCGAGCGCAAAAAACGCATCAGGAAAAGCGCGTTTTTCGTCTATCGCGAGCCAATACGATTGATCGAAGCTGCGAATCAGCGCATCGGCAATGCTATCAACCGGATGGTCATGCGCGGTTCCCATGACATGACGAATGCGCTTTCCGTGCCACGCCTTGGCATCGGCGCTGCATGCGTCACCGACGGGGAGCCTCAATTCCTTCTCTCCGAGCAGCACTGGCCGAATGACCGCTTCTAACGCCTGGCGTGGCGCCGGCCATGCATCACCCGAACGGCGCATTTTGAGCGCGCCTGTGCAAGTGATGCGGCACAACTCCGATCAAAGCTCGCTGTTCGCATCACCAAGGACACCGCCGCGCTCATGAAATCCGGTTCCTGGAATGGACGCTCACCCGCCGAGAGGTTCGGCCGAGCCGCGCATTACGACGAACGCGCCTCTGTCCAAGCGGCGATGGCCGTCGTGGTTGCGCAGCAATTGGCGATGCGCACGAGCGATAACGGGCTTCGCATATTGGATTTGGGCGCGGGAACGGGCCTCGTGACGCGAACCGTCGCAGAATTCACACGGGTACAATACGCGCGTGCCGTCGACGCGAGCGCGCCCATGCTGGCGCACTGCAGCGAGGCATTCCTCCGGGCGAACATTCCTCATACCACCGTCGTCGCCGACCTCGACAGCGACGATCTCGAGGCCGCACTTGGTGAGGACCTTTTTGATGTCGTCGCGATTGCATTCGTGGTGCCATGGCTAAAAGCGCCTGAACGCGTGCTGGCACGCGCCTTCAAACGCGTTCATCCAGCCGGAACCATGATGGTGACCACCTTGGGACCTGAAACGTTTGCCCCGTGGCGAGCCATTGCCCGCGAGCACGGCGCGTCGGGTGAACTTCCCTTCGAGACCCGTTCGCTCGACGGGTGGGAAACGTTCTTCGCGTCCATCGGTGCATGTTGCGAGGCGCGTTCAATGCGCGTGCCGAGCCCCGGCTCGACGGCCCTCGCCTGCCTCCAAAGCCTGCGTGCCATCGGTGCGACCGCCGTGCGGCGCGGGACCCCCACGATGCCGCCACGTGCCCTCGCAGCGGCCCTGCGAGACGTCGATGCCCGCGGTAGCGACCCCGGAGACGCGTTCGCGTACGACGTACAGCTCCTAAGCGTTACGGCTGCACGGCTCCACAAATGACCGAGGACGCCTGGCCGCGCGCGTGCGCAGAACGGCGAACGCGAAAAGAATGCTTCCTAACGCAACCGCTGCACAGACGTTCGGACGCTTGTTTAGCATCGCGCTGCAGACCGTG
The DNA here is from genome assembly GCA_903870415.1 of uncultured delta proteobacterium. Taxonomy (GTDB): domain Bacteria; phylum Myxococcota_A; class Polyangia; order Polyangiales; family Polyangiaceae; genus CAIQDA01. The sequence goes on from CAIQDA010000510.1 coordinate 28,382, forward strand.
AAGCGAAACAAGAATAAATACAGGTGCTGCTTGTCCTATCCTGATCGCGATCAACCCCTTTCGGCGAGCGCGACGCAATTTGCTTCCCCCGAGCAAACGAACCGAGCCCCTTGACGTGACGAGCTGTTGCGCCGAGTCGCTCTGAATCACTCCGCGAGGATGCTGCTCCTATGAACACTCGGATGCCCCTGTTTCGAATCGCAATGCCGTTGCTGCTGACCCTTGCGGCGCTCAGCCCGCTCGCAAACGCGGCGAAGGCGAAACCCGCGAAGTCGATGCTTGGAAACGCGGCGCAGGGTTCGGTGTCATTCAAGCAGTATTGCACCGGGTGCCACGGCGATACCGGCGGAGGAGACGGCCCTGCTGCGGTTGCTCTCACGCCGAAGCCTCGGAACCTGCAAGACTTCGGCTACATGTCGAAAGTGGACGACGCCGCGCTCCTGAAAGTGATCGCTGAGGGTGGCGCAGCCGTCGGGAAGTCACCGCTCATGGCGGCGTGGAAGTCGTCGCTCTCCGAAGCACAAGTCAAAGACGTCGCGGCCTACGTGCGTTCTTTGAGCAAAAAGTAACGGGCCGCTTTTTCGATTTGGAGCGCACGAAAGCGCTTCGACGCCTCGTTCCGCATGGGACAGAGGCCGTCCGACTTTTTGCCTTCAGAGGGATTTCATGAGCGACAAACCTACCGCAACGACCCCCGACCGACGCCTCTTTTTGAGTCAGTTGTTTGCCGCCGGCGTATCGGCTGCCGCACTCGCCACCAAGGCGTCACAGGCTGCGACGGCCCTTGCGCCCGTTAACGTGGCCAATCCGTTCGCCGCGTACCCGTCCCGCGACTGGGAAAAAGTCTACCGAGACCTCTACAAGTCCGATTCCACGTTTGTGTGGCTATGCGCCCCAAACGACACGCACAACTGCCTGCTGAATGCGCATGTGAAGAACGGCGTCGTCACTCGCATTTCCCCAACCTACGGCTACGGGAAAGCGAAAGACCTCGACGGAAAAAGCGCCTCCCACCGTTGGGACCCCCGGGTTTGCCAAAAAGGTCTCGCGATGGTTCGCCGCTTTTACGGCGACCGGCGGGTGCGCAAGCCAATGATTCGCCGCGGATTCCTCGAATGGGCGGAGTCCGGATTTCCGCGTGACGCCGACGGACGGGTTGATCCGAAATACCTTCAGCGCGGAAAAGACACGTGGATCGCAGTGCCCTTTGAGCGCGCGTTCGACATCGAGGCCCTGGCGCTGAAGAATATCGCCGAGACGTACGACGGCAAAGCAGGCTCCGATCGCCTCCTTGCGCAAGGCTACGACCCCGCGATGGTGGGAGCTGTCGGCGGCGCCGGCGTGCAGGTGCTGAAGTTTCGTGGCGGAATGCCCGCCCTCGGAATGACCCGCATCTTCGCCCAGTACCGCATGGCGAACTGCATGGCGCTCCTCGACGACAAGATCCGCGGCAAAGGTCGCGCAGGATCCATCGGCGCACGCGGTTGGGACAACTACTCGTGGCACACGGACCTTCCGCCGGGTCACCCCATGGTCACCGGCGCGCAGACGGTCGACTTCGACCTTTGCAACGTCGAATATGCCAAACTCATCATCGTCTGGGGCATGAACTGGATCACGACCAAGATGCCGGACGCGCATTGGCTTACGGAAGCCAGATTGAAGGGCGCGAAAGTCGTCGTGATTGCGTGCGAATACAGCGCGACGTCGAACAAAGCTGACGAATTTGTGATTTGCCGCCCTGGCGTCACCCCTGCCATTGCCCTCGGCGTTGCTCAACAGATTCTCGCGAATAAGTCCTACGACGTCGTTAACGTCAAAACGAAGACGGACCTTCCTTTCCTAGTCCGCATGGACACGGCGGAACTCCTCCGCATGAAGGACCTCGACCCGAACTACAAGGCGCCGCCCCCCGTGCGCGACGTGACGGTCCTCAAGGCGAACGAGGCAGCCCCACCCCCAGTGCAGCAGAGAGGCACCGTCGTCACGGAAGATCAGCTCGAACGCTGGGGAACGCCCGTCGTTTGGGACACGAAGCGCAAAAAGGCCGTGCCTGTGCCCCGCGACGCGTTCGGGAAGTTCTTCACCGCCACCAACGTCGACCCCGCGCTCGAGGGCGAATTCGAAGTGGAGCTCGCGAACGGCGCAAAAGTACGCGTGCGAACCGTGTTTCAGGTGACGAAAGAAGTCCTCGACGCGAGCTATACGCCAGAACAAGTCGAGAAACTGACGTGGGCCCCCGCCAGCGCCATCCGCTCGCTTGCCAAGCAAATCGCTAAGAACCGGCAGCATACGCTCTTCGCGTGCGGCATGGGCCCGAACCAATTCTTCAACAGCGACCTTAAAGATCGAGCCATTTTCCTCATTGCCGCTTTGACCGACAACGTCGGCCACTTTGGGGGAAACGTCGGCAGTTACGCTGGCAACTACCGCGCCGCCCTGATGAACGGTCTTCCGCAATACATCATGGAAGATCCGTTCGATGCGGAACTCGATCCCCAGAAGCCGGCACGCGAGAAGGCGTTCTACAAAACGGAGAGCGTTCACTACTTCAACCACGGTGACACCGTGTTGCGGTCTGGCAAACACCTTCTCACTGGAAAAACGCACCTTCCGACGCCGACCAAGAGCATCCACGTCAGCAACTCAAACTCGCTGATCGGAAACGCAAAGGGTCACTACGAAACGGTCATGAATGTCCTCCCGCGTGTGGACATGGTCGCCATCAACGAGTGGTGGTGGACGGCGAGCTGCGAATACGCCGACATTGTTTATGCGGTCGACAGCTGGCTCGAGGCGAAATCGCCCGACATGAGCATCTCGTGCACGAATCCGTTCTTGTACACGTTTCCGACGACGCCCCTGCCCCGCATTCACGGCACGCGTGGCGACACCGAAGTGGCCGCGGGCGTATGTCGCGCATTGGGAACGCTTCTCGGAGACGATCGATTCGCCAAATACTGGGCCTTCACAGGAACCGAGCCGGGTTCCCGAACGTATCTTCAGCGCATTCTCGACAAATCCGGCCCGACACGTGGCTACCGCCTGGAAGACCTGGAGAAGAACGCGCAGGCGGGCATTCCCGCCATCGTCCAAACGCGAACCTATCCGAAAGTGGGCGGCTGGGAACAGGCTTACGAAGACCGAACCTGGTACACGAAGAGCGGGCGCCTCGAATTCTACCGCGATGAAGCAGAATTCCGCGACTCCGGCGAGAACATCGTCGTTCACCGGGAACCGATCGACTCAACGTTCCACGAACCCAACGTCATCGTCTCGACGCCGCACCCGCTCATTCGGCCAAAAACGCCTCAAGATTATGGGGTCGACCCGAACGACCTCTCGGGCGACGCGCGGCAGGCGCGGCACGTGTTGCGAACGGTTGATGAAGTCGTCGCGAGCAAACATCCGCTGATGGCTCAAGGGCATCGCTTCATTTTTCACACGCCAAAGTACCGGCACGGAACGCACAGCACGCCTACCGATACGGACATCGTTGCGGTTTGGTTCGGGCCCTTTGCCGATATGCGCAGGAAAGACCCTCGCCAACCGTTCGTCAACGAAGCCTACGTGGACATCAACCCGGACGACGCTAAATCGCTCGGTGTCGAAGAAGGCGACTACGTCACCATTGACGCGGACCCGCACGACCGCCCGTTTCACGGCTGGCAGCAGCGTCCAGAGGACTACAAGATGGCTCGGCTCGTTGCGCGAGCCCGTTATTACGCGGGCACGCCACGGGGCGTCACGCGCATGTGGCACAACATGTATGGTGCAACCTACGGGTCTGTCGAGGGACAGAGGACCAATCCAAACGGTCTCGCGAAATCGCCACACACGGGCTACCAGGCCGTTTTCCGCACGGGAAGCCACCAAAGCTGCACACGCGGCTGGCTCAAGCCCACGTGGATGACCGACTCGCTCGCGGTCAAGAGCATGCTGACGCAACAAATGGCGGAAGGCTTCGTCGCGGACGTTCATTGCCCGACCGGAGCCCCTCGTGAAGCCTTCGTCACCATTTCGAAAGTCGAAAACGGCGGCCTCGGTGGAAAAGGCGTTTGGGGACCGGCTGCCCGCGGTTGGCGGCCGACGTATGAGAACGACGATTTGAAGAAATTCCTCGCCGGGAAGTTTGTCTCTCGAACCTAAATCGCCGCGACCGAAGCAAGGAGCCCATCATGGCAAAAGTTAAGAACTGGCAAATCGGGCGCGATATGGAATACCCGATCGCGCACACGCCGCCCAAGAAGCAAGTTACATATATTTTCGATATTAATAAGTGCATCGAGTGCCAAACGTGCACCGTTGCTTGCAAGACCGGTTGGACGAGCGGCAAGGGACAAGAGCACGTCTTCTACAACAACGTCGAGACGAAGCCCTACGGCGGGTATCCACAGCAATGGGACGTCAAACTCCTTGCTTCCCGCGACCTCGTGAAATGGAAGCGTGGGACTCTCACCACGCCGACCATTTTCGAAGATCACGCGCCACTCGATCCGCCGACCGGACACAGGCCGACCGAGGACGATTACGCGAGCCCGAATCTTGGGGAAGACGACATCTTTGGACGTGTCGACCGGGGAGCCCACGTCGACGGCCAGCACCCCATGTGGATGTTCTACCTGGCGCGAATTTGCAACCATTGCGAGCATCCGGCGTGCCTCGCGGCGTGCCCTCGTAAGGCCATTTACAAGCGCGAAGAGGACGGCATCGTTCTCATCGATCAGGAGCGATGCCGCGGGTACCAAGAGTGCATCAAGGCGTGCCCTTACAAGAAGACCTTTTTCAACATGGTCAGCCGCACGAGCGAAAAGTGCATCGGCTGTTACCCTCGCGTGGAAAATGGTGAGGTCGCGCTCTGTGTCGAGTCCTGCATCGGCAAAATTCGCATGCACGGATTCTCGGTTCCGAATGCGGAGCCCGATCCCAAGAACCCCATTGATCTCATCGTCAAAATTCGGAAGCTCGCGCTTCCTTTGTATCCGCAATTCGGGACGAGTCCAAACGTCTTCTACATCCCGCCAATCCACGTGCCTGAGGAATTCCTCGAGCAAATGTTTGGGCCGAATGTCCACGCCGCCAAGGAACTCTATCGCCGCGTTTCGAAGGACCGTGAATTGCTCGGGGCGTTGCTCCTTTTCGGCGCGTCAACCCGCATCATCACCCGCTTTGAGGTCCAGGGCGACGAGGCTGTCGGTTGGGATGCGACCGGCGCAGAAGTTGCCCGCGTTCCGATGGTCGAGCGTGCGTTCGAGCGAGAGCGCTTCGACGAGAAGCACGGAACTTTTCGCCACAACCTAATGTAGGTGTCGTCATGCGTTTCCTAGCATTGTTTGCTTTTGTTTCGGTTCTCGGGTGTGGCGCACCGCCTGGCGGAAAAGCGCCCGCTGCGATCGGTACCCTTCCGCCCGCATCCTCGCCCGCTGCTCGTTCCGCGTCAGGCTCGGTTTCGGCGTCGGCGTCGGCAAACGACGTCGCTGTTCCCTCCGGCACGTTCGCGATTCACATTCCACCGTCCGCGAAGTGGCCCCTCGAACTCGCTGCACCCGCGCTTGCGTTTGGGGCCGAACAGACGACCCTCGTTGCCGAGAGAGGCACGGCGGCCATTGCACACATTGAACCGCTCGCGTCGCGCTGGTCGACGGCTCCGTTCGTCAACGTTCACCTTCTTCCACAGCAAATCACTGCGCCTCGGCTCTTGGCGAGTTCCATTCCCAACGTGCGCGTCCAGGCGCTTCACGACGGCGAGTCCATCGCGTTTCGTTTGGTTTGGAACGACGACACCCCGAATGGAAACGTGGCGAGCGGCATGTTCACCGACGCCGCCGCGGTCCAGCTCCCCATTGATGCGGCCGCGAGTCCGATGATGGGTCACCCGGGCGGGCGCGTTCAAATACTTCATTGGAAGGCGCTTTGGCAAAAGGACCAGGACGTCGGCTTTCAGGACGTTCACACGCTCTATCCGAACATTTGGTCCGACCTTTACTGGTTCTCCCCGAGCGCTCACCCGCACCCGGTTCAGGACATCGCAGCGGATCCCTACGGCCGAGCGTGGCTCATCGCCCTGAGTGCTGGCAATTCCGTTGCTCTCGTCAATCGTTCGACGCCGGCACAGGAGCTTATCGCCGAAGGCTTCGGCACGCTGACTGCGCAGCCCGAGAGCGCGACCACGGCGCGCGGCGTTTGGTTCGATAACACTTGGGTTCTCGTGATCGAGCGGCCTCTCAAAACAGCGGATCCCCTGGACGCGCCCCTCTCCTCAGGCGGAAAGACCCAAGCTGCGTTTGCGATTTGGAACGGCGGCGACGGCAACGTAGGCGCACGCAAACATTGGTCCGCGTGGGTCGACCTCGAGGTTGCCAAATGAACGCGCCTACTTCGCTGCGTGACCTTGCTCGCGCGGACCTCTTCTTCGGGCTCGCAAACGCGTTTGCGCCGAACGCTCTGACCGCCAAGGAGTCGCTCCATCGCTTCCTCGACCTGAGAGAACCCTTGGCGCTCGCGGGCCTCTCTGCGGGTCCGTGGGGCGAATTGCTGGGCTCGCTTCTCGAGCGCCTTGAGACGGAAGACATGGACGCGCTGCGAGCATCGCATGACCTTCTTTTCGGTGCGAACGCCGTTTGCCCTCCGTGGGAATGCAGTTATGTTCCAAGGGACAGGGGCGCGATTCTTGGTGACGTCGCGGCGTTTCATCGCGCGTTTGGCGTCGGTCTCGATGCCACATGGCACGAGCGCATTGACCATATTAGCGCGGAATTCGAGCTACTCGCGATTCTTCATGTCATGAGCGCTCGAGCGCTTGAGGCCGGAGCGGCTGAGGATATCGAGATCACCCAAGCGGCGATCCAAAGCCTGTCGAGGGACCATCTCGACGAATGGCTTCCGTCTTTCTGCGCGAGGCTCGTAGAATCGGATGTGAGTGAATGGCACGCCATGCTTGGCGCCCTCACACTGGAATATTGGCTGGCCCTCCACGGCGATCACGAACTTGTCGCGCGCGGGCGACGCTTGCCCCTCCTCGACGACGGTGACGACCTCGCGTGCGCGGCGCTTGTCACGGACGGGGCACAGACGGCGCTCCAGGCCTCCACGGGGGCGACGGAGCCATGAACACGTGGGCTGCGCCTCTCCAAGACCCTCTCGGCCGCGAGCTCCGCTACGTGCGCCTCAGCGTCACGGAGCGGTGCAACCTGCGTTGTTCATACTGTTTGCCCGATGGTTGCCCGAGCGATGCGGACGCGGGAGGAACGCTCTCGGTCCGCTCGATTGGCAACCTCGCGGAGGCGTTCTCCTCCCTCGGGTTCGTGAAGATTAGGATCACGGGCGGCGAGCCCACCCTTCGCCGCGACCTCGAAGCGATTATCGAAACCGCGGCATCCCGCTTCTCGCGTGTCGGTTTGTCGACGAATGGCCTTACACTCGTACGAGACGCAAAACGCTGGAAAGAGGCTGGCCTTACGCATGTCAACGTGAGCCTCGACAGTCGCGACTCGGAAACTCTGCGCGCCATCACGGGTTCTCCGCACCAGCGCCGCATTGAGCAAGGCATCGAGGCGGCCGTCGAGGCGGGTCTGTCGGCGAAAGTCAACGTGGTCCTGCTCGGCGAATCGAACGCCGCGGAAGTGCCCGATTTGATTCGTTGGGCTTCCGGGCGCCCGATGACGCTTCGGTTCATCGAGCTGATGAACGTCGGCCTTTCGGCTCGCTACATTTCGCGGAACCATCGCGCGGTCGGCGGCATCGAGCAGGTTCTGCTGGGCGAAGGCTGGGTTCCCGTCGATCGTGAAGGTACGGCAGGCCCGGCGCGCGAATACAGGCACCGCGATCACATGGGACGCATCGGCTTCATCGAACCGTCGTCGACGAACTTCTGTAGCTCCTGCAATCGCATTCGCGTGACGGCCCGAGGGCTCATGAAAATGTGTCTCTTCGGCGACGAAGACGTCCCGCTTTTCGCGAACCCGGAACTTGCCGAACCGGTGGACGTTTTGACCGCAAAGATTCGAAACGCCGTGTTGGGCAAGCCGGCGGCGCATCGGCTCGCCAGCGGAAACCCAGGCAATAATCGTAGCCTCGCAAGCTGCGGCGGATGATCGAAAGCCAAAACCTATGAACCACGATTCCAACTTTCGAATGTTCGAGACCGCCGGGCGACCGGAAACCACGCGCGTTGCGGTCGCCGAGGGAACGTTCGCGTGCGAAGCCGAGGTTAGCGTCGCGCTCGCGGAGCGGCGCTTGCCGAAAGGAGACGCGCTTGCGCTCGCCGAAATTGCAGGTGTTCTCGCGGCGAAGCAGGTTCCTTTGATTATCCCGCTTTGCCACAACATCGTGCTCGATAGCGTGCGCGTTCATTGCACCGTCGAGCACGCTCCACCGCGCGTCCTCGTCCGCGCCGAAGTAACCACCACCGCTCGCACGGGCGTCGAAATCGAGGCGATTGCAGCGGTTCAGGCGGCCCTCTTGTGTCTCTACGATCTGACAAAGTCCATGAGCCCGGGATCGTCGATGACAAACGTGCGTCTCGTCGAGAAGCGCGGCGGACGAAACGGTCACTGGACTGCGGAGCGAGGCTTCTCGCGAAAGTCGGGAAAAGCCCTTTCGGTCGGACTCATTACCGTGAGCGACCGATCGAGCGCGGGCCTTCGCGAAGACAAGTCCGGTCCCGCCATGCGGGCGTTTTGCGAAAAGACGGGCTGGAACGTCGTTGGCGCCGCGGTCGTACCCGACGAACGCGAACAGATTCAATCGGCTGTTCAGGCCTTCGTCCGCGAGGGCGTGTCCGTCGTCATGCTTTCGGGAGGAACCGGCGTCGGGCACCGTGACGTGACACCTGAGGCGTTGCTACCGCTTTTCTCTTGCGAACTGCCTGGTTTCGGCGAACTCGCTCGCTCAGCCGGGACGCGCGAGACGGGCAGCTCGTGGATAAGCCGAGGGACCGCGGGATTCGTGGACGATACCCTTGTCGTGATGACCCCGGGCAGCCCTCGCGGCGCGGCGAGCACCCTTGAGACTCTCCGCGACCTTATCGTCCACGCCATCGCGATGCGCGCGAACGAACCGCACCCGCACGAACACAACGACACGCATGGGCCGCGCTCCTCCACGCATCGCCACGCCACCGTTCGCGAGGACACGTGAATCTCACACCTTTTCGAGATGCGGCGAAGCTCGCGATTCAGCTCGCACGGGAACGGACGCCACGTGTCGAAGAGTGTCTCCTAAGCTCCGCGCAAGGACGCGTCCTCGCCGAGGACGTCGTGGCATCGGAAATGCTTCCGGGGTTTCGGAGCGCTGCGCTCGACGGTTTTGCGCTTTCCTCGACGGGCGCCGGCCTCCTCTCGCCATCGGGTACCCAACTGCTTGTCATGGGGCGCATTTTGGCGGGGCAAACGGACTTCCGCGATTGTTCGAATCGGGAGCCCCATGCGCATCGCATCATGACCGGCGCCCCCGTGCCACGCTGCAGCTGCGCGGTTGTCGGCAAGGAAGATGTGTCGGAAGATGGCGGGAGCATCGTCCTTCAGCGCGACGTTCCCTCGGGTTTTGCGGTTCGCCCGATCGGCAGTGACGTTCAGCATGGTACACGCCTGGCCCGATGCGGCGATCGCATCATCGCGGGACACTTTTTGGCGTTTGCCTCGCTGGGCGTTTCCTCGGTCAAGGTCGCGGCTCGTCCCCGTGTCGCCTTTGCTGCAACCGGCGCCGAATTGCATCCGGCCGACACCCGCACGCTCCCTTTCGGTTCGATCAGGGATTCGTCAACGCCGTTCCTGCTCGCAGCGCTTCGCGCGCGCGGCATTGTACCGATTGATACGAAAACCCTGCCTGACGAGCGTCCGGCGATCGACCAATGGCTAGAGGACTGCAAAGATGTCGACGTGGTCCTCACGACAGGTGGCGTGTCCGTTGGCGACGCCGACCACCTGCGCGCGTCGCTCGAAAGCACGGGCGCGACCATTCACCTGCACGGTGTCGCGATGCGACCAGGAAAACCGCTGCTCATTGCAACATTGCCGCCCGCAAAAGGCGGCGCGGTCGTCTTCGCGCTTCCGGGAAACCCGTACGCCTCTGCCGCCGCTGCCGCCTTTTTTGTGAACCCATGCCTCGACGCGCTTCAAGGAGCTCGGTCACAAAGCCTCTGCGCGGCGACCCTTCGCGGTCACGTTCGCACGCCGGCGAATCTCACCTGCCTTTGGCGCGCGAGAGCAAGCGTTTCAGGCGACGGCCGCCTCGAGGCGACCGTGCATCCGGCGCGAGAATCCTATCGCGTGAGCGCGTTTCTCGAGACGAACGCGTGGGCGATGCTCGAGGGTTGTGAGGCGGGCATTTCGGACGGAACGAACATAAGTGTGTTGCTCGACGATTCGATCGACGGACCAAACCGCTAGAAAGTGAAAACCCGATGACCCGCAGTGTAGAAGTTTTTGGGACTCTTCGCTCGTTCATTTTCGATGGGGAATGCCGATTGCAGCTCGCCGACAGCGCGCTTCCTGAAGAAGTGCGCGAAGCCCTCGTTGCCTTCGCCCGTGCGCGGGAACATGTGACAAGTGGCCTTCGCGCGATCCTCGATCGCTCGGTCATCGCCGCCGACGACCGCATTCTCCGCGAAGACGAGCCTATCGGCAATGGCGCAATCCTCGCCATCCTGCCGCCCGTGTGCGGAGGCTGACGTGATCACGCTGCACGTGGGACAGGCCCCGCTCGATCTCCCGGTCCTCGAATCGTTCGGCCTTGAGAAATATGGCGACGACGGCGTAGGCGCGCTGGTGATCTTCGCAGGCGTCGTGAGGCGTGCGTCGCAAAGCCCGGCCCTCACCGCGATGACGTACGATGGCCATCCGCGACTCATCGCTCGCGGTTTCGAACGCCTCGAACACGCGTTGCGAGAACAGCAACCTGCCGCATGGAACGCGTCCGTTCAGTTTCGTCTGGGTCGTGTCCCTGTCGGCGCGGCGAGCCTCATCATTGCGACGATCTCCGCGCACCGCCCCGCGGCCTACGAGATGAACCGGGCCATTCTTGAGGGAATCAAGCTCTATTCCCCGATTTGGAAGTGCGAGCACTTCGAAGACGGCCAGAACACCTGGCTCGATGGTCGGTCGCTCCGCGAGCCACCGCGGGAAACGCCGTGAAGGTACACATCGGGCCCGAGGGTGTTTGCGTCCGCGTGCATCGAGGAGAGGCGTTCCAGATGCTCACCGGAACAAGCGCCACGCTCGCTATCCCTTTTCCTTGCAGCAAAACGACGCTTCTCACCGTCGAGAGCCGCGACATTGACAAGCCCGCTGTCGAAGTGACGCCGAACAGCCTTCTCATTATTGTTCCCTCCGACACGCTCCGAGCGGCCCTCGCGTCGGCTCCGTCGCGGCTTCCGTTTGCGGTTATTCCACCCGTTCTCGGGGTCTTCGAAGCGCCCATCGACCTCGAAATCGACGTTCGCCGCTGATCACGGAGCGCGCCCGTTCCAACGCACCGCGACGCCCGAACCGCCTTTGAACCTTGCCGCGAGCCACGCGAACGCCGCAAACGCAAGCACTCCGGCTAAAAGATTTCCTGTAAATGCGCTCATCGCCGCACCGGCCACCATGGAAAGCCGAAGCGCCGGGTCCTCGAGACTCGGTCGAGCGAGCGCCGCGTGATGGACTGCCGTCAGCGTAAGGAGCATCGCAAGGCCAAAACGGGGCAGCGCGGCGAATACCTGGGGCCCGAGAGCAAAGCCCGCGACAATCAGTAAAAGGCCGAAAAGCGCCGTCGCAAGCGGTTCGCGAGCACCGGCACGGACATGCGCCGTGAGTCCCCCGCTGCCGTGGCAAAACGGCAATCCGCCAAGGAGCGCCGCAACCACATTTCCAGCACCCATGCTCAGGAGCAGTCGTCGCGGGGTTACCCGATGCGCGGCGTCGCCAAAATAGGCGTGCGCCGCGGCATGGGTTCCGAGGACCGAATTTCCCAGCGTCAACGGGATTTGCGTCAGCACCATGGTCGCAATGAGGCCCCAGCGCGGGGCGGCACCATCGCTCAAATGATGCGAAATCGGAGCCGAGGTCGCGTCCCGTGACACGAGCCCCGTCATGACGGTCGCGACGGTCAGGGCTGCGATGACGGGAAACCCCGCTCGCTTTTCGAGAACAATTGCGCCTACAACCGCAAGCACAAGAACCGAGGCTGTCGCGATGGTCGAGCCCCCGTCCGCAATCGCCATGCGCGACGCTTGTCCGAGCAGAAGCACGGCGAGCCCGAGCTGCAAAGCGTGCACAATTGCGAACGGACAGCGCGCCAGGAATTTCTCCACGCCGCCGAACGCAAGCGTGAGAAAGCCCGCTCCGAGTATGAGCCCCGCGAGCCTCATTTCCGACGCCGAAGCCCTCGCACTGAGCGCGAGAACCGCGAGGGACTTCAGTGGCTGAACGGGCATCGGAATGCGGAACATCATTGACGAAGTTACGTAAGCGACGCCGGTTCCAACGAGCGCGACACGGCCCTCGACGCAGCCCGATCGCTCGAGCGCCAATAGCAGCGGCATCAGCACCGCAATGTCTGCCGCGCCGGCAAATCGAAGGGCCAATCGATGCATCGCGCGCAGAAACATGGCTCCCACTCTGCAAATTTACGGCCTTGAACGGCTGCGCGATGATCCCGTCACCGCCTCATCGGGGCTGGCACCATGCGTGCTTGGGATCAAGAATGACCTCCACGCCGTTCAACATGAATCCGGGTCACCACGCCATGGGCATCGCGCTGGCCGGTGGTCTCTCGTCTCGTATGGGGACAAAAAAGGCTTACCTCCGCGACCCGAGCCGCGGCTATCGCACGCTGCTCGAAATCACGGTCGACCTCTTGGCGCAGGTCCCATGCACGGCGGTCTTCGTGAGCGGCGTTGAGCCTGGCTTTTCATCGTTTGCCGATCGATGGCCCATGCTCGGCCCCCTTGGAGGAATCGACGCAGCGCTGCACGAGGTTTGCGAAGATCAGAGCTCCGCCCTCCTCGTGCCAGTCGATATGCCTTTGCTTCGCGCGGACGATCTCCAGGAACTTCTCACCTCCCTCAGCGCGACCGTTCCGGCCGTGCACGCGCGCGGATGGCCGCTTCCGCTGGCGCTCCGTGTGAATCCGCCCGTGCGCCAAGCCATGGCCGCATGCCTACAACAGCCGTGTGCCGATGGGCGCTCCGTGAGGGCCTTCGTCGCGGCCATCGGCGGCGTTTCGATTAACCCCAAAAACCCCGATCGCTTCGTGAGCATGGACACGCCCGAGGCGTGGGCGGGGTATCAAGACACGGCGCGCTAACTGCCCCCGTCGCGCACGCGGCACATGGTGGCAACGGCGCCTTTCCTGCACAAGCGTGCATAGCTTGCACCGCCCTGCGACACCGAACGCTCGAAACTTCTACGATGGTGACCGTTCGTATCGTTTGTTAGCGTCGAAGGAAATGCATGGGATCATGATATTAGTCATGGTCGCTGCCATGCTCTCCCGAATCTTGCACGCACGCCAGCGGTTTGGTGAATCGACGGTCAGCGGCGAGGGTGCCGTCAACGCTCGCGCCGACGCTTCCTTCAGCCGCATTCACCTGGATTCGCCCCGATGGCAAAGCCCCCGAACGCCGCACGTTTCACGCCTAAAGAGCAAGTGTTGACGTCGTCGCAGCTTTTTAGCGGCGTCTCCGCCTCCCTCGTTCGCTCATTTGCGCCGGCGTGCGAACGACTCATTCTTGGGCGAGGAGACATTCTCTGGATGCCCGCGGACCACATTGGTCACTTTCACCTGGTGGCGTTCGGCGCGGTCAAACTGCAGCGTTTGCGCCCGGACAGTCCTGTCATTCTAGGATTTTTCCTTCCCGGCGAAAGCGTCGCCGATGCCCTCGTCATTTCGCGCGGCGCGATGCCCGCCTGTGCGGTCGCGCAAAGCACCGTCGCCGAGGTCTTGCTCGTCCCCGCCGAACTTGTCCTCGCCGCGGCTAAACGTGATGCCGCCCTCGCCGAGGCCCTTCACGCCGCGGTGGCGCGACAGGTGCTTTGGCTTCACACGAAGATTGAGGTCGTCACGATCGGATCGGTCGCCGAACGCCTCTCCACGTTTGTCTTGCGGCTTGTCGAACGACGGGGCGGCACGGACTCGAACCGCGTCGAGGTACCCGTGTCTCCAACGCGCGTCGAGCTTGCATCCGTGATCGAAGCGCGGCCGGAAACCGTCACGCGGGCGCTCGGGAAACTCGCAAAAGATGGCGTATTCACCGTGACAAAGTCGGCCATTTTCGTCCATGATCTCGCAGCATTGAAGCGCATCGTGCCGCACGAGACCACCGAATGCCCCGCCAGCGGCGTCTATGTCGAGGGCGTCGACTCGTCACCGTCTTCACACGAATACTGAACCGCCGACGAGCCTTATGTCATGACCCTGCTACCCGGCGCGCCGCGCCAAGGCCGCAAGCGTGAGGACCAGGGCCACCGCGTTCAACTGATGCAGCACCGCAAGCGGAAGCGACACATTTGTCAAAACGACCGCCGCGCCGAGCGTGATTTGAAGCGCGAGATGGGCAAACGTCCGAAGCGCCCACGCCCTTGAACGAGGAGCCGTTCGCGCGATGGTGCCGACGACCACAAGCAACGCTGCGGAAACCCCGTAAGCGGCCATGCGGTGCGCCCAGTGAACCGCGGAACCTTCCTGAAGGCACATGAGGCCCTCGCACGCGGCGACTTCCGGCGGGAGCCAGCGTCCACCGAAACTTGGAAACGTTGGGTAAAGCACGCCGGCGCGAAGGCCCGCCACCGCCGCACCAAGGAGCATGACAACGAACGCCGCGGCACCGATCGCCTGCACTTGGCGGGTAAAGGCGGCTCGGTGACCACGGAGCGGGTCGAGTTCCGCGGTGAGCGCGAGCAGGAGCAACGTCGCCGTCCCTAGATGAAACGCCAAGAGCCACGGGTGTACCATCGGACGGTCGCGCAGGCCGCTCGCGACCATGACCCAGCCAACGGTGCCTTGGAACACAACCCCCGTCGCCACGAGCCCCATGCGCCGAGCGCGCGAAACGCCAAGCTTCGAACGGAAGCTGCTTGAAAATAGCGGAGCGGCGAGTGCGAGAAAAACCAAGCGTCCGAGGACCCGGTGCACGTACTCGGGCCAAAAGAGCGTCCTGAACTCATCAAGGGTGGGTGCAAGCTGCACGTACTGCGGGGTGCGTTTGTACGCGTCGTAGAGCGCCTCCCATTGCGCGTGGGTCATCGGTGGAAGGACGCCGAAGACCGGCTGCCACACGACGATGGAAAGTCCCGCGTCGAGCAGGCGTACCCACGCCCCGACGCCGACGAGCGTTCCCATAAGCACGGCAACGGCGATGAGCCATCCGCGCGCGTGGCCCGTGAGTCTGACGTCGGGTCGCGGCGTCGAAGGAGCTACCACCCGCGTGTCTCCGCGAGCCTCGACGCTGCCCAATGAAGGTTGCCCGTTCGCATCGCCTGACGAATGCGCCTTCCGTGCCACCTTTGGCATCGTCGCTGCATGGGTCATCGTATGAATCGCTCCGCGCCGTCATCGCCTTGCATCGCCGACGCGAAGACCGCGGGTATAAGCCTTCGCATCGCCTGCGCCGCGCCCTCACCGAGGCGCACCGCCTGCGCTTCGCAGCAATTGCTGCGGTTTTTTGCGCCACGCCTTCGCGATACGTTCCCGCGATGTGACCGATGAGGGTGCTCTATCTTCTTGCAGTCTACACGCATATCCTGGCGGCGATTGTCTGGGTCGGAACGAACATCGTCCTCGCGATCGCCGTCGTTCCGCACCTTCGTGATCCGGAACTGCGTGGGCCGGTCCTCGCCCTTCTTCGCGGCGCAGGGCCTCGGCTCTCGCGCGTCGGTTGGTCCGCGCTCGTCGCACTTCTCGTGACCGGTACGTTCAACCTCTACGTGCGCGGGTACCTGACGACCGACGCGATGATGAGCGCAGCCTCGAACCCCATCGGCATCGCCGTCCTGCTGAAACTCCTGGGAATGTCCTGCGTGATTGCGCTCAACGTGGCCCATGACTTGCGTTGGGGGCCGGCCGCCGCGGACGCGATCGAACGGGACCCGCGAGGACTTCAACCGGAGACCGTTCGGCTCCGCTCCCTCGCACGTTACGCGGGTCGCTTCGGGACCCTCCTCAGTTTGCTGCTCGTCGCCGCGGGCGTTGTCATCGTGCGCGGCTGGTTCTGAACGCGCCTGTCCTCACACGCACTTTGCTTGGAGAAAAGACTCATGTTCGACATCGACTATGCGAAGGCTCCGCTTCTCGTCATTTGGGAGGTCACGCGCGGGTGCGCCCTCGCATGCCAGCACTGCCGCGCGGCCACGTGGGATTTCACCGATCCCGAGGAACTTTCCACGGACGAAGGCAAGCGCCTCCTCGACCGCATCGCCGCCATGGGAACGCCCATCGTCGTGTTCACGGGCGGAGACCCGCTGCGTCGCGACGACCTCGAAGAACTCATTCGCCACGCGCGCACCTTGGGTCTCAAGACCGGAACCATCCCCGCGACAAGCCCTCGCCTCACCCGAGAGCGCGTGCGAAGCCTCAAAGCCGCCGGACTCGAACAGCTCGCACTGAGCATCGACGCCCCGAACGCGGAGGAGCACGATGGCTTCCGTCGCGTTGCCGGATGCTTCGAGAAGGCTCTCGAGGCGGCAACGTGGGCGCGCGAAGAAGGCATCGCGCTTCAGATCAACACGGTATTTGCTGGATGGAACGCGCACCACGGCGACGCGATGACGAACCTCGTCGCAGGCCTCGGCCCCGTCTTCTGGGAGGTGTTCTTCCTCGTGCCCGTCGGTCGTGGCTCCACCATGGCGTCGTGTTCTCCGACGGAGATGGATGCACTCTTCACGCTTCTGCACCAAGCCTCGCAGCGCGTGCCCTTCATCATCAAGGTGACGGAGGCTCCGCAATACCGCGTCTACCTCGCGAAGCATCGGCAGGCGCCGCCCGCGCATCCGGCACGAGACACGGCCCCACTCCCGAGCGCCCATCACCACGTGGGCGGCCAGCTCACCGCGACGCGCACGGGCATTAACTCAGGAAAAGGCTTCGCTTTTGTCGATCACCACGGGGTCGTCATGCCGAGCGGCTTCCTTCCGGTGGCGTGCGGCTCCGTTCGGGAACAAGACATCGCAACCGTGTACCGCGAGTCGCCAACGTTCCTCGCGCTCCGGGACCCGGACAAGCTCGAGGGCGGCTGCGGCCAATGCAGCTGGCGTGATCTCTGCGGCGGCTCTCGTGCGCGCGCCTACGCCGTCACGGGCAACATGCTCGCCGCCGAACCGATCTGCGACCTCGCTCGCAGGCTCGAAGACCAGCAACGGCAGCAGCAGCTTTCACAAGCTTAAACGCTGCTTTTTCGAAACGCTCTCAACCCGTGACGTCGACCGTCGCCATCGCGGTGCAGCGCTTCGACCCGTGAAGGTCGAGCACTGCTCCGCGCGATGACGGATTCGATTCGCTACTTCGCCGCGGCGGGCACGAGCACTTCGTCGATAACGTGGACGATGCCGTTCATCGCCTTCACGGACGCCAAGATGTGGGCGTTCTCGACCATGACCTTGCCATCCTTCACGTGAAGCGTGAGCTTCTGACCATCGGACATCGGCACGAGCTGGCCGTCCTTCATGTCCTTGAGCTGAATGATGGGAACACAGGCGTGATGCTTGAGAACGGCCGTCAACGCGTCCTTCTTCTCGGGCTTCAGCAGGTCTTCAACGGTGCCCTTTGGCAGCTTCGCGAACGCGGCGTTCGTGGGCGCGAAGACCGTGTACACGCCGCCCGGACTCGCGAGCGATGGTGCCAAACCGGCGGAGACGATCGCGGCGACGAGGGTCGTGTGATCGGGGCTCCCCACCGCGACATCGACCACGGTCTTCTCGCTGTCTTTCTTTGGAGCAGCAGGCGGCTCGGGAGGCGGCGCCGCCACCGCAGGAGCGGCAGTCGTGGCGGGCGGCGGAGTCGCCTCAACGGTCTGCTTATCGCAACCGAGCATGCCAGCGAAGGCCAGCGAAAGTAGGGAGATCGTGCGTTTCATATGCGGAGGTTCCTTGAGGTTGCCAGTGAGATGAAGAGGGTGAGCGAGGCTATCTGTGGAGCTAACGTCGTGCGCAAGGCCATGCGCCGGCGGCTAACCCACGAGGTCCGAACGAAGGAATCGCGCGCGGGCAATGCCGAAGCCCACGAGACCAAGGACGAGGGGCCACGAGACCCCGAGAAGAAAGGCCTTCGTCGCGCCGAGGTCGTTCGCAATCCAAAACCCGACGGGGCCGAGCAGCGAAAGATCTGGATCGATTCCCGACAGGATTCCGATGCGAGCGGCCTCCATTGGGTTCGATGCTGCGAGAGAAAATACAGCCATTGGAGGAAGTCGCCACCGGAGCAGAACGCCGAGAAGCGCCAAGTCGTGAAACGCCGCGCCCATGATCCAAACGACGAGCGCGTAGATGACACCCTTGTCCGGCGTCGACGCGAACGCCGCGAGCGCGAGCCCGATTCCCGTGTATCCTGCAACCAACGCGCTTGCGATGGCGAGCGTGCGCGCAGCCTCCATCACGAGCGCCGTCGACTCTCCTTGGCGGAGGCCAACGACCACAATGGCGGCGAGGAGCACGGCGAGCGGCGCAAGAAGCACGAGCAGTCGCGAGAGCGCGAGAGCCAGAAGCCAAGCATTTCGCTTCACAGGCTGCACGAGCAGCACGTCGAAGACCCCTGTCACACGCGCGCGCGGAATCGTCGTCGCCGTCGCCACAAGCGCCACGAGAGGCAGCACGAGCACAACGGCCGTCGAGAGATTCAAGACCACGCGCGAGAGCCCCGTGAACCCAAGCATCGACGACTCGCGCAGACCGATGGTGAGGAACGCTCCAAACACGACCACATAGATGGCGGCGACGAAGACAAGCCACTTCGAGCGCAACGCGTCCGCGAGCTCGAGTCGAAAAAATGTGAGTACCCCGCTCATCGAACGTTCTCCAAAGCGCTTGACGAAAGCCTCGCGAGAACGCGAGTTCGAACGTCGTCGATGGTGAGCTCGGCACCGCCGCGGACCGCCACGAAACCGAAGTCCATCGGCGTCGCTTCGCCGGAGTTGAAGCGTGCAGCTTGCAAGGGAATCCATCCGTTCGCGTCGTCGTGGGCCCATGCGTGGGCAAAGCGTTTCGGATGGTCGCGCTCCCAGGCCACGAGGCAGCCGACGTCGTCGAAGAAGAGCCGCTCGCCGCCATCGAGGGTGCCTTCTGCCGCGTAGCGACGCGTCGAGACAAGCATCGCGCAGTGCGCGCACGGTTGCTTTCCCCAGTGCGGATCCTCGGGTTCCGAGATCGCACGCGTGCAGGCGGCAAGCGCAAGAATCAGGAGCGCACGAACCGCGAGGCGCTTCATGGGGCACCTGTGCCGGCGACACGCTCGTCACGTACGATGCGACCTTCGCGAAGCTCGACGACCCGGGTCACGAGACGCTCCACCTCTTCAGCGCGATGCGAACACAGGACGAACGTCGAAGACGCTCCGCGCGCCGACACCGCACGAAAGAACGCCTCGCGTGAGGGCGCATCGAGACTCGCGGTCGGCTCGTCCGCCACGAGGATGGGAGCCTCCGCGGCGAGGGCCAATGCAGCGAGAAACTTCTGCCGCATGCCTCCGCTCAGGTCACGAAAGCGCGACGACGCCACCTCGCGGTAAGGCAGTCCAAGGGACTCGGCGTGGGCCTGGATCGCATCGACCGAAACGTTGCGCAACGAAGCGATCGTCTCGGCAACGACTTGCACCGGCGCGTCGAGGGCCGGCGACACCTGCGGGATATACGCGAGAAGGCTGAGAGCCTTCTCCGGTTCGCGCGCGACCTCGTGCCCGCCGATGGTGATTCGCCCCGTCACGCGCGTCAAACCGACGAGCGCACGTAGAAGTGTGGTTTTTCCCGATCCATTCGTTCCGACGAGCGCCACACGCTCCCCCGCCTCGATGCGAAGCGACACGCGGTCGAGGGCCTTCACTGGACCGAACTCTTTGCAGACCTCATGCACATGGATCATGGTGACGTCTCGCTGCGATGTGGTCGCATCGCGGGGTGCAGGTCGACGAAGAGCTTCTTCGTCGCGAGCACGGGAATGGCCATGGCCACAGCGTCGACGATGCCGAGGGCAACGGTTCCCTCGAGCAATTGCGCCGCCGGGTGGGACTCGACAAGATCGCTTCCGAGCCGCTTTTTCTCGAACGCGACGTCTCCGACGCCGTCGCCGTTCAGGTCGTAGCCCGCGTATTCCGAAAGGTAGTTTCCGTCGAACGTGATGCGCATCGCGTCGCCGCCGCCTTCCACGTCAACGAGCCGACCGTTGCCTTGGAAGTCGTTCGCGCGAAGGAACACGCCGTCTTGGCCGCTGTGAAGGCGCACCGCGACGTCGTCGATTCCGAAGACGTTTCCTTCGATGACAACGGGCGTGACCTCCGAACGTGGGGAGCGATCGAGATAGACTCCGGTGCTGTTTCCCACGAGGAAATTTCCTTTTACCGTGGCTCCGTCGCACTCCTTGAATCCGAGCCCAACCCCCGCTGCGCCACGCGCCCCCGCAAGGACGTTTCCGTCGATGATGAGTCGCGAGCTGTACATCGCGAAGATACCGACGACGTTGTCGATCAAGTGCTCGTTCGTCACGACGCCGTCGTGCGCGTACATGAAGTGCGTTCCGTAGCGGCTGCGACGAATGGTGTTTCCGTCGAGATGCACGCGTCGCGAATACCAAACGACCACGTCACGAGAGTCTTCAACGAGGTTGTTCTCGACGCGCGAGTCCTGCGATTCCCAGAGTTTAATGCCGTCTCCGCGCAGCTCCGGATCGTCGTCCCGTCCGCGCACGTGGTTCGCCCGCACCACGCATCCGTGGCAACGCTGAAGCGATATGCCGAAGAGCGAATCGAACACGGCGACGTTGGCGATGACGACGCCTGAACCTTCGGCCCGAATGGCTCCGTCTTCCGTCGTATGGCGACGCCCGGAACCGCGCACGCTCAAGTTCTCAACAACAATGCCCGCGCCCTCGAGGATGAGGACCGTTCCGTGCCGCTCGCCGTCGAGGACCGAGTCCGGAGTTCCACGCAAGTGCAGCGCACGTTTGATCTGAAGATTCCCTAGATAACTGTGACCCTCAAGCTCGATAGCCTTCGGCCCTTGCGGGTCCGCAACCCACGCGGAAAGTTCCGCGAAGTCCTTTGGGTGAGGCCACCCCTCGGACGCCAACGCATGGGGCCCGACCACGAGCTCACCCGCCGGTGGACTCAACGGCGTAGCCGCGCAACCACCAATCGAGGCCGCAAGCCCCCAACCGACCATCCACACGATGCTCGCGCGCAGCGACGCAAAGCCGCGACGACGAGCATCGGTGACGGGCCGAGATTCCTCACGCATTGGACGGAGGCTTTTCCTGATCATTCTCAGGGTTTGGCGGCACGATGAAGCCCGTTGGGCATACGTTGCCGCACGTCCCAGCATGCGTGCAGGATTCACAGACACGACGACGCAACACGGCTGCAATCGCGAGAAGCACGAGGCCGCCAACGGCCGCCATGAAGCCCGTGTCCGGACGCGCGTACGTGCTGAACTGACCGATGTGACCCCAGCCGAACATCTCCGGCGTGAAGACGGGAATGTGAAGTGGCGCGTGACGATCAAGGTGATGGCCAAAGCGCTGGAGCCAGAAGAGACTGTCCGCGAGAAAGCCGACGGGAAACAGAATGCCTGGAATCACGACGGCCCAGGAAAGCCTGCGTCCGGGGACGATGGCGGCCAGCAGCGCAAGAGCGCCCACGAGGCCAACACCCCACACGGCAAAGCGCCGTTCGAGCGCGGCGGCGTGCGTAAGCGACTCCATGCCGATGTAGTGGTTCAGCATGTCGATCTCACGCACATCGGCCCCGAGCTTGTTCAGGTGGATGGTGAGCTGAAGGCCCTGCGGGTACTGCGGCGCGAAGAGCCACAAGTGCCACCACGGTTGCGTGTAAGCGAACGCGTAGAGCGCGACCGCGGCAACGGCGAGCACCAAAACGGCGCGACGCTCGGCGACGTGGGCGCCCTGCCCGTGAGCACCTTGAACGATCGGCAAGCGCCGATGCGAATTCTTGGACATTGGTTATTTCCTGGAAGAACGGTGCAGAAACGAAAGCGCGCGCGCGCCAAAGACACTGACGCGCGCGGGCGATGGAAACGGCTACTGCTCGTGCGACTTCAGAAAGGCGAAGAGCGCAGGAAGCTCAGCTGCTGCATCGACGTTCTGAACGGGCATCGCGGTCATGTGCACTTTCAAAAGGCCGCGCGCGGTCTCGTCCTTTTGGATCATTTGATCGGGGTGCAAGATCATGCGCGCGATCCACTTGGGCTTGCGACGCGCGGTGACGCCTTGCAGGTCGGGGCCCACGAGCTTGCCTCCGCCGACCTTGTGGCAGGCGCTGCAACCCTTCGATGCGAAGAGTTTCTGGCCCGCTTCAATGTCGGTCGATGCGGCGATCTCCGGGATCACAATGTCTGCGGGACCGTCCGCCGGGTCGAGCGCTGCGGGAGCTTGCGTACCTTCGCTCTTCTTGCCGCAACCAACGAGAGCCAGCGTGACCGCGAGGACGAACGGAACGATACGTGTAGAGTGCATCATGTTCGCGTCCATCACTTCTTAGGCTTGACGAGCATGTAGCCCGCCATCTCGAGGTGCAGCGCCGAACAGAACTCGGTGCAGTACATCGGATAGACGCCCGGATGGTCGGCCTTGAACGTCACGTTTTCGTGCTTGCCCGGCTCGAGGCTCAGGTCGATGTTGTGCATATTCACGGTGAAACCGTGGGTTTGATCTTCGGCCTGCTCGAGGCTCGTGATGTGCACGTTCACCGTGTCGCCCTCGTTGACCTCGATGCGGTCCGGGGTGAAGTGGCTTCGAATCGCCGTCATGTAGACGTCGACCACGGTGCCCTTGCGCTCAATGCGCTCTTGGCCCGACTCGACCGCGAAGGGATCCTTCTGGCCCGTGTAGGGGTTCGTTCCTGGCGCGTACACCTTGATAGGGTGAAGCTTGTCGGCCTTGATCATCTGCGAGTAGTGCGGCTCGCCCATGCCGATCGGCATGTCGTAGATGACCTTCATCTTCTCGCCGGTGATGTCGACGAGCTGGAAATTCTGCGGGTAGAGCGGTCCGACCTGCTGAAAGCGATCGATCGACATCTTGTTCATCGCAACGACGTACTTGCCGTCGGGGCTCACCGTGTCGCCCTCTGCGGCGAGGATGTGGCCGATGTTGTAATGCACAGGCAGTTTTTCGATGAGCTTGAGGTTCCGCCAGTCCCACTTGGCGACGGCGCTATCGAGGAACACCGACGTGTACGCATTGCCGCTCGCATCGAAGACCGTGTGCAATGGGCCGAGTCCGAGTTCGACTTGGCCGCGGATCGTGTCCTTGAAGCTGAGGATTGGAACGCCGTACGCGTCTTTTCCTTCGTATTTCTTCTGATCAATGAGGCTCTTGATCTTCTCGAAGCTGTAGACCGTGGCGTGCGTGTCGAGCTTGCCGCCAACGACGATGTCCTTGCCGTCGGGGGTTACATCGCAACCGTGCGGGCTCTTCGGCTCACCGACGAGCGTGAGGACGCCCTCGGCGGCGGAGACCGCGAGTGGAATCACGCGGATGCCCTTGATGGTCGTCGTCTTGCCGGCCTTCACGAGCTCTTCAGCGTGCTTCCAGTTGATGATGTGCATGTAGTCCATGTCGTTTTGCGACGCGCCGGACTCGATTGGTGGCTGATTTTCCAGCGTTCCGCCGATAGCCATCTCGGTGTTGAACGAGTTGATGAAGGCCCAACCGTCCGAACCGATCTTGCCCGCGTCCGCGAGGTCTTGCGTGTACGGAGGCAGCTCGATGCCGAAGCTCGCCGCCTCGTCGATGCGGCCCTTCGTCTTGTCGAACTTCCAGAACATCGCGAGCCCGCGGTACTTCTCTTTGTACTCCGTGATCGGCTGGTAGTCGCGACCGAGAGGCGCGGGGTACTGGCTCGTCTCGATGACGTAGTTCGTGTTTGGGTCCACGAAGGCCCCACCGTGATCGCTTGCGACCAGCGGATTCGCAACGATTTGCTTCGTCACAAAGTCTTCGAGGTCGACCACGGCCACGCGCGCGTTCGCCTTGTCGTTCACGAAGATGTACTTGCCGTCGTAGTCGCCGTTCGTCTCCGAGAGGTTCGGGTGGTGAACGTCGGCCCACGTGATCGCGTGACCGTCTTGCGAGCCGCCTGCGAGAATTCGCGCGCCGTCCGTGCTGCCCGTCGCCCAACCCTGCCAAGGCTCCGGCGTGAAGACACCGATGACCTTCAGGATGCGCATCGAGGGAACCCCGATGACGATGATCTGCCCGGACTGACCGCCCGATGCGAAGATCACGTATTCGTCCTTTTTCCCGCTTGGAACGAAGGTCTTGAGCGCAGCTTCGACGTCAGCTTCCGTGAGCCCGCGCGCGGTCATCAGGTCCTTCACGGACGCCGTGGCGGCACCACTGCTTGGGGTCACCGCGGTGGGCGGTTTCGGTGTTTCACAACCAAGCCCAGCGACCATGATGGCGGTCAGTGCGAAGGTCGCAGACAAGATGGAACGGCGGCGAATGGACATGCAGACTCCTTGCGCGACGCCGCGTGCCAACCGTTGGCATGCGCGCGAACGTCGATACGCGTTCCGCATGAGTTGCAAAGACCAACCGAGCCGGACACCCACCATGATCCACGTCATGGATGCGACGATTTGCCGCGCCCACGCAGCGCATCGTGCAGGCAACTGCTGGATAAAAGCGCGCTTGCCACGCCTCGCCTGTGCATGATCTGCCCCCTGCCGCAGGAGCTGCGCCTTCATGCGCTCCCGAAACACCGTCGCTTCTGCTTGAATCTACACGTGTCCCCGAACGTCAGTCTTCGAGCCTCCATGCGCGCACGCCTCTGCCTTCAAACCGGTTTCGTTGTTCTCGCCATCGCCGCTACGGGCTGTCACGCCGCGCGGAGCCAGGCGCGCAGTGCCGTCGAGGCTGGGGACCTGCGTCGCGCCCTCGACCTCTATGACGAAGCGATCGAGTCCGACCCGAACGACTCGGAAGCGCTTCGCGAACGCCGCGACGCGCGAGGCGCGCTGACGAAGGAAATCCTCAGCGCCGCTGAACGACAACTCCTCACGGATGCGGGCGATCAGGCGGAGAACCAGATGCTTGAGCTCTGCACGCGTCGCGACACCTGGGGTGAAGCCCTTGGCGGAACCGATGCGCTGCGGTTTTCATCGCTGCGCGACAGCGTTCAGAGCCTCGTGCTTGGCCGAATCGACGCGCTGGCGCAGGCTGGGCGATTCCTCGACGCCTCGCGCGTCCGGTCGGCTCCTCGTTACCGATGCGGCGACCTCGCCCCGTTTCGGCAAGCCATCGAGTCTCAAACGGCGGCGTACACGAGCGCGCGATGCCGGTCCCTCGAGGCCGCGGCGCAAGCAAGTGGTCCGTACAGCCAAAGCGTCGTCGAACGCGCGTGCATCGCCATGGGCACGTCGCCCGCGGCGCACGTGGTGCTCCCGCATCAGGTGGCGCGGGTCGAAGTCAGTGGAACCGTCGCAGGGGCAAGCGATGCGCTTTTGGCGCGCATGCGCGGGGAAGTTGCCTCGGCTGGAACGAGGTCTCCGCTCTTCGACCCGGTCTCAAAAACAGCGCTTGAGGTGACGGTCGCCGGATCGGTGCAGCAACGGGTGCAGCGAACACCGACCACGCTCTCGCACGACTGGGTCGAACAAGTCCCTTACCAAGACGTGGAGTCGTACCAAGAGAGCTACCAGGAACCTTATACCGATACCGAGTATTACAACGAACAGATTCCGTATACGAAGACCGAGTACGTCAACGGACGGATGCAATCGCACACCGAATACCGTACGGAGCGAAAGCAACGCACGGTCACGAAGTACCGCCTGGCGTGGCGCACGAAAACGCGGCCAGTGACACGGTACCGGAGCGAGCCGCGAGTCTTCACGCACGCCGCAGTCCACATTGAGTCGACGTATCAAGCGGCGTTCACGGTGGAACTTCACACCCCACTTCTCGTGACAGTCTCCGTTCCCGTCGTTCACACGGATTCCGAAGACGCTTACGAGCATTCCGCTTCGTTCGGTCCCGCCGGAGTCTCGCCTTCGGCAGGGAACGTGCGCTCGCTCGACGACCGATTCAGCGACGACATCGCGTTCACCGTCCGCACGTTCTTCGCCAAGTGGCGGCAAAACTTTTTCGCTTCCGCGTGCCAGGGCGGCGCGTTTTCTTCAGCGGAATCCGGCGCAAAATGCATGTGGCTCGGCGGTTCGGACGTGCCCGATGGGGCGTTCCTCGCGCTCGGTCCGCTCTTCGGTGCCGACGTGCCCGCGCTGCCCGATCTGAAGGCACCCTAGTGTCCCGTTTGACTAATTCCCTATCCATCTAATCTCCGCTGTGCTCCATAGGGACGATGGCGAAGGCGGAGATGTTGG
>CAIQDA010000511.1 GCA_903870415.1 uncultured delta proteobacterium
GGGCAAGCCGGCGTCACTTTGCCATCGCCCGCACAAAGAGCTCCGACTCCAGAAAGCGCTGCAGCCAACGTTGCACGCCGCGGTATGGGCTCGCCCAGAACCAGTCTTCATCCACTCCGCAAAACTGGCGAACGAACGGGGCCAACGCGACATCGGCCAAGGTCCGGCGATCGGCGATCAGATACTGATGATGCTGAAGCCGCTGCTCAAGCGCGCCCAAGAACGATTCTCCGCGCTCGCGCCAC
Organism: uncultured delta proteobacterium; assembly: GCA_903870415.1. Classification (GTDB taxonomy): domain Bacteria; phylum Myxococcota_A; class Polyangia; order Polyangiales; family Polyangiaceae; genus CAIQDA01. The sequence continues at coordinate 246 of CAIQDA010000511.1, forward strand.
TCTTCGCGCGAATGCTCCGGGTACCGGGCGGCGTATTTGTACCTATCAAGGTACCCCTTGAAGGGACCGTCGTTCTCTGCAATGCACGCGGAAGTGTCCTGTGCTGCCGATGCATTTCCCGCCATCAACCAGTCGTCCGGGTCATGCTGCGCGAGCGCCCATCGCATGATGTCGAGGCTCTGCTCGAGGACTGCGTTTTCCAAGCACAACACCGGAACCGTGCCCTTCGGCGAGCATGCCAGGAGTTCCGCGGGCTTCGCCTTTAGGCTCACCTCAATGGTCTCGACGTTGCAGCCTGCGTAGTCGAGCGCCATGCGCGCGCGCATCGCATAGGGACATCGACGAAAGGAATATAGCCGTGGCTTGAACGGCGTCATGTGCTGCACCCGGGCGACGCGCAGCCAGTCCGCGCTGCATCAATCGCGACGAGGCGTTCCTTACGGCTCGGGACGAGGCGCCCAAGTGCCGTCTTGATCCTGAACTCTGCCTTCGTGCTCATACGCCCTCGTTGAAGAGGCGCACTATTCATCGGCACTCCGCTGCGTCAAGAATCCCGGAGCGGGTTTTGCTTCGGCGCAGCTTTGAAAGATGTCTTGCGTGGCATGTTTTGGAGGGGTATTCGTTACGGTCCCCCCCCCGATGCCTCCTTCCGCCCCGCGCCCACCCCGTGACCTCGCGAGTGACTTGGTTGCCGGCTTTGTCGTCGCACTCGTGGCGCTTCCGTTGTGTCTCGCGATCGCGCTCGCAAGCGGCTTTCCGCCCTTCGCAGGCGTGCTTACGGCCATCGTGGGAGGGCTCGTTCCCTCGCTCCTCGGAAGTGCGCCGCTTACCATCAAGGGGCCGGCGGCCGGACTCATCGTCATCGTGCTCGGCTCCGTTGAAACGCTCGGTGCGGGCGATGCGGCCCTTGGCGTCCAGCGCACCGCTGCGGTGGTGGCGATCGCGGGATGCGTGCAGATTGCACTAGGTCTCACGCGCGCGGGGCGGTTCGCCGAACTCGTGCCTGCGTCGGTCGTCCACGGCATGCTCGCGGCCATCGGCGTGCTCCTCGTCGCCAAGCAAGGTCACGTGCTCCTCGGGGTGAAACCTGCCGCGCACACGCCGGGCGCCTTGCTCGCGGAGCTACCTTTGAGCCTCCTGCATGCGCGTCCGGTCAGCGTTTTTATTGGCGTCGCGGTGCTCGCCGCGATGGTGGCATGGGCAAAGTTCGCAACGGGGAAGGTGGCACGTGTTCCGCCAGCCATCGCAGGGCTCGCGGTCGCCCTTTTTCTGGGCGAAGCGCTCGATCTTGCCCATCCGCGGGATTTGCTCGTGGCCGGACTTGTTCCCTCGCCAATTTACGCCGAGGACCTCGTACATGTCCCGGAACACCTTTCCGAACTCGCGGGAGCCCCGGTGTTCGCTGGCCTCCTCTCGCTGGCCGGAGCCCGTGCGCTCGTCCTCCTCGTGGTCGTCGGCTCCCTTGAAACGCTCCTGAGCGCGAAGGCGATCGACAGCATGGATCCGCTGCATCGGCGCACGGACCTCGACCGCGATCTCGTGTCCGTAGGCGCAGGAAACGCCGTAGCGGGACTCCTCGGCGGGCTCCCGATGATTTCAGAAATTGTCAGGAGTTCAGCGAATGTGACGGCGGGCGGTCGCACGGCTCGCGCGAACGTTGTCCATGGCCTCGCGCTCCTCGCGTTCGTCGCCCTTGTGCCCAATCTCGTCCATCGCCTGCCGGTCGCCGCCCTCGCCGCGCTTCTTGTCCTCAAGGGCCTGCAGCTCGCATCCCCGCGGGGCCTTTTGCACGCCCGCACCATCGGCCTCGACCAAGCCGCCGTCTTCCTCACGACGATCGTGTTCACCGTCGCGGTCGACCTGCTCGCGGGAATCGCGGCGGGCATCGCCCTTGAGGCCGGTGTCCACTTGACGCGCGGCCTGCGTTTTCAGGACTTTCGTCGTTGTCACTTCGAGACAGCGGAGCGTGGCACGGCGCGCGTCGTCACCGTGCGGAGCCCCGCCATCTTTGCAAACGCGCTCCCGCTTCGCCAAGAGCTCCTCGACACGCCGGACGATCGCGCGCTGCTCCTCGACCTGCGCCACGCACGCTACGTCGATCACACGGTCTTTTCCTTGGTCGAAGCAGTGCGCAGCGGCCGGCAATCGCGCAAGGGACAGCCTCTCGAGATCATCGGCCTTGACGCCTATGACCATCCCGAGGCACACCCGCTCTCGACGCGGCACACACCGCGGACGCCCGAAGCGGTTTCCTCGGATTTGTGACGCACGTGCCCACGGCCGAGGCCAAGCTCCCGCGATCGCCGAAGCGATGCACGGCGCTTGTCAACCATGAGCTGTCTACACGCTCGGCGTTAAGGAGCCGTTGGCGGCCTCGCGCAGCGGAAACCATTGGTGACGGTGCGGTGGGCGGGCTCGTCGAACACGGTGGTGGTGACCCTCACCGCGGTTGCGTCGCTGCCGAAAAACGCGCCGCCCTGTACCCGATAAGCTTCAATCGGGTTGGCAAGAGAAACGGTGGCAGCATCCACGGTCGAACGCGGGTACGCATTGGGAGAATACCAATCGAGATCCCAACCGAAGACGTTCCCCGCCAAATCGGTGTGGCCCCAGCGACCGTCGCCGAGCGGCGACCGCGATCCCACGACCGTCGGTAGGTCGCTCGAACGAGGAGGGTTATAAACCGTGTAGGTCGCGCCGATGGGCGGGCTCACCAAGTCCGTCGACCATGGGTACACGCGATTTTGCGCGCCGCCCGCGGCAGCGTACACCTGCTCCGCACGGCTTGGGAGAAACCCGCCGTCCCATATACAGAACGCGTAAGCTTCCGGCCACGTGACACAGTTGATCGGCCGCTTCTCATAGGCGCCGCTTGTCGCAGTCCACGTCATCGTAAACCCCATGCCCTGGCAGAAGGTCAAGTTTGTCAGATGATTCGTCCAACCCGCGATGGTGTTAGGAACGTCACCTTCATAGTCTGCACTTTTCCAGCCGTATTCGAGACCGCCGCCGGTCACATCGGTCAGACCTCCGCCGGCGAGGTGCGTGTGCCGTCCATCGTGCTCCTGCGGGCGCCAGGACGTGTTCGACCATGCTTCGGCGAATCGACGAAAGCGAGCGACGGTCACGGCATACTTGTCGAGCTTGAAGGCGCTCACCGTCGCCGTATGGGTCGCGTCGAGCTTCACCGACTCTCCTCCTGTCACAAGAAGGCTCGTGCAGCAATTTTCCCTGTTTGGGCCGCAGTCCGATTGCCCGGAGGCGAGGCCCACGCAGCTCGGAACTGTGCAATACGCCGCCCCCGCGAGCGAGCTTGTCCCGGACGCGCACGTGGAGCAACTCGTCGCACCCGCGGCTGCAAAAGTGCCCGCCGCGCACGATTGGCATGAACCGCCGCTAAGAGAGTAGCCCGCACTGCACTTCGTGCACGTCGCGTTCGACGCTGTGGTGCACGAGAGGTTTCCGGCTACGCAGCCTGCTATCGCCTTACAGGCAGGGCATACCGTGTTCGCGCCTGCCGTGCACCCGCTCGAGAGGTAGGTCCCTTTCGCGCACGTCGAGCACGAAGAGCAGCTCGCCGAACCCGCCGCAGACCAATACGATGACGCGCATGCCTTGCAATCGGTCCCACGTTCGACGCCCGTGGCCGCCGCCGTGCCCGCGGGGCAGGCAACGCAACTGCTCGAGGTGCTGCTGCTACACGACGCGTTTCCGGCGCAGTAATGCCCGGCGGAGCACTTTCCGGCGCCGCTGCCATTGTCCGGAGGCGCCCCGCCTGCGTCCGCGTCCGTGGTGTTTGCGTTTGAAGAGGCGCACGCCGCGAGGAACGCAGAGGCAATAATCAAGGGAAACGTGACGTGACGCAACATAGGGGGCCTTCTGATCGGCTCGCGCCGAATCGTGATTTCCAAGCATCACACTCTTTTCCGACGGCGTACACCTGAAACTTTACGCCTAACGCGCGCAACCTGTGCGCAACCTCCGCTTGTTCGAGCGTGTTGTTGCGCTCGCCTGGGGACTCGACAGGTGACCGTCGCACTTGACGGGCGCTGCGCCCTCACTCGACGATTCGAAACTCCACGCGACGATTCTTGGCGCGCGAGGCCGCCGAGCGATTCGGAACGAGGGGCTTCGACTCGCCGTAGCCCATGGACCGCAGCCGGCTCGCGTCAACGCCATGGGCGCCGAGGTACGCGCGAACCGCCAAAGCGCGCGCACTTGACAGTTCAAAGTTCTTTTTTGCGGGCCCCACGTCGTCCGTGTGTCCCTCGATCGAAAGCGTGCGAATCTCGGGATGCTTCGCGAGAACATCGATCACGATGGCGAGGATCTCCCGAGATCGAGGCAAAATCTGCGCGTCTTTGTGCCCAAAGACAATGGGCTCGCCGAGTTCGATCGCGCTCGAGGTGAGCTTGACCGACGGTGGTGCCTCGCTGCGAAGAAGCACTTCGACGGCGTGGGTCTCGCCGTTCTCTAGCCGGACCTCGCGGTCACGTGACACAAACCCGTTGGCCTCTACGTGAAGGACGTAGACGCCAGCCGCGGCCTCGAAGCCGCCATCGGCACGCGGGGTTCCCTTGAGGGTGCCGTCGGCGGAGGCAAGCGCGGTCGTGAATCCGGAAACGGCAGTTCCATCCGCATCAAAAGCGCTCACGGAAACGCGTGCAGGGACGGTCAACGCCGCGACGGGCGCAACGGGCACTTCGGGCGGAGGCGCTTCGATGGCGGCAACGGCCGGCGGAGGCGCTTCGGGAGCTGGGGTCGAAGGGACAAGAGCATGAGCCTCGTCGCGCTCAAATGTGTAGGAAAAGCCCGCAATCGCATTCCACGCAGGCATTGGCGGACCGTACGCAAACCCAGTTCCTTGGATGCCCACGTCCACGGCGGCGAGCACCGAGCAACGGTCCGCGAGATGAGCACGAACGCCGGCGGTCACGAACTGCGCGAACACATTGTCGACGGACGGAGCTCCCGCGCTCGACGCCGAGCCAAGCGCACGCGTGACGACGGGGTCTCCATCGCCGACACTCGCCTCAAGATGGTACTCGCCGAAGGGCACGATTCCAAGAGCTCCCCACGATGAATGCAGCGGAATAGGCCATTCGACGCCGACGGACGCGCGAACCCGCGAGGTCCCAAGGCCATAGGCGAAGGTTTCGACCACGCGCGATCGAATGCACGAATCAGCCCCGGTCGAATTCGCGCACTGGTTATCGGGCAAGAGCGCCAGCGAGCGATCATGCATGTACCCTGCATTGAGATGCAGCAGGATGGGCCATCGAACGACTTGCGAATTCGCAACGTCGTAGGTGCCAATGAAGTCAAGCGAACCGCTCGTCGCGTTCGTGTCACTCACCATTCCGCCTCGCGCCGAAAGGAAGCGAGCGCGCGCCGCGACGCCTGCGTACAATCCGCGTCCCTGTGCAAACGTCGCCGCAAGTCCCGCTGTCACGTTACCGAGCGAAAGGATGAGCGTCGGGTCCGTGCGAACTCGATCCGTGCGCTCATTGAGGTTCGAGCTGCTCGCGATGGAGGCAAAGATCTCGAGGTTGCGAAGCCATGGAAGGTCCGGGCCCGTGAGTCCGAACGTCAGGTCGCCGATGGTGCGCGAGTTGTCGTCTCCGGCCAGCGTGCCTGCACCCCGCACGACGAGGCCCTGCTGCGAAAACCCTTGCCCGTGCATTCCGACGCGAAGGCGCAGGGGAGGACCTGTCCGTGCACTATGCATGCGCAAGAGACCCACCGAGCCATCAAGCGAGGGCGCGAGCCATAGAGGCGCCCCGTCTTCCGCCGGTGCGGGAGGTTCAACGGCGGGTGCGGTCGCGGGGCTCTCGTGGGGAGCGACGGACTTTGATGGGTCTTCGACGACGTCCTGCGCACCGGCGCGGACGGACGTGACGAGCCCGAACGCGATGAGGCCCAAGGTGGAAACAGGCGAGCGCTTCATACGGATGCACATGGTGTTACGCAAACCCGCTACCCGCCAAAATACGTGGGCGTCGTCGAGCCGATGACTTGGATGGCACCGATCGCGATGCGACCCGCTCCGCCGGCCCCGCCGAACGTGCGTTGGTCGGAGCACACACCGCCCTGGCCGCCCGTGGCCGTCACCGGGGCGCTGAGGCTCGCGGACGTGGCCAAAATGCGAATGGCCCCACCGGCACCACCGCCGCCGCCGCCCATGCCGTAACCGCCGCCCTGGCATGGAAGACCGTTCGCGCCAGCGCCACCGGAAGCGCCGTTCGCGCGCACGCCGCCGCTGACGACGTTGACGATGGGGGCTGCCATCCAAACCACTCCGCCACCGTTGCCTCCGCGACCGGGATAGGCACCGTCTTCGTCGGCCCCGCCTTCGCCGCCGGCGGCACCGAAGAGCAAATTCACCGCGAGGTTCGCATTGCCCGAGGCGCTTCCCGCCGAGCCACCAGGATTGGCACCATTCAAAATGCAATTGCCTAGCGCGCTGCCGTCGCTGCCTTTGACGCCGGAACTTCCATACGCGCCGCCGCCGCCCCCCGCGCAGTCTTGCCCCTGGGTTCCGCCGCCGCCGCCGGAACCGTTGGCCGTCGATTGAGGCCTCGCGATGCCGTTCGCCGACTCGCCCGCGTACCCGTTGGCACACCGGTACGGGGCGTTTGAGGTGCAACTTGACGCGTGCGAATACCCACGGAACCCGAGGCCACTCGCGTCGGCAACGCCGTTGATGCTGACGATGCCGTTCGCCTCGAACGCGAGGATTCCGCCGGTCTCTCCGTCCCACGCGCGCGTGGTGAGCACCGATGCGGTCTCAAGGGTCACCGTCGTGTATTGCGGGACAACGATGAGTTGCGCGTGGTCGAGGCCACTCGACGAATACGTCCGCGCAAGGGGCGAGCTCAGCGTGACGGCCGAACCGCTCACGGTCGAGATGGTCGCGAGTTCATACGCGCCGGCGGTTGTCCCTTGCGTTTGATGCAGCATGACGAGTTGCCCCGACTGGAGTCCTGTTCCTCGCGCGGCGCGAACCGCGGCAGAACCCGCGCTGCCGTCGACCGGAGTGGCGGTTGGGCTCAGGGTGTACGTCGTGCTCGCCAATACCCGAAGCGCGCCGTCGGACCCGTTGCCAAAAGGCATCAAAGCCGCGCCGTTTGCACCCGCGGGTCCAGTCGCGCCCGTTGGTCCAGTCGCGCCTGCGGGCGGATTGCACACATACGCAATCTGGATCGTCAAAACCTCTTCCTGCGTATCACACGCGCCGCTTCCGTTCATGTCCACAAAGAAAATGAGTTTAGACCCGCCGTTGGCGCAGTTCGCGCCAGGTGCCTCCGCCGCGATGGCGACCCGTGTCGTGGGTCCGGTGGCTCCGGTTGCGCCATTGGAACCATTTGAGCCGTTGGAACCGTTCGCGCCGTTCGCGCCCGTTGCGCCATTCGAGCCATTGGTCCCATTCGAACCCGCTTGCCCGGTTGCGCCCGTCGCGCCGGTTGCGCCGTTCGCACCGTTGGCGCCATTCGAACCCGCTTGCCCGGTTGCGCCATTCGAACCATTTGAGCCGTTGGACCCGTTCGCGCCCGTCGCGCCATTGGATCCATTGGTCCCATTCGAACCCGCTTGCCCGGTTGCGCCCGTCGCGCCATTGGAACCATTGGTCCCATTCGTGCCGTTCGATCCCGTTGCGCCCGTGTGCCCCGTGGCGCCATTCGAGCCATTGGACCCGTTCGAACCCGTTTGCCCGGTTGCTCCTGTGGCTCCCGTGGCTCCCGTCGCGCCGCCGTTCGGCCCCGCGGCGCCCGTGAGGCCCGTTTCGCCCGTCGCCCCCGTTGCGCCCGACGGACCGACTTCTCCAGGCACACCCGTCGCTCCTGTGGCTCCTGTGGCTCCTGTGGCTCCCGTGGCTCCCGTGGCTCCCGTCGTCCCGGTGCTCGCGCCCCCGTCCGTCGCCGGCACCGGTGCGCTCACGCCACGCCAGACGCCATTCGTGCAGAGTGCAAGCACATCCTCCGCGACCGCGTAGGCGATCTCGAGCTCATGATCCGCATCGCACGCAGGGCGCGTCGCGAGGTCCGGGTAACGCTCGACCGGACGCGACGGCATGAGCACTTCGCTCGTTCCGCACGCTGGCGCCATGGCCATCACGACACACGCGCCCGCAACCACGGCCGCCGCCGCGCGAGCTCGAGCCGGCGCCATCGCCTTTGAGCGGTTTCGGTATTTCATAATCAATTGGCACCCGACGAATCCGAAGAGGGAGCGGACTGAGCCACACACGGGATCCGCGACACAAGGTGGCCGTGAGTCGCTGAATCGCCATCGATATGCATGCTGTCGTCGAGCGCGCCCGGGCGGATCCGCCGTCGACGACTTGAGCGACAACCGGCTCGGTGAGGACGCGTTCGCATACGCCGATTAAACCACGATTTGGTGGCACACGTCGCCAAGCGAATCCCCCGATCGTGCCGGCGTTGTGTCGATTTCCCTTCGTCGAGGCGGGCAAGGCGCCCACGCGTCCATGCCATTCGTCGGCGACATTGTTGGAGGCGTGTTCCCAGCCGATAACACGAACCCCGCCTCCGTTATCCCGAATCCAATGCCCGACGCCCAGCGACACCACGACATCCTTGGGCGCGAGGTCGTGGTGCGGGCGTCCCATGGGCTTCCGATTGATCGCATGGTGACAGTCGCCGGGCGCGTCGCCGAGGAGTCGTTGTGACTACTTATCGTCGAAGCCGCAGCCACCATTCGCGGCCTTGACGCGCACGGGGTTGTACAAGCTAAAGCCGACGAAGTAGACGGGCAACACCACCGAAGGCAGGGTCAGCGCGGACCAAACCACGTTTCCAATCGACAGCTCATAGCAAATCTTCTCGCTTTTATTCGTGTCTTTGTCGAGAAACCCGTGCGTCGGGTAACGGACCCCGTTCAGCGTGGCAGGCTGCCCACAACCCGCGAGAGCGAGGCACGTCGCCGTGATCAGGAGAGATCGTTTCATTTCGTAAATTCCTTTTTTCGTTGGTCCCACGCGATCGCAAAGGCCCCGGTGCTTTCGCCGGCGCACCCGCGCACAGCGACGATCGCGTGGGTCGATCGCGGAGTCAACGAGTAATCGAGCGACGAGCGACGTTCAAGCCGCTGGACGCTAACAGGGAATTCAAGAAACGTTTACGGCCGCTGCACCACGAATACCGCTGCACTCTGCGCCGGGAGGCTCACGGTGACTTGTCCCGTTACAGGCACATTGAGCGCAGTCGGCAAGACGCCCATCGCGTCCGTGAAGGTCTTGCCGCGGCCGAGATCGCCCACGGTGAAGGTCGCCGTGCTCGTCTTCGTTGCGTGCACATTCATCGCCACCACAGCGATTTCCTGGCCTGCATCGCCGCCGCTCCGCTCCATCACGAACATGCCGGCGTCGGCTTCGGTGCCCGTGTTCGCCGTCGAGAAGAGCACGTGGTTCTCGCCCCGACGCAGCGCAAGGCTCTCTTTGCGCACGCGCGCGAGCTTCGCAAAGTGCCTAAACGTGTCGCCGTCCGTGCGCCAGCTCGGGTTCGCGCTCCAATAAACCTCGCGGTTCGACGGGTCGTTGCCGCCTGCGAACTCAAGCTCGGTTCCGTAATACATGCACGGGATACCGTCTTCCGTCATCAAGAACGAGAGTGCATTGCGTAGTGAGGCCACATCGCCCTTCGCGTCCCAGAGAAAACGCGGACGATCGTGGTTGTCCATGAAGTTCACGAGGGCCTTGGTGGGCGCGATGCCGATGCCGTTCTCCTGCGGCTCGGTGCCGTAGTTCGCGGCGCGCGCTCCCCACAGGTCCTCGATCTTCTTCGTGCCCGCTTGGCCGCCTTGCTTCGCGAGCGCGAAGACGTCGTGGAACACTTGGAAGTGCTGCGAGAAGTAGAACACGGAATCGAGCTCGCCCTTCTTCGTGTAGCTGCCTAGGAGCTGGTCGCTTCCGTCGAAGGCCTCGCCGAACATCAGGAATTTTCGCTTGCCCTGGGCCGCAAGGCGCTGACGAACGGCCTGGGAAAACACCTGCCAAAACTCGTGCTCCACGTGCTTCACCGTGTCGATGCGGAAGCCGTCGAGGTCCGTCTCTTCGACCCAGCGCGCGTAGGCGTCGACCATGGTCGCACGCACCGTCGGGTTCTCCGTCGCAACGTCTTTCAGCCCGCCCGGAAAGTCGCCAAGCTCCACCTGCTGCGGCTGGTCATACGACGTAATACGCCCCATGCCGTGGTACGCCGCCGCAGTTCCGAGGATGCCCGGCTTCGGCGGCACACGGTTGATCGTCGGGTCGTCGATGAAGATCATCGGAGCGCGGCCCGCGAGCCCAAGCGAGGTAAACGACTGGACGCCACGCGCGTCGAAGTCCGGGTCGAACTCGTTGATGTGCTCGACCCGCGACGACTGGCTCTGCCCCGGCGCGCATTGGCCCGGCATGCAGAAGCCCGTGCCGCCCACGTTGATGTCGGCCTTCCCGTTCAGGTTGATGTCGTAGAAGAACGCCTGACCCATGTGGTTCGTGACGATGTCGAGGACGACCTTCATGCCGCGCTGGTGAGCGGCTTGCACGAGCTTGCGCAGCGAGGCCATGTCGCCAAAGTGCGGGTTGGTCGCCGTGAGGTCCTGCGCCCAATAGCCATGGTACGCGTCCACGTCGGCGTCGGTCTCGACGTTGCGAACGACTGGAGAAATCCAGAGCGTCGTGATGCCAAGGGTGGAGAGGTACCCGAGCTTGTCCGTGAGCCCCGTCCAGTCGCCGCCTTGGTAGCGGGCGAGCGCGCCGGGCACCACGCGCTGGTCGTTGTTGAGGTCGCCGTTCGCAAAGCGATCGACGAGCACTTGGTAGATGACCTCGTCGCGCCAGTCGTCGACTTGCGTCGTGAGCGTGGGGCGCTTCTCGTCGTCGTCGACGGAGACGCACGCGGGCTGCAGCGCCACGAGAGAGACGGCAAAGCCGCCGAGCACGGAGGCGGTGAGGAGCGAAGAACGGGGCATGACAGGACCGTACGGGCGAGGAGACGTGGTGCGTTTCATAAGGCGATTTCCAGTACTAACCGCGCTCATGGGTACGACGACGAGTTGAACCACCACTCGGCGAAAACGCCCGCGTAGTGCGTGAGGCCGCGCTGACTGAAGACGTCGTCGATGGGGTAGAGGCCGCGCGCACCGGTGTCGCGCATCGTCGCCTGGTAGACGAGACCCACCTGCGGACGCTTGAAGGAGCCGGGGCCCCAGGGCGTCGCGTAGAGCTGCGAGCCGAGGCGAAGCTGGCTCGCCTTCACGACGTCGTCGGTGGCTTGGTCGAGCATCGCGTAGCGCCGGTGCTCGAGGGCTGCCTCGACGCTGAGGCCTGCCTTCTTGTGAAACCACCATTGCGGCCTGACAATCACCGCGCCTTCGTCGAAGTTGTTCCAGCTCGTGCTCACGTTGGCATCGCGCCGCACGCGCCGACCGTAGCCCGCAAAGAGCACGCCGAAGTCGCCGCTCTCCCAGTTGCCCGCCGCGGCCACGAGGGCCTCGTTCGCATTGCCCGTGGTGCGGTCGAGGGCGAAGACCTGAGATGTGGCAAGCGGATCGACCGTCGCTAGCCCATGCGCATATCTCACCCATACGGCGGCATACGTGTCGCGTACGCCCTTCCAAAGCGAGGCTTGCGCGCCGAGCATCCAGCCCGTGTCGCTCGGGTAGCTCGTGATGTCCTGGCGATTGACGTCTTTTGCGACGCCTGCCGCAATCTCGTGCACCTCGCCGTAGAGGGTGACCTTCGCGCCCGCGGCGTCGTCGCTGAAGGGTTTGCGGTCGCCGCCGTTGCGGTAGAAGTGCGTGACCTTGAAGGTCTGAATGGCGCGCGGTCGGTCGAGGGTCACGACCTGCGTGGCACCAAGACCCGCACGCACGAGGCTCGGCACGGTGCCGTAGGTGCTCGGGTCGTCGATGCGCTGGAGCCCGCCGTGAAGCTGAAACACCGTGTCGCCCTCGCCGCGCGGAAGCGTGTAAACCGCGCCGCCGCCCAGGGTATTCTGGTTATCGAGGGGCCACCAATTGAGCAGGTACGCATCGTCGCCGCGGACCATGCGCGAGCCCGCCCACACGCTCAAGCGGTCGAGGGTGACCGCCGCGTAGAGGTTGCGCACCGCGAGCACGTCGCTCGCCTTTCCGTCGAAGTGAAAGAAGGGCGGCAAGAGCGCGATCGTCGTCACCACGCGCATCGTCGTCGTCTCGTCCATGCGGTCTTCGCGACGCAGCTCAAGCTCCGCGTAGCTGTCGAGATCGAGGCGCGAGCCGTGGTCGACAATGTTGGCGCTGCGGCCCGTGCGCCCTGTCAAATCGCTGGCGGCGTTCATGCGGCCGTAGGAGCCGAACTCGAAGCGGCCATCGTCGGCGGCGGCACGCGACACGGCGACGAACGGAAGCAGCGCGGCAATCGAGAGAAGGGCTGTGCGATTCATGGAGCGAGCACCATTGCGCCGTGCGCAGGCAGAGTCAGAGCGAGGGCATTCGACGACACGGGCACTACGGTGCCGCTAAGTCGATCACGAAGGGAACCAGAGAAGCGCGCCGCAAGCGACGGCGGAAGCACGACGCGTCGCGACCCCGGCGTGCGAGCAAGAGCCACCACAGCCGCCTCTCCCGTCGGCAGCTCCCGGCTGAAGGCGAGGAAATCATCGGTCGCCACGAGGGTTCGGTAACCGCCGCGACGAAGCGATGGAAGCTCCATACGAGCGCTTCCGAGCTTCTCCGTGAGCGCGCGCGTCGCCACTTCGTTCGCATTGAGCGTGCCGGCCCCTCGCCACTTGGCGCGGTTGTTTGGGTCCGCAGCCCCGACTTCGCCGTACTCGTCGCCGTAGTACATCATCGGCGCTCCGGGGATGGTGAGGAGCCACGCAAGGCCGAGGCGCTGGCGTCCAAAGGCCTCGTCGTCCGCCGGCGCCGCCCCGGGGCTGTCCCATTGGCGCGAGGCTTGATCCCTGGGGAAACCCGCCTGCCCACGGTACGTCGCCATGGTTGCAAAGCGCGACGTGTCTTGACTGCCGATATACGGCGTCATGATGGCGTCTGCCGGAAACTGTTCGAGGGATGCCTTGAGCCAATAGTCCGCGTGCGCAAGGCCGCGGTCCTCGTAGGCAAACGTCTTGTACGAGGCGGCGTGGTAGAGAACGAAGTCGAACGCGCCGTCGAGGCCGGCCTTGGGGCCGATGTAGCGCGAGATGGTTCCGTAGTTCTCATCGTTGCCCGGGCAGTTCGGCGCGCTGCACTCGTTCCACCCCATGGCGATTTCTCCCGTGAGAAAAAGCTTGGTTCCCGCGCTCTCGAAGCGTCCGCGAAGGCCTGCGGAGATGTTGCGCACGGCGACGTCTTCCACGTGCTTGACCGCGTCGACGCGCAAGCCATCGAGCTCGAAGGTGTCGACCCAATACGCCGCGTCGTCCACGTACGCCTTGGCCGCCGCAGGCACCGTCCAGTTCACGTCGGGCAGGTAGGGCGCAAAGAGGCACTCGAGGCGGTGCGTCGTCCAGTCGCAGTTCGACGTGCCGCAAACGCAGCCCGTGCGAAACCACTCCGGGTGCGACTGCAGGTACTCGTGCTCTTGATGCACGTGATTCACCACGAAATCCTGAAGGACGCGAATGCCGTGCGCGTGCGCCTCTTTCACGAGGGCCTTGAGCGCATCGGCACCGCCAAGGCGCGGGTCGACCTCGCGCGCTTTGATGGGCCAGTAGCCGTGGTACCCGGTGACCTTCGTGATGCCGTTCGCCGCGCTGTAGGCGCCCTGCGGGTTTCGGTGAAACGGGCTGAGCCAAAGCGCTCGCACGCCGAGCCGGTCAAAGGTGCCCGAGCGAACCGCGTCGCGAAGGCCCCAGAGGTCGCCGCCCTGGAAATCCGCTCGTGAATCGACGCCGGAGATGGGAGCCGCGTTCGAGGCCGCGTCGCCATCGGCGAAGCGATCGATCATGGCCATGTAGATGACCGCATCGTTCCACGCGAAGCGCTCCGCCTCGACCCACGTCACGAGGTGCAACACCTCGCTCGCGCGCCCCGCCGCATCGGTCACGGTCACGTCGACCGAGTGCTTGCCGTCTGCAAGGCCGTGAAGGCTGAGGTGGAGCCATCCGCTTGCCAAATCGAAGCTGTCGACCGCGAGGGCCGTTGCCTGGAAATCGTGGCGATCCACGACGCTGGCCGTGGCGAGGGGAACCCCCGTTTGGGCCTCGCTCGCGCGCACCCACGCTTCGAGCACGCCTTGGTCCTTCGCCGCGCGCGTCGTCTGCGTCGAGACGACCCGCAGTGCCGGTTTGTTGCAGTCTACAACCTCCAGCATCGAGTTCTCAACGCCGCCTTCGTAGATGCGTTTGCCTTCGCCGTCGTCGAGGCGCCATTGCCCATCGACGACGACCTTGTACGCGTACGCGCCCGGCGCGAGGTCGAGGGTTCCGGCGAATGCTCCGTCTGCGTCCGGACCCTGCAAAACAAGGCCTGGAAGCGCGAACGCGTTGAAGGTTCCCGCGAGGGCCACCGCATGCGGGCGCTCACCAACGGGCGGCACCCAGCGCACGTTCACGGGACAGGTGCGCACGAGGGCCGCGTCGCCCGTCCATGGCGCAGCGTCGAGGGCCGAACCCGCATCAGGAGGGCTTGAGGCATCCACGCCGGTCGAGCCATCGGGCAAGGGCGGTGGCTCGTAGGCCGTGGTCGACGAGCCGTCATCGCTGCACGCGGCGAGAGCCAGCAACGTGGAGAAGAAGAACGCTACTAAACCCTGGTTTTTCACGAGCCGAATCATCGCGCCTTCTCCTTTGACCCGCGGCGGCGAGCCCACGCAACGAGGGTGCCCAAACCGGCGAACCACGCAGCGCCCGCTCCAACATCACGACGCCGACCCGCCGTGTTGCACGCGCATGCGCCCGAATCCGCGTCGCGCGCAGGGCTCTCGGCTCCGGGCATCGACGCATCTCCGTCGACGGTCGAGCCCGCGTCGGTCGCCACGCCTCCATCGGGAACCGGAGGAGCCTCGCCCGCGTCCGTGTCGATCGATTCATCGCCGACGGCGTAAACGCCACACGCTGGACTTGCTGGCATTTGCCTGGCCACACGCTCAAGGAGCCACGCGCCCGCACCGAAGCCCGCCATCGGCACGCTTCCGCGGTACGCGCCTGTGCGCTCGTCGTGAAGCTCGGCGAGGAGCCCAAAGTTTTCGTCGCCTTCGCCGCGCACCCAGCCCTCAAGAGCGTCGGCACGTGCCACGTTTCCGAGCGTGCGCTGCGCTTGTGCGAGCCTCAGGTCGAGGAAGATCCACTCGGCCTTGTCGTAACCGCTGCCGTCGTCGTTGCGAAAAATGCCCATGCCGCTCGCGGTACGTAGCGCGCTTTCAAGGCCGTTCACCGTGGCGCGAAACGTGCGCTTCGTTGGGTCAATGAGCTGGAAATTAAGGGCTTCGAGCACCGCGGCATCGACGTAGCCACGACCGTCGGCGAGGGCCTCCGTGCTCTGCGCGAGAAAGCCTCGGTCGTCGCGGAGTTTTGACACAAGTGCATTCTGCATCGAGATGCCCGCGGCCCTCCAGGTCGATGCGAGGGCGCCTTCGCCGAGCTTGTCTGCGATACCGGCCGCGTCGCAGAGCCCGCGCGCGCCGGTGATGCTCGTGTAGGCGAAGTGCTTCTGGTTTCCGTTCCAGTGGCGCTCCCAGATCGACGAGTCCGCGGCCACAAGACCGCTCGGCTCCTGAAGCGCGAGGAGCGGCGCGACGACCTGGTCGCGAAGCGTGGAAAACGCCTGACGTACGAACGCTTCGTCGCCACCCTTGGCCAGGTAGCGACCGAGGGACCAGAGGTAGAGCCCAAAGCCGTCGAACTCGATGTTGGGCCCGGTGCCGTCGTCGTCGGTCTCTTCGACGCCGCTGCCAAGATAGCGGCATACGGAGACTTGATAAGGGCTTCCGACGTATGCGTGACCCTGTCCGTCGCGCACGTACTTGCCGCTGTCGGCGTTGAGCACGAAGGCGAGCGAGTCTTTCGCCTCGGCGAGGTGACCTGTTTCCGCGAGGGCTGCGGTTGCATAGGCCATGTCGCGCACCCAGGCGACGTTCCAGTTTCCTTCGCCCAATCGCAGGTCGAGCGACGCCATGATCTGCCCAAAGCCGCGCCCGCGCTCCTTGACTTGCGCCATGCGAAGCATCGCTTGCTGCAGGCGATACGTTTGCTTTTCGCTCGCGCCCGAGCCCGAGGGCGGCGCCGTCAGCCACGCGTCCCACGCCGCCGCTTCGTCCGCCACGAGCCGCTCGGCGCTACGCCCATTGACGAATGCAGCGAACGCGTCGTCGCCCGTCTGCGACGAGACGCCGTCATCGACCACGATCGACGCCCAACCGAAGGTCGCACTCGCACCAATGGCAAGGTCCCCGAGCGGGAACTCGAAACCGATCACCGCGTCGTCGACGGCGCCCGAGGGAAGGCTCGTTCCAAGGCTATTTCCTTGTGCGAACCCACTATATGGATTGGCCATACTACCGCTTGCGGCGGCCATCGAGGTGCCCGCTCCAAGCGCTTGGTGAACGATCCGCGCGCCCGACGAACCGCTTTCGACGAGGCCATGGGACGTACGCGCGACGGTTTCGCCGCCGGTGCCTCCCGCGCCGCCACCGAGATGGTCGTTCACAAGGGCGGCGCCCACGACGGAACCCGCGCCTGAAACGCGCGTGACCGTGACCGTGCTCACGACCGCGCGGCCATTGAACGCCATGGGGGCAAAGTGCCGCTCGACGATGCGAAGCCCGGTGTTTTCGCGCTCCACGCGCACGATGCCGCGACCTTCGTCGTAGCCCACAAAAAGCGGCGAAACCGCATTGAGCCACGCGGCCTGCGCCCCGA